>JBJMLU010000106.1:0-55890 GCA_045805145.1 Flavisolibacter sp. | reverse complement strand
GCAGCGCGGCAATCTCCTTGCAAGCGAAGCGAGCATCAGTATTTCGAAGAGTGCAGTAAAGTGAATCAATGGAGTAAAATATTTCTCAGTCCTGGTTCTCGCAACTTTCTTAAGATGTAAGCAAAACCCGCTTATGATTTCTCTATTTTACTCGATTGATTCGGCTTACTGGCCTCTTCGAATTATAAGCCTTGTCAAGCGCCTTGTTCCGCAGGACTGTAGTTTATGAACTCCATGACCTTGCCCTAGCGGAACACAGCGCCTTTAGCATCTTCGATGAAAAGCCCTTCGACTATAAAACAAATAAAAACTTATAGTAAGCTTCGATCTAAGGAGAAAGACTGCCTAGTAGAACGTTTCTTCGAGTCAAGCTTTGGGTGACTGTTGTGCCGCGGCCCGGACGCGCGTCCCGCCGTAGGCGGGATCCTTGAACTTTTTGCTCTACTTTTTCTTTCCAAGAGAAAAAGTAGAAAGGAAAAAAACCAACCAGTAAGGAAGGACCGCCATTAAGAATCACTCTCCAAAATATCTAACCACTATGGAAGACTACCTCTGAAGAAATCTCTGATAAAAGCAAACATCGACAATATAATTATTCTTTGCCGCGGACGCCAACAACAGCTGAAGAATGTAATGAAAGACTAGCTCTTGCAAAATCGAGGTCTTTTCGGAGACCCGAGACGGACGCGGCGCCATTAAGGACAGACTGCCACTAATAAACTCTACGGTTTATAATATCTATTGTAAAATCTAATGTGTGCCGAAAGGGCTGCCAGGCCTATATGAATCCCGGTAACGGAAAGTACCTTTTGAACTTTTGGCTTTGAATTATTGTTTCATGCAATTCCAACAAACTGCAATTTGAAAATAATGAGAAATAAAGCGGACAGTTTACAGATCAGAATGAAAATTTGGAAGAGCTTCTGCCGACTACCGACTGCGGACTGAAGACTTCCTCCCCATTCAGATCGCGCTTAAAAAATACCAGCTGGTATACACAAGAAACTATAAACCAAAAACCATTCTGGCTATGTGTTTGCTGCAAATACAAGATGCCCCAGAAAAAAAAGTAATTAAATGTTTGTTTAAATCAAACGTTTGTTTAATTTTGCGCCTCGTTTGAGGAATTTACTATGGAAGTCAATGTAAAGCAGGAACATATTATTGAAGCGGCCGAGAAATTATTTGCCGATAAGGGCTTTGCGGGCACATCGGTTCGCGACATAGCTGAGGCAGCCGGTGTAAACCTGGCTATGATCTCGTACTATTTCGGCTCCAAGGAAAAACTGATGGAAGCCATGTTCAGTACCCGCGGACAATACCTGAGAATACAATTGGAAAACATTTTGCATAATAAAGACCTCAGCCCGATGCAGAAGGTGGAAAAGCTGGTCGATGATTATGTTGACCGCATCTTTAAGAAGCAATGTTTTCATCGCATCATGCTGCACGAACAGATGGTGAGCAACTCAAGTCCTGTGGCTCAACAGATCTATCAGCTCAAGCAAACCAATCAGGACCTGATCAAACAACTGATTCATGAAGGACAAAGGAAAGGAGATTTTAAAAAGAATATCGACATACCTTTTTTGATGATGACACTGGTAGGAACAGCCAGCCAGGTAATTGCTTCACAGCATTTCTACCGGAAAATGAACAATATGGAAAAATTGTCGGACGAGGAATTTGAAAAACAGATCAAAAAAAAGCTTGGAACCTATTTAAAAAACCTGTTTAAAGCAATTTTGAATTATGAAGCATAAGGCAAGAATAATGTTTGCTGCAATCGCATTGTCAGCAGCAAACCTGGCACATGCGCAAGAGAAGAAACCCATGAACCTGAATGAAGCCATTGAACTTGCTGTAAAAAACAGCAAGCAGCTCAAAGTGAGTAATGCAAAAGTTGAGGAAGCCACTGCTTCACTCACGGAGGCTACACAAAGAAGGTTGCCCGATGCCAGTGTAACCGGTGCTTACATGCGCCTCAGTAATGCCAATGTGGACCTGAAATCCAAAGGCAGTAATTCAGGCAGCGGAGGTGGAAACACCGGAACAGCCGCTCCCTCAGTATCCCAGGCCATGTATGGTATTCTCAATGCTTCATTGCCTATCTATACAGGAGGAAAAATTCGTTATGGAATTGAGTCCTCCCGTTTCCTGGCACAGGCAGCACGTCTCGATGCCGACAACGACCGCGATGCAGTTGTTGAAAATACGGTGGAAGCTTATGTAAACCTCTACAAATCGCGCAAGGCAGTAGAGCTGATGAAAGAAAACCTGGTACAGGCGCAACAGCGTGTGAAAGATTTCAGCAACCTGGAACAAAACGGATTGCTCGCGCGCAACGACCTGCTTAAAGCACAACTGCAGGCCTCCAACACAGAACTCTCTTTGCTTGATGCAGAAAACAACTGGCAGATCGCCAATGTGAATATGGACCTGATGCTGGGACTTCCGGAAAAAACAGAACTCGAGCCTGATTCCAACATGGTGACCAATCCTGCACAGGAAAAAACTTTGGACGATTATGTTCAATCTGCTTTCAAAGAAAGAAAAGATCTCGAAGCATTGGACCTGAGAAAGCAGGCGGCGGAAACAGGCGTAAAAGCACAGAAAGGGGAGTATTATCCCAACATCGCTCTTACAGGCGGATATATTGCAGCGGATGTTCCAAATGTAATGACCATCACCAATGCAGTAAACATCGGACTGGGTGTGTCTTACAATTTTGCTTCACTCTGGAAAACCAGAGCCAAAGTGGAAGGAGCTGAGGCAAGAGCCAAACAAATATCTGCTACGCAGGAATTGATGAACGATCATGTGCGTCTGGAAGTGAACCGTGCCTATCTCAATTATCTCAGCAGCCGTAAAAGAATTGACGTGTATGCCAAAGCCGTGGAACAGGCCAATGAAAATTTCAGGATTGTGAACAATAAGTACAACAACAGTCTGGCAACCCTCACTGATCTTCTTGATGCGGATGTGGCACAATTGCAAGCAAGACTGAATTATGAATTTGCAAAGGCAGACGCTGTAGTATCGTACAATAAATTATTACAAGCCTCGGGTCAACTCGGGGGAACCAAATAAAATCAACGACTGAACAGAATTAGTTATGGAAACAACGACAACAACGAAAACGGAGAGTGTAAAATCGACCCCAAAAAAAAGAAATCCAATATTCATGATCATCCTCATCGCCCTCATCCTCGGAGGCGCATGGTTTGGCATTTCTAAATACAATTATGCCAAGCACCACGAAGAAACCGATGATGCACAGGTAAGCGCCGACATTAGTCCCGTAATTCCCAGGGTGGCCGGCTATGTAAAAGAAGTTCGGGTGACAGACAACCAACAGATAAAAAAAGGCGATACGATTTTAATTTTGGACGACCGCGACTACCGGATAAAGTTAGACGAAGCAGAAGCTGCACTTTCCACTGCTGAAAGCAATCTCAATTCTGCCAGGGCCACCACCAATGCTGCGAGAGCCAACATTGCTACATCGCAGGCTTCCGTTGGAACTGTGGATGCTCAAATTGAAGCAGCCAGGGTAAATGTTTGGCGAACCAGCCAGGATTACGATCGCTATGCCAATTTGATTAAAGACCACTCCATCACCCAACAACAATATGAACAGGCACTGGCCGCCAAGCAAACAGCAGAACGGCAGCTCAATATCCTCCAGGAACAGAAGCACCAGGCATCACAACAAACCAATGCAGTAGCGGCCCAAAGCTCCGCAACTTCAGAGCAGATAGGTGTAGCCAGTTCCGCCATCAAACAAAGACAGGTGGAAGTAGATGCGGCCAAGCTCAATCTTTCTTACACAGTAGTGGTAGCGCCTGAAGATGGAATGGTGTCGAAGATATCGGTACAGCCCGGACAATTTGTTCAAGCAGGACAATCTCTTTTCAGTATTGTGCATAGCGATCGCATTTGGGTGGTGGCTAATTTCAAAGAGACCCAGCTCAATAAAATGAGGGAAGGGCAGCGTGTGGTGATTACAGCCGATGCATTCAAGAACCATGAATTCGAAGCGGCGGTGGGATCTTTCTCTCCTGCAACAGGTTCTACTTTTGCCCTGCTTCCTCCTGATAATGCCAGTGGAAACTTTGTAAAAGTGGTGCAACGCCTGCCAGTCCGTATCGAATTCACAAATACTTCCGATACCCTTATCCGCAAATTGCGCCCCGGAATGAATGTCCAGGTGGATGTTCATCTGGATGAAGAAGCGAAGAAGTGAAGAAGTGAAGAAGTGAATAGTGAATAGTGAATAGTGAATGGTGAATGGTGAATGGTGAATGGGAGAGAGAAGATGAAGGAAGAGAGAAGAACTGTAAATAATAGACAAAATTTTAGAAAACAAGTTATTTGCTTAAGCCGGCAGTAAAAAGCCAACAGCCAACAGCTGATAGCCAACAGCTAACAGCCAATAGCCAATAGCTTCCCCTTATGATGCAGCAACAACAATCTCTGGTAGAGTATGGTTCACGAAGAGTGATCATTACGATTACAGCAATCGTGTGTGCGCTTCTGGAGATCGTGGATACTACGATCGTGAACGTGGCACTTCCAAAAATGAAAGGCAACCTGGGTGCCACTACTACAGACGTAGGCTGGGTGGTGACTGCCTACGCCATCGGTAATGTGATCATCGTGCCCATGACCAGCTGGTTATCACAGCAGTTTGGAAGGAGGAATTATTTTGCGACTTCGATTCTCATATTTACTCTTTTTTCTTTTCTCTGCGGAAATGCTACGGGCATTTGGGAGCTGGTGATCTTCCGGTTCTTCCAGGGAATTGGCGGCGGAGCCTTGCTGGTGACTTCGCAAACCATCATCACCGAAAGTTATCCTCCTGAAAAAAGAAGTATGGCCCAGGCCATCTACGGACTTGGTGTTATTGTTGGCCCCACTCTGGGTCCACCGCTCGGAGGATATATCGTGGAAAGAACCGAATCATGGCCTTACATTTTCTATATCAATATTCCACTCGGCATCATTGCCACATTGCTCACACTTCAATTTGTGCGCAGCCCGAAGTATGCGCAGCGAAGTGCCATGAGTGATGTAGACTGGGGTGGAATTGCCCTTCTTGCAATTTTTGTGGGTTCCCTGCAATATATCCTTGAAAAAGGTCAGGACGAAGATTGGTTCAATAGCACTGTCATCACCTTGCTGATGATGTCGGCTATACTGGGTGGTTTCTTTTTTATTTGGCGGGAAGTGGTCTTCCGCAATCCGGTAGTGAACCTTCGTGTATTGCGAAATGGTAATCTTCGCGTGGGTACCATCATGTCTTTCATCATTGGATTTGGACTTTACGGATCTACTTTTATTATTCCTCTATACACGCAAACCACACTCGGTTGGACGGCAACGCAATCGGGTTTATTATTGGTACCTGCCACTTTAACTACGGCATTCATGATGCCATTCATTGGGCGCGCCCTGCAGGCCGGAGTGCCGCAACAATACCTCGTGGCATTGGGCATGTTGCTGTTTGCGGGCTTTTGTTTCTATGGTTATAAGATTCTTACACCAGACACGGGAAGTGAAAATTTTTTCTGGATGCTCATTGTGCGCGGTCTGGGAATGGGAATGCTCTTTATTCCCGTAACCACGCTTTCACTGAGTACACTAAAAGGGCGGGAGATTGGAGAAGGCGCCGCTTTCACGGGAATGATGCGTCAATTGGGTGGTTCTTTTGGAATAGCCTTCATCACCACTTTTATGACACGCAAGGTGATGGAGCACCGCGCTATTCTGGTTTCCAAGTTAAACGTGAATGATTTTGACGTGCAACAAAAAGTTTCTGCTTATCAGAACGCCTTCATAGCAAAGGGTGATGCTCCGAATATTGCTCTTCAAAAAGCCTATGCTGCCCTTGACGGATCTGTGATGCGACAGGCTGCGGTGCTTTCTTACATGGATGTTTTTTATGTCATCGGCATCTTGTTCCTTCTTTGCATTCCCTTTGTACTGGTGGTAAAAGGAAATAAGAAAAGGAAAGGAGATAAAAACGCAAAAGAAGAAAAATTGGATTTAAGTGCGGTCCATTAGAAGTTAGACGATGAAAGGATTTCACGGCGATGTGCTATAATCCGGATAGGTGTTTAGTCTGCTTCACAAACTTTCTTCTCTCCTCTCCCTTTTCTCTTCTCACATCTCACCTCTCACATCTCACATCGTAAAGCGAATACTTGATACCCTTAGTTAGCACATTACCTTAGGACGTCATTGCGAGCGGAGCGAAGCAATCTCCTTAATTGATTCTGGTGAAAGTCATGTTGGAGTAGCGACCATTGTTCTTCGCTTAGTAGATGTCTTGCTGAATAGAATTACAGGAAGTAAAAGTGAGTGACACAAGAGAAGCTGAAGATAGAACTGCAGCTGATAAAATAATTCAAATAATAAAACCACAGTTGCTCTTGTTGGCGTCGCCGCCAACGAATAAATGAAATGAACCGCTCTTTAATTTTTATTTTGCTGGATTACCGCTGCACTTAAATTTTAGAAAAATAATTTACCCAGCTTAGTGCAAGACTCAGCCTCAGTTGTGTCACTCCCTTGTACTTCCTGTAATTCTATTCAGCAAGACATCTACTAAGCGAAGAACAATCTTCACTACTTGAATATGACTTTCAGCAGAATCAATAAACGAGATTGCTTCGCTCCGCTCGCAATGACGTCCTAAGGTAATGTGCTAACTAAGGGTATCAAGTATTCGCTTCAGGATGTGAGATGAGAGATGTGAGATGTGAGTAGAGAGATGTGAGATGAGAGAGGAGAGAGGAGAGAAGAGAGAAGAAAGTTTGTGAAGCAGACTAAACGCCTATCCGAATTATAACGCATCCCGGGAATGCTTCCTTCATTTGTGAAATCCGTGATTTGAGATTGTCTCCCCTCACCAGACTACTTCCAACTCGCCATTCCAATTATTTCTTTACAAAATCCATATTCCACCGGATCGTTGGAGCAGACAATGACAAGTCTGTTTGCGCAGAAACGTTTGATGAGTGAATGATAGAGCTCAATGCCCATTGAATCCAGATTGCTACAAGGTTCATCGAGGAGGATGATGGATGTTTGAAAAAAAATGGCCTGGGCCAGCTTCACCCTTTGTTTCATGCCCGAAGAATAATACCGGATCTGTTTGTTAATAGAAGTTGCCAGTCCAATCTCCTCAACAATTTTTTTTACATCCATCCCATCGAGGAAGGGTTTGAAATGACGATGAAATTCCAGGAATTCATGAAGGGTCATTTCTTCGATGAGTTCCGAATAGGGAGCGCAAAAAGATATTTCTCTATAAATTTCTTCAGAGGCAATGGGAAATTCATTATCAAAACCAATACTGCCTTCGCTTAGCTGGATCATGCCGCCGATGCATTGAAGCATCGTTGACTTACCCGATCCATTGGGACCTGTGATGGCGTAGGAAGAAGAGGAATTGAATTGGAAATCGGCTTTTCTGAAAATCCATTCCCGGTTAAAACGCTTTCCTGCCTGCGACAGCCTAATCTTCATCTACGCTGTTTTTAGAAAAGCGCCGGATGACACCGATCTTCGAGTCCTGGATGAATTGAAGGATCTCTGATTTGATTTCGCTGTCAGCAATTTTTTCTTTTACCAGGCTCAGTCCTGAAGTGGTGCTGTGGTTGCCAACAAAAAGAAGATGATAGATCTGTGAAATGGATTCAATCTGGTGATGGGGAAAGTTTCTGCGGTGCAAACCAACCACATTAATGCCCATGTAACTGATTGGCTCACGCGCTGCTTTTACATAAGGAGGTACATCTTTGCGGATGGCGCTCTGCCCGCCAACATAAGCATGCTTTCCGATTCGCGTGAACTGCTGTACGCCACACAATCCGCCAATGATGGCATAATCGCCTACTTCAACATGACCCGCCAGCTGAACACCATTGGCCAGGATCACATGATTGCCAACGATGCAGTCGTGCGCTACGTGCGCATAAGCCATCAGCAAGCAATAGCTGCCCACAACGGTCTTCCATTTATCCTTTGTGCCACGGTTTACGGTTACACATTCCCGTATGGTAGTATGATCACCAATTTCCACGGTTGTTTCTTCACCAACAAATTTTAGGTCCTGCGGAACGGCGCCGAGCACAGCTCCCGGAAAGACCAGGCAGTCTTTGCCGATGCTTGTATTGGGCAGTATGACCACGTGTGACATGATATGTGTGCCATCGCCTATTGTAACCTTATCGTGCACAACAGCGAAAGGATCCACAGTAACATTGTTGCCGAGTTTTGCATTGGGGTGAATCGATGCCTGCGACGAGATCATACTTTTACTTTGGGTTTCTTTACGATTTGTGCTACCAGATCGGCTTCGGCAACTATTTTGTCGCCGACAAAAATAGTTCCTTTCATTTCACAAATTCCACGGCGTACAGGATTGATCAATTCCATTTTCAGAATGAGCGTATCACCCGGGACAACCTTGTTCTTGAATTTACAATTGTCGATTTTCAAAAAATAAGTATCATAGTCGTGATCCGGATCATCAGGAATAGTGAGGATGCCTCCCGTTTGCGCCAGTGCTTCTACCTGAAGCACACCCGGCATCACACAATTTCCCGGAAAATGTCCCTGGAAAAATTGTTCATTGTAAGTAACATTCTTGATCGCCACCACCTGCCTGTCTGTGAGCTCGATCACTTTATCAATGAGAAGAAAAGGATAACGGTGCGGCAATTTTTTTTCAATGGCATGCACATCGTACAGCGGTGGCTTGGATGGATCGTACTCGGGAACGTTATGGCGGTTCTTGTATTTTTTCAGGTGCTCCTTGATTTTTTTTGCAAAAGCCACATTGCTTGAATGTCCCGGACGATTGGCAATAATATGCGCTTTGAATGGAATGCCGACCAGTGCAAGGTCGCCTACCACATCGAGCAGTTTATGTCGTGCAGGTTCGTTGGGAAAGCGAAGGTCAAGGTTGTTGAGGATCCCGCCTTCATTCACTTTTACGTTGCTCTTCTTAAAAACTTTTGAGATCCTTTTCACCTGATCATCCGTTACTGCTTTATCTACTACTACAATGGCATTGTTGATGTCACCACCCCGGATCAGGTTATGGTCAATGAGATATTCGAGTTCATGAAAAAAACAAAAAGTGCGGCAGGGTGCAATCTGTTCGTTGAAATCAGAAATGTGTTTGAGTGCCGCATGTTGCGTTCCAAGAACCGGCGAATTGAAATCGATCAGTGTGTTGATTCGGAAATCGTCGTAGGGCAGTGCTACCATTTCCACTTTCTTTTCTTCGTCAGAAAAAGTGATGTTGTGCTGCAGTGTGTAGTAAATCTTATGTGCTTCCTGTTTGCGCACTCCGGCTTTCTGGATCTGTTCGATATAGGGTTCAGAGCTTCCATCCAGAATGGGTACTTCCACACCGTTTATCTCAATGAGTGCATTGTCGATCTGATTTCCAATGAGTGCAGCCATAAGGTGTTCAATAGTGGTGACCCGGGCTCCGTGCGCTTCAATGGTGGTGCTGCGCGTCGTATCAACCACATTATCCACGTCCGCCTTAACCGAGGGGGCACCTGGAAGGTCTATCCTTTTGAAAACAATGCCAGTGCCTGGTTCTGCCGGCTTCAGGGTCATTTCCACATTTTGTCCTGTATGGATCCCAACTCCGCTGATGGTAATTGCCGAAGCAAGCGTGTGCTGGAAATCAATACCATTTTTTAACTGCATTTGGCGAAAGTAGTAAATATGACGAAAGTGTGAATCAACGGGTTCACGCAATTGTGCTTTGCTCTTTAATTTTGACGTGATGCAACAAAACCTCGCTACGAAGCTCATTCCTGTAGCATCTTCTATTCAAACCGAACTGGTTTATGAAGAGAGTAGAGAGATTCCAGGGTCCGTGCAGTATTCCATTCGCCGCTACGCACGCCCGAACAACTGGAATGCTGAAGATGTGGCACTGGTGAATTATCATTTCGAACCGGGACCTGCAAAGAGAAGCCGGCTTGAATTAAGATTTTGTCTGATTGGCAATATATACTGCCGGCGCGACCAGCGATCCTGCCACCAGTGTCGCGCAAGTGATTCCAATTTATGCGAAGAGAAAACGAATAGTGTGGATTTTCTGCATTTTGTTTTTACCGCTCCACTGATGGAACAATTTGTTCGTTCCAGGATCGATCAGCAGGATTTGAGTGAAAATATCCTTTCTTTCAAGCACCAACATTCTTTTTCGCGGAAATTTCAATTGTGCAGCCGGACTCGTTTGGCGCTTGAAGGATTGCTCAATCATGGTTATGGAGGAAACCTGAAAAATATTTTTTTGAATGCACAAACCCAGATGTTGTTGCTGTACAGCCTTGACCATGTTCAGGAAAAACAGACAGACCTGGGTCGCAACAGGTTTTTGAAAAATGAAGCGGACCGTGAAAAGATTTCCCTTGCCCGCGAAATACTGTTGCAGCAGATTGGTGAGCCCATTACCATCAGGACGCTCAGCAGAAAAGTGGCGATGAATGAATGTTATCTGAAAAAAGGATTCAAGGAAATGTTCGGCACCACCATCTTCGAATTTTACCAGAGCCAGCGAATGGAACATGCCAAGTTTCTTCTGTATGAAAAAGGACTCACAGTTACAGAGGTATCACTCATGCTCGGCTATTCTTCCATCTCTCATTTTTCCACGGCTTTCAAAAAGCACACTGGACTAAAGCCCTGTGAATTGTTGTTGAGAACAGCTGAGAGGGCTATTGGCTGATAGCTTCTAGCTATTCGTTGAATGTTCAAAGGCATCGGTCAGGAATGTATACAACAGCTAACAGCCAACAGCAATAAGCCAACAGCTCTCTCCTTATCTTTGATTTCCGCATGTTTACCGTTATCACCGGAACTGTTTTGTTGGCTATGGTCCATGCCCTGATCCCCAACCACTGGTTGCCCCTTGTTGCCGTGGCCCGTGCAGAGAAATGGAAGCTGCGCGACATGACGACCATCACTTTTATTTCTGCTTCGGCCCATGTACTGGGAACAGTGGTGCTTGGAATTTTACTTGGACTCATCGGAAAGGAATTGAGAGAAAAATATGGAAGCACGATCAATGTGGCTTCCTCTGTTTTGCTCATCATGTTCGGACTGATATATTACACGGTAAACCTTCCGCACCATCATCACAGCTCTCAAAAAGATGTGATGCAATACAACCGCAGCAAAAAAAAATGGATCCTGATTTTTATTTTCATGATGTTTCTTTCTCCCTGCCTGGAAGTGGAAAGTCTTTTTTTATCGGCTGGCGCTTATGGAATGGGGCTGGTGGGACTTCTTTCCCTGATTTATGCGGTCGTTAGCATCAGCGGAATCATGCTCCTGGTGAACCTCGGATACAAAGGCATCAATCTGTTGGGTGCCAATTTCATTGAGCACAACGAAAAAAGAATCAGCGGGATTGTCTTAATCATTGTCGGATTGATTTCCTTCTTTCTTCATTGAGGAGGGACATCAGAGAACCAGTCGCCGTGCTTTAGTTTGAATCACGGATTTCACTGATTAAATAATGATTTCACGGATTGATGATTTCATAGAATCAGTGCTCTCTCTCCCCAATTCCAAATTCCCAATTCCTCTTTGGCCACTGAAGCCTTGGCGTAGGTGGCAATTCCACTCAATACCTCATTACCCCAATACCTTATTACCCATTTCTCTCAGCGCATCTCCAGCAGAGATAATGGTTTCATCCAGATCATCTTTTGAAAGGGCATGACTTAAGAACCAGCTTTCAAATGCGGAAGGGGGAAGATAGATACCACGTTTGAGCATGGCATGAAAGAATTGATTGAAGCGCGCATTGTTGGCGGTGGATGCCGCTTCAAAATTATTTAAGGGCTTTTGGCTAAAATGAATGCTGATCATGCTGCCCATACGGTTGATGACAAAAGGCATTCCTGATTCCTGCAATTTTTTTCGAAGACCTTTCTCCAGATAATTTCCTTTGTCTTCGAGTTCGGAATAGATGGAAGGATTATTTTTCAGGTGCATCAAAAGGGTATAACCTGCAACCATCGCAATCGGGTTTCCACTGAGCGTTCCTGCCTGGTACACATTTCCCAAAGGCGCTATCTGATTCATGATCTCTTTCTTTCCGCCAAAAGCACCCACGGGCATTCCGGCGCCAATTACTTTACCATAAGTAATGAGGTCGGCATCAATGCCAAGCTTTTGTTGTGCACCGCCTGGAGCCAGTCGGAATCCCGTCATCACTTCATCAAAAATAAAAACGATGCCTTCCGAAGTACACAGCTTGCGCAATCCTTCCAGGAATCCTTTCTCAGGGAGAATGCATCCCATATTTCCTGCAACAGGCTCGATGATGATGGCAGCAATTTCTGATTTGTGTTGCGATATCAGTTTTCGTACGGCATCAAGATCATTATAAGGAGCAGTCAACGTATCAGCCGAAACACCTGCGGTGACGCCAGGAACAGTTTGAATGTTGAATGTAGCCACACCACTTCCGGCTTTCACCAGGAAGCTATCGGCATGTCCGTGATAACAGCCTTCAAACTTGATGATCTTGTTTCTGCCTGTGAATCCACGTGCCAGCCGGATGGCACTCATGCAGGCTTCAGTTCCACTGCTTACCATCCGCAAAAGATCAACATTCGGCACCATGGATTTTACCAGCTCCGCCATTTCTACTTCCAGTTCTGTAGGTGCACCGAAGGAGGTGGAATCAGCTGCTTTTTTGCAAATTGCTTCCACCACGGGCTCAAAAGCATGACCAAGGATCATGGGTCCCCAGGAGTTGATATAATCGATGTAGTGGTTGCCATCCACGTCGTATAGATAAGCGCCCTTGGCCTTTTGAAAAAATACAGGAGTACCCCCCACACTCCTGAATGCGCGAACCGGTGAATTCACGCCACCCGGAATACTTTGCTGCGCTCTTTCAAATAATTGCTGGCTGTTGGAAAAATTCATGGATAGTTTTTGTGGTGAATGGTGAATGGTGAATGGTCAATGGTGAATAGTGAATAGTGAATAGTGAATAATGAATGGTGAATAGTGAATAGTGAGTAGTCAATAGTAAATAGTGAATGGTGAATAGTGAATAGCGAATGTGTTGTGAATGGTTGGTAGTTTTTAGTTAGGATTTTTCAATTGAAGTGAATGATCAACCAATTTAATGGAGAATTGTCCATCTCTGAATGGATTCTGGATAAATTTCCTTCCCCCTTCACCAGCTTCCAGGCCTTGCATCTTTTAACCTTTCACAATTCAGCTTTCACCATTCACTATTCATTATTCACTATTCACCATTCACCATTGACCATTCACCCTTCACGACAACAATTTCGCGGCGTCTTTAGCGAAATAGGTTGCAATGAGGTCAGCTCCTGCTCTTTTGATTGAAGTCAGGGTTTCGAGAACGGCTTTGTCTTCGTTGAGCCATCCCATTTTTGCCGCGGCTTTGATCATTGCATATTCGCCACTGATGTTGTACACACTCACGGGTACTTCCACTGCATTTTTTACCTCACGCACAATATCCAGGTAAGGAAGTCCGGGTTTCACCATCACAATGTCCGCGCCTTCTTCTACGTCCATCAAAGCTTCTTTCACGGCTTCAATGCGATTGGCATAATCCATCTGGTAAGTTTTCTTGTCACCAAATCCTGGTGCAGAATCCAGTGCATCGCGGAAGGGTCCATAAAAACAGGAAGCATATTTGGCACTGTAGGCCATGATGCCGGTTTTTGTAAATCCGGATCGTTCCAGCCCTTCGCGAATCGCACCAATTCTTCCATCCATCATATCGCTGGGCGCTACCATGTCTGCACCTGCTTCTGCGTGACTGATACTCATTTTCACCAGTGCTTCCACTGTTGGATCGTTCACAATTTCTCCATCTTCCACAATGCCGTCATGACCATAAGAAGAATATGGGTCAAGAGCAACGTCGGTCATTACATACATATCTGGTACGGCATCTTTAATGGCCTTGATGCTTCGTTGCATCAGTCCATTTTTATTCCAGGCTTCTTTCCCGGTATTATCTTTCAGTTCGTCCCTGCATTTGATAAAGAGCAAAACGCTTTTGATGCCCATATTCCAGAGTTCTTTTACTTCCTTCACTGTAAGGTCGAGCGAACGGCGGTAGTAGTTGGGCATGGAAGCGATTTCTGTCTGCACATTTTCTCCTTCATCAATAAAAAGGGGAACGATAAAATCGTTGGGTGTGAGTACAGTTTCTGCTACCATCGCACGTATGGAAGGATTCTGTCTGAGTATTCTGTTTCTTCTTTGTAAAAACATATATCACGGATTTCACAGATTAATATTGGATTTCACGCCTGCCCGTACCGAAGGGTACGTTCGGGCGGGATTTATTAAAAGGATCCTGATGATTTCATACTTTAAAAATTTAACTCACTCCCAACTCCCAGCTCCGAACTCCTTACTCCTAATCTCCCAATACCTTAATTCCAAATTCCCAATCCCCAACTACACCCATTCCATCGGATGCAATACTGCCTGATATAATTTGTCTTCTTCCGAACCTGGTGTTGGTTGATAATCGTATTCAAAACGAACAGTAGGGGGGAGGCTCATTAAAATGCTTTCAGTCCTTCCGTTTGTTTTTAGTCCGAACAGGGTTCCCCGGTCGTGCACCAAATTGAATTCAACATACCTCCCTCTCCTGATCTCCTGCCAATGTTTATTTTCGGGCGTGAAAGGTAAATGCTTTCTTTTTTCCACAATGGGCACATAAGAAGGCAGGAAAGCGTCGCCACAGGCCTGCGAAAAATTGAGCCAGAAATGCACATTTTTTTTTTCATCGGGCCGCTGATAATCGTAAAATATTCCCCCAATGCCTCTTCTCTCTCCATTACGGTGATGGTTCACAAAATAACCATCACAGTTTTTTTTGAACGTTGGGTAAAAAGATGTGTCAAATTGGTCGCAGGTATTTTTATAGGTCTGGTGGAAATTTCGTGCGTCCTCTTCCAACAAATAATACGGAGTGAGATCTGTTCCACCACCAAACCAGCGGTCCAGCAGTTCGTCTTTTTCATTATAGAGTTCGAACATCCGGTAATTGCAATGAACGGTTGGAATAAAGGGATTGATTGGATGCAGCACCAGGGAAACCCCGCAGGCAAACCAGTCGTTGCCATTTATTTTTAATTGCGAACGCATGGCTTCTGTTACTTTTCCAAAAACAACCGACGTATTCACGCCTCCTTTTTCAAATACATTTCCCTCTGAAATGACTCTTGTTCTTCCTCCTCCACCTTCTGGCCTTTCCCATCGGTCTTCCCTGAAATGCGCGCGTCCATCCGCCATTTCCAGTTCCGTACAAATACGGTCCTGCAGATGATGTATATAGTTGATCCAGGTTTCTTTTACGTTCATGCGATAAAAAGTTTTTGGCGAAGCGATGAGTCTTGAGCCGCGAGCAATGAGCTGCGAGCTGTAAGCCATGAGAGCAGGACTGGTGGTTTCACATTTAATGATTCACTTTCCCATTCACCACTAACTACTCACTATTCACTACTCACCATTCATTATTCATCATTCACTATTCACTATTCATTATTCACTCACTCCCCATTCACCATTCACCTCCTTCACTGCTTCTACGAAAGCCTTTGCATGGTCAACGGGAACGTTGGGTGTAATGCCGTGACCAAGATTGGCGATATAAGATCTTGTTCCAAATCCATCGATCATTTCCTTTACCCATTTTTTTATTTGAGGGATGGGCGCGAGCAGTTTTGCCGGATCGAAATTACCCTGCAGCGTAATTCGGTTCCCACTCAGCTCCCTTGCAAATTTTGGATCGATGTTCCAGTCGATACCAATTCCACTGGCACTGCTCTGACTGAGCTCTTTCAATGCATACCAGCTTCCTTTCGGAAAAAGAATCACGGGTGCATCCTCTTTCAAGGCATCAGCGATTTGAAGGAGATAAGGTTGTGCAAATATTTTAAAATCCTGCGGCGATAAAGAACCGGCCCAGCTATCAAAGACCTGCACTGTATCCGCTCCTGCTTTAACCTGCGCTTTTAAATATTCGATAGTGATAGCGGTGATCTTCTGCAAGAGCTGGTGTGCAAGTTCGGGCTGCGTGTAAGCAAATTGTTTGGCGACTTCCCAGGTCTTACTTCCTTTTCCCTCCACCATGTAACACAAGATGGTCCAGGGTGCACCTGCAAAGCCTATGAGCGGTACCCTTCCATTGAGTTCTTTTTTTGTGAGTGCCAGTGCATCCATCACATAGTGCAGGCTGTCTGATACACCTGAAGTTTTCAGAGCATCCACATCTTTTTGGCTTCGCACTGTTTTCGGAAGTGAAGGACCTTTTCCTTCTTCCATCAACACTTCCAATCCCATAGCTTGTGGAATGACCAGGATGTCTGAAAATATGATCGCAGCATCTACGCCCACCTGGTCTACGGGTTGGAGGGTGATAGCTGTGGCCAGTTCGGGCGTTTGTACACGGGTGAAGAAATCGTATCGGTCGCGCAGTTTGATATAATCCGGAAGGTACCTTCCTGCCTGGCGCATCATCCAAACCGGCGGTCTTTTCACTTCCTCACCTCTGAGGGCTCTTAAAAGGAGGTCGTTTTTTAGGTGGCTCATTTTTTGACGTGGCAACCTTATAGGTTTATAAGACCTATAAGGTCGGGTGAATAAAATTTCGTACCAGCTCCAGCATTTTCTCCTGACTGGGTATTTCGCTCACCAGGATCTGGTTACCGGTATAGGTGCCAATGCTGGTTGCTGTTGTTTGACCAACAGCAAAACAAACAACGGACGGCCTCAATATGTTGGAAGAAAAAAAACTGCGGACCGCACTGGGACTGAAAAAAAGAACTCCATCAAAATCATTTTTTACTGCAACAGGTTTTTCCAGAGTTTCATAAACAACGAACTCTTTCACGGATACTTTCTTTTCAAGTAAAAGGGAAGGCAACTCTTCTCTTCGCTGGTTGCCACAAAAAAAAATGATCTCTTTCACTTTTGTTTCCAGGATTTTTCCCGCCAACGAAGCTGCATCGTTTGCTTCGCCTTCCAAATTGTTTTTTATCTGCGATGAATTTCTGATCGCATCTTTGGTCTTTCCTGCCAAACAGAAAATTCTCCAGTCTGCCACCAGTTTTCCGGATCTTAAAATTTCATCTACCACCTCCACAGCATGAGCACTGGTAAAGGCAACTGCTTTTTCTTCCCCGGCCAGCTGCATGATCTCTTCGGTTTTGCCAGCGGTTACAGAAGGAAGAATCGAAATAAAATCCAACTCCATAAGATCCACAAGACCGGAAAGTTCACGGGCGATCAGGGGATTTAATTTCCTGGTGCTCAGCAGTCTAAATTTTTCCATTGGAAGCCAGCCCTTTTTTTCGAATGCCTTCAACGATTGTCTGTCCTCCTTTCAATAAAATTTCTTTGGCGGCCGTGAGTCCCAGGTTGGCTGCATCAGCCAGCGGGGTCTGTTTTTGCACTTCTGCTTTTTCTTTTCCATCGGGACGAACAATATTTCCCTGAAAAAAAACGCTTCCTTCTTTTATTTCGGCCAGGGCTGAAATCGGAGTAGAGCATCCACCCAATAAAGCCCTTAAAAAATCTCTTTCAATCTGTGTACACAGAGCAGTTGCTTCATCATGAAAATGCTGGCAACACTGAAAAGACAAATCATCATCTTCACGGCATGCAACCATGATGGCTCCCTGCGCCGGCGCTGGCAACATCCAGTTGAGGTCAACAGAATTTTTTGGACGCAGATTTATTCTTTCCAGTCCTGCAGCAGCAAACACGGCTCCGTTCCAATAATTTTCAGAGAGCTTGCGAAGACGCGTGTTCACATTGCCGCGAAGGTTTTCTATTTGATGTGTGGGATAACGGTGCATCCACTGAGCAATCCTTCGAACAGATCCGGTAGCAACAATAAATTTTTCACTGGAATCCTCTGTCCACTGCCCATCTCTATAACCAATCCTTTCAAGGTCTGAATCTTTTTTATAAACCAGTATATCTTTTACAGACCCCCGTTGCAATACAGCTGCCTGTTGAAGTCCCTGCGCCATTTGGGTGGGCACGTCTTTCATGGAGTGGACAGCCAGGTCAATCCGGTTATTGAGTAGAGCCGCATCGAGCGTTTTGGTGAACACGCCCTGAACGCCGAGTTCATATAGTGGTGTGATGGTGTCTACATCGCCTTCACTTTTGATATAGACCAACTCTGAATCATATCCTGATTTTTTCAGCAAACCGCTGACCAGTGTCGCTTGCCATACAGCCAGCTCACTGTCCCTGGTGCCGATGCGTAAAGCTCTTGACATTAATTTTTAGCGCTTATAAAATCATTCAGTGCGGTAATGTACTGACATCCCCGCTGGTTCTGGATCTTGATGCGGCCTGCTGTTTCGTTGAGCACACGCTGGATGTGTACGTCAATTGTCTTGGAACTTTTCAGGGCTGTATATTGGGGATGAGCATAGAGCTCTTTCAATTTTATTTTCAGGTCGCGCAACATCGGAACGTGCTTGCGCATTTCACACCATTCTTCAAATTCATGCATCACTTCTGCTATGATGGCCTTTGCCCTCGGCACTTCAGCCATTCTCATTTTCAGCGTTTCATCTTTGAGACGTGAGAGTTCATCCACGTTCACCAGGCGCACATTAGGAAGTATCTGCGCTGCATCTTCCACGTTATAAGGAATGGAAAGATCGATGATCAATTTTTCACCCTGTCCTTCCAGGTGTTCTTTAAGAATTACGGGTGCTGCAGAATTGGTGGCCACCAGAATAATATCGGCTTGCTTAATTTCTGAATCCAGATTTTCCAGACAGGCCGAACGAAGTCCGAGTTCCTTCGCCAGGAGGTCGGCTTTTTCCGGGGAGCGGTTGATAAGACTAATGTTGGTCGTACCCAGATAATCCACCAGGTTTTTGCAGGTGTTGCGACCAATCTTACCCACACCAAGCAGTAAAATATTTTTGGAAGAAGGATTCACTACTTTATCGCGGATGTATTGAACGGCTGCAAAGGAAACAGAAACTGTTCCACCACTCAAATCTGTATTGTTCTTGATAGACTTGGAAGCCTGAAGTGTTGAATTGAAGAGGCGTTCGGTGAATGCACCAACAAATCCCAGTTCCCTCGCAAATTTCACAGCGGTCTTCAGTTGTCCTACAATTTCATAATCGCCAACGATCTGCGAGTCCAGACCTGCTCCAACATGATACACATGTTCGATGGCTTCCATTCCGTTTTTGACATAGGCCGATTTTCTGAAAGTATCCAGGTCGCCTGCTGTTTGTGAACAAAGAAGTTCGGCCAGTTGATAAGGACAATAGGCAAATCCATAGATCTCGGTGCGGTTACAGGTAGAAAGAACAAAGATTTCGTTGAGTCCCTGGGCAGAAGCCAGTTCCAGAATGGACTTGTATTGCTCCTGATTGATCGCGAACTGGCCCCGAATGGAGGCATCGGATTTCTTATAGTTAATTCCGGCTACAAAGAAGTTCGATATGTTCTTGAAATAATGTGTGTCCATTATAATTGGTCAACGATCATGGCACAAAAGTAATTTCGCAAACTTCATTTGCCTAAAATCTCTGTCATTGATCTGTCATTTACGTGCTTGATTTTCATCATATTGATTAATGAGCCAGATCAATTGCGTGATTTCATGAACGAGTTGTGGTTACATTTGTTTTTACTTTATGAAGAGAGCTGTTGTATTGATGAATCTCGGATCTCCCAATTCCACCCGCGTGTCGGATGTGAAAAAATACCTTGATGAATTTTTGATGGACGAGCGTGTGATCGACAAGCCCTGGTTGTTGCGGGCCTTGCTGGTAAAGGGAATCATCGTTCCTTTTCGCGCACCCAAATCGGCGAAGGCTTATGCTTCTATTTGGACCAGCGAAGGTTCGCCGCTGATCGTCATATCCAATCAACTGAAGGAAGCTTTACAAAAAAAAATTGAAGAACCTGTGGCCATCGCCATGCGCTATGGAGATCCTTCTCCCCGTGCGGCCTTTGACGAACTGGTTCAAAAAAATCCTGACCTGGAAGAAGTGGTGGCCATTCCGCTGTATCCTCATTATGCCATGAGTAGTTTTGAAACTGCGGTTGTCCAGGCCCGTGAGGAGCATAAAAAAGGAGGGTACCGCTTCAGGCTTACAACACTTAGGCCTTACTACAATGATCCTGCTTACATTCACGCACTGGTTGAAAGCATCCGGCCGCATCTTCAGCATCAGTGGGACAAGGTTATCTTCTCATATCATGGCGTGCCCGAACGGCATATTTATAAAGGAGACATCACCGGTCAACATTGTCTGAAGTTGAATGATTGTTGTGACCTTCCTTCGCCGTCTCACCAGTACTGTTATCGTCATCAGTGCTGGACCACAACAAAGATGGTGGTGCAGGCATTAGGATTGCCAAAAGAAAAATGGGAGTTCACCTTTCAGTCAAGATTGGGAAGAGATCCCTGGCTGCAACCTTACACCGCTGCCCGTTTGGCTGAATTGCCGAAAGAAGGAGTAAAGAAACTGGTCGTGGTGTGTCCTGCTTTTGTGAGTGATTGTTTGGAGACGCTGGAGGAGATTGCTGTGGAGGGAAAGGAGATATTTTTACATGCAGGCGGCACCCACTTCGATTCAGTTCCCTGCCTTAATATTCATCCCCTATGGGTGCAGGCCCTGGCTACATGGATCAGGGAATATGCTGCAGGGGAAAAAACAGGATTTTAGGTGGTGAATGGTCAATGGTGAATGGTGAATAGCCTCTACCTTGTATCGAAATGTTTGCATGTACCTAAAATTGAATCACCAGAACCTCGATATCTATACATACTCGCAAAAATTTGTACTAGCCTGCTATAAATTAACCAGAAGTTTTCCTGTTGAAGAAAAATTCAGTCTTGTCACTCAGATAAGACGTGCAGCTCTTTCCGTTCATTTAAGTATTGCAGAAGGCGCATCGAGAAAATCGGAAGTTGAAAGGAAAAGATTTTATGAAGTTGCGAGAGGTTCGCTCATAGAAGTGGATGCAGCACTGGACATCGCCTCCAAACTTGATTATCTTGCGGGTTCCAATCCCGATGAAACTGGATCTAATATGGTAAAATGTTTCAAAATCCTTTCAGGACTGATCGCCTCTAAAATTCACCATTGACCATTCACCATTGACCAATGTATTTTTACCTCAAATCCCTCCATATCATCTTCATCGTTACCTGGTTTGCAGGAATGTTTTATATCGTACGGTTGTTTATTTATAATACGGAAGCCAATGAAAAGCAGGAGCCGGAAAGATCCATACTTCAGCGTCAGTTCTCCGTCATGATCCGGAGGCTTTGGCTCGGCATCACCTGGCCATCCGCTGTTCTTACCCTGATCCTTGGTCCCTGGGTAATGTTTCTGGGAAACTGGAACCAGACTTTGTTCAGCGATGCAGGGAGATGGCTTCTGGTCAAGCTGATTTTTGTATTGTTGCTCTTCGCTTATCATTTTAGTCTGCATGCTCTTTATCGTCAGGAAGCCCGTGGAATTTTCAGGTATACTTCACAACAGCTGCGCATCTGGAACGAAGTGGCCACCGTGCTTCTGATCGCAATTGTAATGCTGGCAACCGTCAAGCAAAGCCTGAGCTGGGTCTGGGGATTCATTGGTTTGATTGGACTCATGATTGTTCTCATGAGCGCTATCAAGATTTACAAGATTCTTAGAAAGTAATTGCTGGCCGGCATTTGGTAGCATAGAGAAGGGAGGACGCGGATGTTTTCAAGAGGGAAAGTGTACGCACCGGTATCTTATTCCTTGAATCAAAAACCGGAAACTATAAGGTAACTATATACGTGTTGGGACAAATGTCTTCAATAAAACGACTCTTAATATCAGTCCAACGAGTAGCGCCACAACAGCATCAAATAATTTAATGAAGGCGTTTTCGCTAATGGAATCTCTAAAATAGCTTTCATGTATTCCATACGGCAGAAAATTGAAACCGTTAGGCTTTAGCATGAAATAGTAAAGTAATCCCGCCAAGATTAAAGGAATAATCCAACCGATTATAAACCGCCTATTCATTTCTTTTTAGTTTCTATCTTTTCAGTTTCTATCTTTTCAGTTTCTATCTTTTCACGTTCCTTACCTACTGATAAGGCTATCAGTAGGTAGGCAAGTGCAAGAAAAGAAAAATAGCAATAAAAAATGAAGCGCAAAGAAATAGATAAAAACTATGAGCGGTATAGAAACTTCCCTCTCTATGTGATTCTAGTCAGTGGATTAATTGTCCTCTTTTTTGGATTATATCTCGTTCTTTCAAACAGTTCTTTACCTGGCAGAACTTTACCAAATGAGAGGTTCGGGCAAGGCGGGGGTAATTCAGTGTTTTTAAATGGATATGGACTAATTATTATTGGTATTGGAATAAGCATCTTTCCGTCTCTTCAATTAATGAAAAAGATTGTAAGAAAAGGGACTTAGTCCCAACTCGTATATAGTTACCAACTATAAACTATTAACGATAAACTCCCTTCTCTTCGAACACCTCCGCTTCCTCCTTCTCTGCGCTTAGTCCAAACTCTTATCCCCAAATTCCAATTTCTTACTCTTTTCAAAAACCCAGTTAAACCCCGCTGACAGCCCCTGTAATTACCTACCTTTGCAACCATTTTTTCACAAGATCAGGTAGTTCATGGCCAACCGGTATAAAGAATTCAAGCAACTGAACCTGCCCGCCATTGAAAAGGAAGTGCTGCAACGGTGGCAACAGGAAAATGCATTTGAAAAAAGCATTGAGATCAGGAATGGAGCGCCCTCCTTTGTATTTTATGAAGGACCGCCCAGTGCCAATGGTATGCCCGGTATCCACCACGTGATGGCCCGTGCTCTGAAAGACCTGGTTTGCCGATACAAGACCATGCAAGGCTTCCGGGTGGAAAGAAAAGGTGGATGGGACACCCATGGTCTCCCCATTGAATTGGGTGTTGAAAAAGAACTCGGAATTACAAAAGAAGACATCGGGAAAAAAATCTCTGTTGCCGAGTATAACCAGAAATGTCGCGAGGCAGTACTTCGTTACAAGGATAAGTGGGATGAACTCACTACCAAGATGGGTTACTGGGTGGACCTGGAGCATCCCTACATCACGTTCACCAATGAATACATTGAGACGCTTTGGTGGTGTTTGAAAGAATTATACAAGAAAGGACTTCTTTATAAAAGCGTATCCATCCAGCCTTATTCGCCTGCAGCAGGAACAGGACTGAGCTCACATGAACTCAACCAGCCAGGCACGTACCGCAATGTGAAAGACACGAGTGCCGTTGCCATGTTCCGGGTGGTAAAAGAAAATGCATCGAAGTTTTTATTTGATGCTGCCGGAATGGACGAAGTATATTTTCTTGCCTGGACTACCACGCCCTGGACCCTTCCTTCCAACCTTGGTCTTACGGTTGGTCCAAACATCGACTACGTTCTGGTAAAGACTTTCAATCCCTATACACACCTGCCGGTAAATGTTATACTGGCCAAAGCCTTGCTGCATAAGTATTTCAAGCCAGAGGGAGAAAACGGGGATTTTGAAAATTATTCACCAGAGCAAAAATTGCTACCCTGGAAAATACTGACTGAATTCAAGGGAAAGCAACTCGAGAAACTGAAATATGAGCAGTTGCTTCCCTACGAAGCCAATTCCATTAAAGCCATCAAAAGCATTACGCCTGATGCAGAACCCTTTCGCGTACTGCTCGGAGATTTTGTGACAACTGAAGATGGAACAGGCATTGTGCACACGGCCCCCGCCTTTGGTGCAGACGACTTCCGGGTAGGAAGGAAATATAATATCGGCATTCTCACCCTGGTAGACAGGGAAGGAAAGTTTGTAGACGGTTTGGGTGAATTTTCCAGAAAGTTTATTAAGGATTACAAGGACGAGCCCAATTATCAGGACGTGAATGTGGACATATCGGTGAAGCTGAAAAAAGAGAACCGTGCCTTCAAGGTCGAAAAATATGAACACAGTTACCCGCACTGCTGGCGTACCGACAAACCGGTAGTGTACTATCCGCTGGATGCCTGGTTTATTAAAACCACGGCGCTGCGCGACCGCATGGTGGAGTTGAACAAGACCATTCACTGGAAGCCGGAATCTACTGGCACCGGCCGGTTTGGCAATTGGCTCGAAAATATGGTGGACTGGAATTTAAGCCGGAGCCGGTACTGGGGCACACCATTGCCCGTCTGGAGAACAGAAGACGGGAGCGAAGAGAAGTGTATTGGTTCCATTCAGGAGCTCAACGAAGAAATAAAAAAAGCCAGCAAGGTATTGGGAGGAGATGTCAATACCCATTATCTGCATGATGGCATTCTGGACCTGCACAAACCCTATGTGGATGAAGTGATCCTGGTATCGGATAGTGGCAAGCCCATGAAACGCGAGCCGGATCTTATTGATGTTTGGTTTGATAGCGGCGCCATGCCCTATGCCCAATGGCATTTTCCATTCGAGAACAAGGAAAAGTTCAAAGAGAATTTTCCGGCAGATTTTATTGCAGAAGGAGTGGACCAGACCAGGGGTTGGTTTTACACGCTTCACGCACTGGCTGCAATGCTTTTTGATAGCGTCGCCTATAAGACTGTTGTATCAAATGGTTTGGTGCTGGACAAGAACGGCAACAAGATGAGTAAGCGGCTGGGTAATGCAGTAGATCCCTTTCATACCATTGAACAATTTGGCGCTGATGCCACCCGCTGGTATCTGATCACCAATGCATCACCCTGGGACAATCTGAAATTCGACATCGATGGGATTAGGGAAGTGCAGCGTAAATTTTTTGGTACGCTCTATAATACCTATCAGTTCTTTGCGCTTTATGCCAATGTTGATGGCTTCAGTTTTAAAGAGGCCTATATTCCTGTGAAACAAAGACCGGAAATAGACCGCTGGATCCTATCTTCTCTTCAAAGCCTGGTAAAGAAGGCCACGGCTGCTTTTGATGAATATGAACCTACGCAGGCAGGAAGACTGGTGGAAGATTTTGTAGATGAACAATTGAGTAACTGGTATGTGCGGCTTTGCCGTCGCCGTTTCTGGAAAGGAGAATACGAGCAGGACAAGATCGCGGCTTATCAAACGCTTTACGAATGCATCGAGACTGTGGTTCGCATCATGGCGCCCATCTCTCCATTCTTTAGCGATGAAATATTTGTACAGCTCAACCGTGTTACTGAAAAACACCGCGAGACTTCGGTACATCACCTGCTTTTTCCGAAGCCAAAGCAGGAATTGATTGATACGCTCCTGGAAGAAAGGATGCAGCTGGCACAGGATGCCTCTTCCTTAATACTTTCCTTGAGGAAGAAGGCCAATATTAAAGTGCGTCAGCCCCTGCAAAAAGTATTGATCCCGGTTTTGTATCCGGCCATGGAACAACAATTGCAGAAGGTAGAAGACCTCATTAAGGCAGAAGTGAACATCAAGCAAATTGAATACCTCTCCGATACAGAAGGCTTCATCAAAAAAAAGATCCGGCCCAACTTTCAGGCACTTGGAAAAAAGCTGGGTCCCAAAATGAAAGCGGTATCACAGGCGCTTCAGAATTTTAGTCAACACGAAATTTCTTTATTTGAAAAAGAAGGCAGATATTCAATTCCTGTTGGAGATGAGTACGTTGAACTAACACTGAGTGAAGTGGAGATCAGCAGCGAAGACATACCAGGCTGGACTGTTGCCGGAAAAGGACCTCTTACTGTAGCATTGGATATAAATGTAACTCCCGAGTTAATTCAGGAAGGAAATGCCCGCGAATTTGTCAACCGGATCCAGAAGATCCGAAAGGACAGCGGTTTTGATGTCACCGATCGCATAGAAGTGAAAGTGGCCGCCAACAATGGTATTGGACAATCTTTGGCTAAGTTTAATGACTATATTTGCGCCGAAATTCTGGCAGACAAGCTGGAGTTGACATCAACAATAGACGAAGGAACGGAGATCGAGGTTAATGATAACCCGTTGAAAGTTATTGTCTTAAAAAAGGGGTAAAAAAATGTATGGCTACAAAAAAGCAATCACCTAAAAAATTGGCTAAAGCTGCAAGGCCTGTCAGATCTGCCAGTGCAGGGAAGCACTCTGCAAAGAAGCAGCCGGCAAAACCTGCCAAAGCCAAGCCTGCCGCGAAAAAAGCTGCGCCTAAAAAGGCTCCTGTCACTTCAAAAAAGCCTGTGAAAAAAGCCGCCCCTGCCCCTAAGAAAATAAGCAAACAGGTCCAACCTGCGAAAAAGCAGGCGCCTGCTCCCAAGAAGCCTGAAACCCTGGTCAAGAAATCTGCCCCGGTTCCGCCGAAGGTGGTTCACCCCGTTAAAAAACCGGCGGTAGCAGCGCCTACGCACCAGGAAGTAAAGCCAGCGATACAGCCAATTGTAAAACCGGTTCCAAAAAAAGAACCGCCGAAGCCAACAAAGGTTGTGATCCCAAAAACGTCAACAACGAAAGCAGTTAAATACGATCCTGATTTTACCAGATCAGTATTGGATTCACCACATCATGAACAAACCGGCCCTACTATGCGCTATTCAGATACAGAACTTACAGAGTTTAAGGATTTGATTTTAAAAAAACTGGAAACAGCAAAAAAAGAACTGGCTTATTTGCAGGGCTTGATCACCCGCAAAGATGAAGGGGGAGATATGGAAGACGGACGCTACATGACGATGGAAGATGGAAGCATGAGCATGGAAAGAGAACAGTTGAGTCAGATGGCCAGCCGCCAGATCCAGTTCATTGATCACCTGGAAAAAGCGATGATGAGGATCGAAAATAAAACCTATGGCATTTGCAGGGTCACGGGAAAACTCATTGACAAGGCCCGCCTGCGTGCAGTACCTCATGCTACGCTCAGCATCGAAGCAAAACAGATGATGAATAAATAAAGGAGCTGCGAGTTGTGAGTTCTGAGCTGCGAGCGTTTTTCGCTGCTCGTTTATTTATGCAGATAGTTTCAAAGGCATTTTCATTTTCTTTTAGTCATCGAATGTTTGTCTGGTTTAACCATTCAAAGCAAGCATTCGCAGAAGCAGACAAGACTGGCTTTTTCTTTTTCCTGCGTCTTTTCTAAAAAGAATTTTGATGTGCTTCCCATTCTAAAAAAATCATGCACCCGATCCCTCATGCAGAAATCAACTCATTCCATCTCGTAGCTCACAGCTCATAGGTCACAGCTCAAGTCTCATAAGCCATTCTCTATATCTTTACAACAAAGAGAGGTGAGATGACGATACAATTCTCCTACGATAAAAAACAGGTGCTTCAGGCCTTGCGATACCATTTTCTCAGTAAAAAAGAAATCAGACTGATGATCATCCTGGTGAATGTATTTGCACTTGTATCTGCTGTACTTTTTTATTTCAAAAAAATTTTACCCTTTGCCTTGCTGGTGGGATCGTTTCTGTGGTTTATCCTGATGATCACTTTCTGGTTCGTGCTTCCAGGAATGGTTTACCGTCGTGCAGCAACATTCCGTGATCACTTCATCATGAATTTTGAAGAGACTTCTTTTTCTGTGGGCAATGAAAGAGGATCGCGTTCCTGGCCATGGAATGCACTGAGCACCTTCCTTGAAACTCCTCATTTCTTTCATTTGTATTTCGATAACCGTTCATTTTTTCTCGTTCCCAAAAATGCGCTCACCAGCACTGACGAAATATATGCACTGCGGCATTTGCTGAAAGAAAAAGTAAGGTCCTGAGTTGTTTCACGCAAAGGCGCAAAGAAAATAAGAACGCAATGCAGAAAGTTATCAGGATGCTTTACTCTGGGAGAAATTTATGGAATTCAAAGATTTATTCGTGGGTGAAGGAGTTTTACAACTATCAGGAAAAATAGGTCGTTGAATGAACTTGCGATTAGAGTTTTTTGAAGAGTAAAAAGAAATCCTTTCAAACGTTGTATTCTGACTCTGAACTCCGGACTCTGAACTCAGAACTTTCCTCACAATTCTTTTTCCATCACAAAGTGAGGAATGGTGATCTCATGAAATTCTTTTCCAATTTTCTTATAGCCCATTTTTTCATAAAAGCCCAGGGCATTTTTGCGGGCATGCATGGTGATTCTTTTGTATCCCCGGTCGCGGGCAAGATTTTCTGCAAACTGCATCAGGGCTTTCCCAATACCTTTTCCCTGAAGATCATTGACCACAGCCATTTGCCGAAGTCTTACGGTGCCAGGCTCTTCTTCCACCAGCATGCAGCATCCAAGCATCTGTTCATCTTCATAAGCTGCGATGTGCAGGTTACTCTTTTCTTTTTCCAGTTCGTCCTCTGAAAACGTTAGTCCCAAGGGTTTTCGCAGGATATCATCCCGCAGTTTGATCATCTGTTCGTACTCTGCCGTTCCATGGTCTATGATTTTCAATGCCATTTCGCGTGGTTGTGGAGTTCAATTTACAAAGATCGAAGCACACGGCAAATTGCAAGTTTGAATTGCATGTGTTCAACGATGCTCAAAAACCAAGGCAAATTTGGAAAGAATCATCAAGACGTTAGTTAAGTCAAAAACTTATATTTTTGCACCACTATAACCAAAATTTTACAAAATGTCAGACATTGCAGCAAGAGTAAAAAAGATCATTGTAGACAAATTAGGCGTGGACGAAGCAGAAGTAAAGAATGAAGCTTCTTTTACCAATGACTTGGGTGCCGACTCTTTAGACACCGTAGAACTGATTATGGAATTTGAAAAAGAATTCAACATTTCAATTCCTGATGAGCAGGCTGAAACCATCACCACTGTGGGTCAGGCAGTCTCTTATTTGGAAGAGCACGCGAAATAATTACCAGCCTTCAGGTCCCGACGTATAAAAATTCCGCCTTCTCGCTGCACACGCATCATGAAGGCGGTTTTACTTACATAAAATTTCATTGTGGGTCAAATTCAATTAAAGCGCGTAGTCGTTACCGGAATGGGTGCCCTTACACCGCTGGGAAATTCCATCACAGAATACTGGAATAATTTGCGCAATGGGGTAAGCGGCTGCGATTTCATTACCAATTTCGATGCTTCCAAATTCAAGACCCGCTTTGCCTGTGAGATCAAGAATTTTGATCCGGTAAGTTTCCTCGATAAAAAAGAATCACGCAAACTGGACCGCTTTACTCAAACAGCTGTTGTCGCCAGCGATCAGGCTGTTCAGGACGCTGCCATCGACGAGAACAATGTAAATGTAGATCGCGTAGGCGTGGTGTTTGCCAGTGGCATCGGCGGACTCATTACTTTTCAGGAAGAGGTGACGAATTTTGCCAAGGGTGATGGAACGCCACGTTTCAATCCTTTCTTCATTCCCAAAATGATCCTTGATATTGCTGCAGGACATATTTCGATGCGCCACGGATTCAGAGGACCCAATTTTGCCGTGGTGAGCGCTTGCGCTTCTTCCACCAACGCCATGATGGAAGCATTCAACCTGATACGACTTGGTAAAGCAGATTTGATCATCACCGGTGGATCGGAGAGCGTCGTGAGCGAAGCAGGTGTGGGCGGATTCAATGCTATGAAAGCCCTGAGTGAAAGAAATGAAGATCCCAAAACTGCATCCCGTCCTTACGACAACGACCGTGATGGCTTTGTGATGGGAGAAGCTGCGGGTGTACTGGTGTTTGAAGAATTGGAGCATGCTTTAAAAAGAGGAGCCAAGATCTATTGTGAAGTTGGCGGCGGTGGCGCTACAGCAGACGCCCATCACATCACGGCTCCGCATCCTGAAGGACTGGGAGCCAAGAACGTAATGTTACGTGCCTTGGAAGATGCCGAAATGCAGGCTTCTGATATCGACTATATCAACACGCACGGAACCTCTACACCTCTGGGAGATGTGGCAGAAGTAAAAGCCATCATGGATGTATTCAAGGAACATGCATTTGAGTTGAACATCAGTTCTACCAAATCGATGACCGGCCACTGTTTGGGTGCAGCGGGCGTGATTGAAGCAATCGCCTGTATCATGGCTGTTCAAAATGATATTATTCCACCCACCATCAATCATTTTACAGATGATCCTGAACTGAATCCTAAATTGAATTTTACCTTCTGGAAAGCCCAGAAGCGACTTGTTAACGCTGCGTTAAGCAATACTTTTGGTTTTGGCGGGCACAATGCCTGTATGATATTCAAAAAATATTCTGCATAATCTGAGAGGATATTTTCACCATGCAGAAAAAAGTTGTAGTTTAAAATCCGTGGATTTTTGGAAATCATTCTATAAAAAACATACCGATCCCTCCTTCAAGAAGCAACTGAAGGGAGTCCTGGGCTATTCGCCCAGCAATCTTTCTCTTTACAAAACTGCACTCACACACCGTTCGGTCAAGGATACCATTGACGAAAACAACGAACGCCTGGAATATTTGGGTGATGCCATCCTGAGTGCACTGGTAGCTGATTATCTTTTCAAACGTTATCCCTACAAAGAAGAAGGATTTCTTACGGAGATGCGCAGCAAGATGGTGAACCGCCAGCAGCTGAACGACATTGCCGTGAAGATGGGACTGAAAAAAATTACGGTGTATAACAAGTCCGATGCTTCACTGAAGACCAGCCAGATTTTTGGCAACACGCTCGAAGCATTGGTTGGCGCCGTTTATCTGGATAGAGGATATAAAAAGACCAACAAATGGGTAAACGAACGAATCGTGATCCCGCACATGTTCGTCGAAGATCTTGAAGTGCTTGAGATCAATCACAAGAATAAATTATATGGCTGGGCCAACAAGAATGGAAAGCAACTGGAGTTTGAAACCGTGAATGAGCAAATGGAAAATGGAAGAAGGTTGTTTACCATTGCTGCCGTGATCAATGGTAAGGTAGTTGCGCAGGGAAAAGCTTTTAATAAGAAAGATGCATCACAAATAGCAGCGCAACTGGCTGTTGAAAAACTCGGCATTGTCAATTCCGATTCCACAGCGCTTGAAGAGTGAGGTGGTGAATGGTGAATGGTGAATGGTCAATGGTCATTGGTCAATGGTGAATAGTGAATAGTGAATGAGTCGTTCATAGTACGGTCATTCGTTACTGAAAGTGGGAAGGGGAATGGTAAATTCATACGGAAGTTTTAGAGAATGGTGAATAGTCAATAGTGAATAGTCGATAGTGAATAATGAATAGTGAATGGTGAATGAGATGGTGAACAGTCAATAGTGAATAATGAATAATGAATGGTCAAAGGTGAATGAGTGGAGGGTGAATGGAATGGTGAGTTGAACGATGAATATTGAATATTGGATTTACGCAATTGTCTTTTAATTCGGCTGGGTGTAATTAGCCTGCTCGACAGCCACTGTCCTCCCACATCTCACATCTAACATCCGTTAGCGCATGGTTGATACCTTTAGGGCACTTACTACCTTAGGCGTCATTGCGAGAGGAGCGAAGCAATCTCTTTCGATGATTCAACTCAAAGTTTTGTTTATGCAATGATATCTGCTTGTAGTTTACAAAATGCCCGGCTGAATAAAATTACCAAAAGCACAAGGGAGTGACACAACAGAAGTTGAAGATAGAGCTGCAGCTGATTTAATTATTTTTCTAAAAAATTTATTGCTGGTAATTCACAAAAGCTACTAACGGGAGAGTCACCAATCACTCGTTAGCGAGGATGCCAACAGAGCAGGTAACGGCTTGCTAAAGAAATTTGATTTGAAAACCTGTCTGAAGTGCACGAAAGGTTTTGGTTTATTAAATGAATTATTTGCCAAGCTGCAAATCTCCAATCAACTTCTGTTGTGTCACTCCCTTGTGCTTGCAGTAATTCTATTCAGCAGAACAAATCATAAGCGAATTCCATTAATCATTTCATAAACAAAACTTCCAGTTGAATCATTGAGTGAGATTGCTTGCGCCACCGCCATAGCTTTAGCCCCGCACCCTGCGGGGGTCACTCCGTTCGCAATGTCTTAAGGTAGTATGTGTTCTGCAGGTATCAACCATGCGCTAAGGATGTGAGATGAGAGATGTGAGATGTGAGAAGAGAGATGTGAGGCAGGACAGTGGTTGTAAGTTGACTAAATGGACTCAATTGAAATAGAGGTCAATTCCGGAAATAAGGAGTGATTCAATAATCACCATTTAATATTCACCATTCAACTTACCGTTTTACTCACCACCTCATTCAATCAATCACCCCATCATTGACGATTCACCATTGACCATTCCCCTTCCGTAATGAATGACCGTAGCTATGAACGACTCATTCACTATTCCCTATTCACCATTGACCATTCACCATCCACCATTCACTAAAACTTCCGTAGTAATTTACCATTCTCCTTCCCGCCTTCAGTAACGAATGACCGCTTTATGAACGACTCATTCACTATTGACTATTCACTATTCACCATTGACCATTCACCATTGACCATTCACCATCTCACCATTCACCATCTCGCTATCCGATACACCACTCCATTTCGGTCATCGCTCACCAGCAGGGATCCGTCCTGATGCACCTGAACATCCACGGGTCTTCCCAGGACATTTCCTTTTTCGTCGAGCCATCCGGTGGCGAATGGTTCATATGAAACCGGCTTATTATTTTCAAGACGGACAATCATTACTCGATAACCCACCGGGGTTGTACGGTTCCAGCTTCCATGCTGCGCGATAAAGATCTGATTTTTGTATTCGGGTGGGAATGCACTGCCGGAATAAAACCGCATACCGAGTGCCGCCACGTGCGCTCCAAGTTTGAGAACAGGGGCTGCGAAGTCAGCGCAATTTTTTCCCTTTCCAAACTTGGGATCCAGGATATCGCCTTCATGACAATAAGGAAATCCAAAATGAAGTCCGGCTTTTGGTGCTGTATTGAGTTCGTCGGAAGGGATGTCATCACCAAGGTTATCCCTTCCATTATCGGTAAACCATAATGCTCCTGTTTGAGGATCCCAGTCAAAGCCAACAGTATTTCGAATGCCTTTTGCAAAAATCTCAAAGGCAGTTCCATCAGGATTCATTCGTGCAATGGACGCATATACAGGATTTTCTTCTTCGCAAATATTGCAGGGTGCACCCACTGGCACATAGAGTTTACCATCCGGTCCAAAAGCGATGAACTTCCAGCCATGGTGCCTGTCTGAAGGCAGCTGGTCATATACCACCTGATAACCGGGAGGGGATTTGAGATGCTCTTCAATTTTGTTGAACCGGAGAATGCGGCTGATCTCCGCTACATACAGGTTCCCATCTTTAAAAGCCACGCCATTGGGAGAATTGAGGCCGGAGGCGATAATATAGTTTTCATCGGCTACGCCATTTTTATCAGTATCGCGAAGCGCATAAACATCGCCATTCATGGTCCCTACAAAAAGGGTCCCCGATGGAGACTCACAGAGGCTTCGGGCACCCGGTGCTTCGGCAAACACCCCCATTTTAAAATGAGGAGGAAGCTTGATCTGATCCACATTGTATTTGCGGTTCAAGGCGGAATCAGAAAGAGGGACGGCAGGTACAGGCTTGGCCGGTTCTTTTACCTGACAGGCGAAAACGGCCATCATCACAAAACCTGCTGTCATCAAAATAAGGGGATCCCTGGCCTTCATGATAAGGGTTTATTTAGTCCAAATTAGGATGTTTATGAGGATATTTTTTTTGATGCTGTTTAATCTACCAGGGATTACTACGATCTCAATGGTCTTTTTCAGAGCCATTTTTACTGCTTTACTTAGCTCCGCATACAAGAAAACACTTAGAAATTTATTACTGAGCGTCAATGCCTTAGGTTCAAAATCGTAGATCTACTCGAAAAAAATCAGTAAAGTTACTTGCAAGCTGGGAAAACCTGATATAGCTTTGTCCAGGCTCAGCTCTCAGTAAAGAAAAACCCTTAGAAACAAATAACTGATTGCTTTAGCCGCCCTAAAAAAACAATAAAATCCGTACTATGAAAAATTTATTCCTCATTACCATGGGCTTCTTGGCCTTCGGTCAATCCGAAGGGGCGCCGGTCATCACGGCCGTAGCCAGCAATGGTCTTTGGTCAACAGCTTCCAGTTGGGACCTCAATAGGCTTCCCACAAACGGCGATACGATCATCATTCCTTACAACAATACTATCGTAATTAATGCGGACCAGAACCTTTCGAGTTCTACTGTCGTCCTCGAGGTCTTTGGTACCCTCCAGTTCACCAACAACAATACAAAGCTGCAACTGGATATCAACAGCATGATCAAAGTTTTTACAGGTGGTGTGATCCTCACTAACGCAAGTGCGTCCCAACAAATTAAGCTTGGAAACTCTATTATTTATAAAAGTAATACAGGTTCTGTTTATGGACCGGAACAAGCTGATCAAAACAGTGGCGGTTTCGTTCCTTTTACCCAGATTGTTCTGACCGTGCAATTCGTGAGTTTTAGTGCTACCCGTTCTTCCAATGATGTACTCCTTCAGTGGTCAACTTCTGAAGAAATGAATTCAGGCAGCTATGAAGTAGAGCGTGGCTTTGACGGTAGCAACTGGACCTCCATCGCTACAATTTCTGCAGCCGGGAACAGCCGAAGCCTTACTAATTATTCTTACACAGATAGAAACAATACTTCAAAACTCAGTTATTACCGTATAAAAGAAAAAGACCTGGATGGCCGGACCACTTATACTTCGATCAAGATTGTAAAAAATGAAACATCCAGCAAGACAGAAATAAGCATTGCTTCTGTTCAAAACAATATTCTCCTCCAGTTTCCTTCCAGCATCAGCGGTACCGTAAGGGTGCGCATCGTTTCGCTGAGCGGACAGGTAGTGGAAGAAACATCGGTGAAGCAACCCCTTGGCCAGGTAGTGCTCAGCACCCGTTTCAAAGGAAATTACATTGTGTCGGTAAGCAACGGACAGGAATTGAATGTCGCCCGACAAGTCATTTTATAAACTCGTTTTTTTAGGCGTTGAGGAATAGACCTCCGGTTTCTACCGGGGGTATTTTTTTGAGGGAAGCTAATGGCTGAGAGCTGTTAGCTGAGAGTTTTTCTCAGTCGCAGCCTTCGGCCAGAGCAACGCTGTTTATAGTTAGCAAATAAAGGAGTGGATCTAAACTCGGGGGATTGCTTCGCTTCGCTCGCAATGACGGTAAGGATCGAACGCCTTATAACTCGAGACCATCAGCCAAAAGCCAACAGCCATTAGCCTTCAGCCAAAAGCCATCAGCTTCCAGCCAAAAGCCATCAGCTTCTCTCCTGACATAATTCAATCAATACCCCATTGGTTGATTTAGGATGGAGAAAGCAGACCAACTTGTTGTCCGCACCTTGCCTGGGCGTTTCATGGAGCAATACAAAACCCTGTTTTTTTAATCTTTCCATTTCTTCCTGGATATTCTTTACTTCAAAAGCCAGGTGGTGAATGCCTTCGCCTTTGTTCTCGATAAATTTATTAATGGGTCCTTCGTTACCCATGGCTTCCAGAAGTTCGATCTTGCTTTCACCCTGTTGAAAAAATGCCGTGTTGACCTTTTCGGAATCTACGGTCTCGGTTTTATAACAGGGAGTATTCAACAGCTTTTCAAAAAGCGGTATAGAATTCTGCAGCGATCGTACGGCAATTCCAATGTGTTCAACCTTTAACATGGCAGTTTCGAATTAAGGTTAAAATTAAGGATGGCTGATCATGCTCTGGCTTCCTTGAATGAATTGAGGTAATTTTGCTGATTCAAACATGGTGCAATTACCGATTTATCTGGACTATAGTGCCACTACACCCTGTGATCCAAGGGTTGTGGCTGCCATGCTTCCTTATTTCTCCGAAGACTTTGGAAATGCTGCCAGTCGAAGTCATTCCTTTGGCTGGAAGGCAGAAGAAGCAGTAGAGCAGGCAAGGGAACAAGTGGCAGCCCTCATTGGATCTGAGAGCAAAGAGATCATTTTTACTTCGGGTGCTACGGAGTCTGTTAATCTGGCTCTAAAAGGTGTTTTCGAGACCTACGCTTCCAAAGGAAAACATATCATCACCTGCGCCATTGAACACAAAGCTGTACTTGATACCTGTAAGCATCTGGAAAAAAACGGAGCAGAGATCAGCTATATCCCAGTCAACCACGATGGTCTGGTAGATCCATTGCAAATTGAAGCTGCCATCAGGCCTGATACCATTTTGATTTCCCTGATGTATGCAAATAATGAGATTGGAACCATTATGCCTGTCGCGGACATTGGAAGGCTTGCTCACCAGCATGGCATTTTATTTTTCACTGATGCCACCCAGGCTGTAGGAAAAATTAAGGTGGATGTTCAGCAAGACCATATCGACTTGCTTGCCATGAACGCACACAAGATCTATGGGCCCAAGGGTGTGGGTGCATTATATGTCCGACGCAAAGATCCCAGGGTAAGACTATCTGCCCAGATGGATGGCGGTGGTCACGAAAAAGGGTGGCGCAGTGGAACGCTCAATGTTCCGGGCATTGTTGGCCTGGGTAAGGCCTGCGCAATTTGTATTGAAGAAATGCAAGACGAATCATCGCGTTTAAAGAAATGGAGAGACCGGCTGGAGACCTCCTTACTACAACTGGAAGAGACCAGGGTGAATGGAAGTAGAATCAATCGCCTGCCCCAGGTAACGAATCTTTCTTTTCAATATGCAGACGGACAGGCATTGTTGATGGAATTTGGAAAAGAGATCGCGCTTTCTTCCGGCTCTGCCTGTACCAGCGCTTCTTTGGAACCTTCTTATGTTTTAAAAGCTTTAGGACTCGCAGATGAATTGGCCCATAGTTCGCTGCGATTCAGTCTGGGCAGGTTTACAACTGAAGAAGAAATTGATTTTGTAATTAAAAGGGTTTGCGAAGGCGTGCAAAAACTAAGAGCGCTTAGTCCGCTCTGGGACATGCACAAGAAAGAACTGATTTGATTGTTTCAGATTCGTTAAAGACAGGGTCAGGGACTTGGTTTTGAAAGAATATTTGCTAACTTTTACCGCTTAACTCACCACGAGACTAAGCAAAAAAAATTCAAGAAATGGTAGTAACAGAAAATGGCATATATGTAACAGACAAAGCAAAGCAAAGATTGCTGGAGCTAATGTCTGAAGGAACAATGGCGAATGATCCCAACTATTTTGTTCGCGTCAGTGTAGTGGGCGGTGGTTGTTCGGGTTTGAGTTACAAGCTGGATTTTGACAATACTCAAAAACCTTCCGACCAGGTGTTTGAGCACAACGGCATCAGGGTGGTGACCGACCTGAAAAGTTTTTTATACCTCGTTAATACCACGCTCGACTTCACCGATGGTCTTAATGGCAAAGGATTCCATTTTAGTAATCCCAATGCCAGCAGGACCTGCGGATGTGGAGAGAGTTTTGCAGTATAGTTGATAGTTGGTAGCTGGTAGAAGAAATAAAAACGCGGGGAACGCAGAGATACGCCTGGCGCCGCAATGGATCATTGCGACAGAAGCGGAGTAATCCTTTAAGGCGCTTTACCTTTTCTTCTCACATCCCACATCTCACATCTCACATCTTTTTCTCTTCTATCAACTACCAACTTATTCCCCTTATTTTGCACCTTCATGTGGTCTATCTGCAAAAAAGAACTCAGATTATTTTTCAGCAGCCTTACGGGTTATATTGCCATCATCGTTTTTCTGCTGGTGAACGGATTGGTTCTTTTTGTTTTTCGGAATAATATTCTTGATTCTGGCTATGCTACGCTCGACAATTTTTTTTCTTTCGCTCCCTGGATACTGCTTTTCCTGGTCGCGGCGATTACCATGCGCAGTTTTCCAGATGAATTCAGAACAGGCACTTTTGAAATTCTGCAAACCCGTCCTTTGGGCAGCTGGCAGATCGTGAGTGGAAAATTTCTGGGAAGCTTCATAGTAGCAGTGGTGGCGCTCGTTCCCACACTGGTTTATTATTTTACCATCAACCACCTGGCCTCCACTACCGGAATTGATTCAGGTGCTGCGGCCGGTTCGTATTTGGGACTCGTGCTGCTAACTGCTGTATTTACTTCGATCGGAATTTGCATCAGCAGCTTTACCAATAATTCAGTTGTGGCCTTTATACTGGGCCTGATTGCTTCGGTGCTTTTTTATTTTGGATTTACTGCCATCAGCCAGTTGCCCATTTTCCGGAATGGCGCTGATTATTATATTGAAATGATGGGAATAGATTTTCATTACCGCAGCATCAGTCGCGGAGTGATTGATACCAGAGATCTTGTTTATTTTCTCAGCCTCATTCTTTTCTTTTTATTGATCACCCGCCAAAACCTTTTCAGAAGATAATGCAGAAAAGAAAAAAAACTTTTTGGTGGCTCGCACTCATTATTGGACTCATAGCCGTTAATTTTCTTGCTTCTCTTTTTCATCAGCGATATGACCTCACCGAGGAAAAAAAATACTCGTTGAGCAGGCCCACCAAGGAACTGCTCCTTGGACTAAAAGAGCCGGTGCGCATAGAAGTTTTTATGAAGGGAGAGTATCCTGCAGGCTTCAGAAAGCTCACCAACAGTGTTCAGGAATTTTTGCAGGAGTGCAAGGAGTATGGAAAAAATAATATCCAATTCGATTTTACCGATCCACTTAAAGGATTGAATGATTCCGAAGCACACTATTTGCTAGACTCTATCAATTACTTCTACAATATTCCAGCACTCATGCTGGAAGCTCCCAGCAAGGTGGGTGATGAACAAACGCAGAAGATGGTTCTTCCAGGAGCGATCATTCATTACCGTGACACTTCCATTGGTGTTAACCTGTTAAAAGGGGAACGTTCGTTCGGAACCGAACCCGAACAACTAGCTGCTTTGTACAATAATGTGGAAGCCTCGATGGAATTTAAATTTGCCAGTGCTATTCAGAAGATAACGGTTGAACAAAAACCAAAGATCGGTTATGCCTTAGGTCATGGTGAAGGATGGGGATACAATGTAAACGACGCCGTGCGTACATTAATTCACAGTTATCAATTCGATACGGTGAATATCCGTCAGTCTCCATTCGTTCCGCAGCTGGATGCACTCGTGATCCTGAAACCCACACAGGCCTTTAGTGATGCAGACAAGATAAAGATCGACCAGTACGTAATGCATGGAGGTAAGGTGTTTTGGATGGTAGACAATATGTACGCGGAATTTGACAGTCTCTATAAATCGCAGGGATTTATTGCTTTCGACCGTGCGCTGAACCTCGAGGACATTCTGTTCAATTACGGAGTGCGCATCAACCAGACCTTACTCCAGGACATGCAATCTGATAAGCTGCCCCAAATCAGCAACAATGGTTCAGAACAAAGCAGATTGGTGGACTGGCCTTTTTTTCCGATACTCAATGGCACCGACCATCCGATCAGCAAAAATCTCGATGGAGTTCGCGCCATGTTCCCAACCACACTGGACACAGTGGAAGCGGAAGGAATAAAAAAAACTGTGCTGCTTCAGTCATCTTCCAATGCACGATTGCTGGAAGCTCCAGCCCGGATTGATTTTGAATTTTTACAGATAGCCCCCGATATTAAGGAATTTCAAAAGAAAAATATTCCGGTTGCCATGTTGCTCGAAGGAAAGTTCCAGTCGCTGTATGCAGCAAGAACTTCCAGGCAAATCAAAGACTCGCTCTTGGCAATGGGTTATTCCTTTTTGAGCAATTGCGACAACAATAATAAGATGATCGTGGTGTCTGATGGAGACATTGCCATGAATCAATACAGCCAGTCCTCGGGTCCTCTGGAAATGGGCACCAATGTTTTTACACGCTACACTTATGCCAACAAAGAATTTTTCATGAACTGTGTTGACTACCTGGTCAATCCCACCGATATTCTTCAAACCCGTTCCAAACAATTTGTTCTGCGCCTGCTGGATCCAAAAAGGGTGGAAGCAGAAAAGTCGCAATGGCAGCTCGTAAATATCGCCCTGCCCATTCTTTTGGTGGTTATCTTTGGACTAATTTATAAGCAGATCCGCCGTTATCAATTTACTGGCAAATAGTTTTAAGGCGTCCCAGGAGTCGGTGAAAAATTTTTATGATTACCGTCAAGAAGTGCATAGTTGTTCAAATTGCGCTGCTGTTTCCCGCGGTGGTGTATGCCTTCACAGGCAGGCATTTTGCTTATTCGCTACTGTATATTCCTGTTTCCATATTCTTATTTGTGGTAGTAACTTATAAACCACTTTCACTTGTTTTGCAATACGAAGAAAAAAGCCCTGAAATTAATAGAAACAAGCGCAGCCTTGGTTGGTACGTGAGAAAGCATTTCTATCACTCAAAAATACTGGCATTGAACAGGCATGAAATAGATTCTCTTGAAGATGTAGAGATGGCCAGATACATCATAAGTCTAAAAGCAGCTTTTAAAGCGGATTTTTTTCAAATGCCACAGTCATTATTGACTGTAACGTTACGGAGTGCTTTACAATATAAAGGTCTCTACTAGCGTCTATAAATGAGCCTGCAAATTTCTTTTCAGGAATCCTGTATAAAAAATATCTGAGCCGGTTCTTTCCCATCCTATTTGACGAGGTGGGCGGAAGGATGGTGGTGAGAAAAGAAGGCAAGTGTTTTTACGAACATGTTCCTGGTTGTAATAATTTTGGCAACAACAGATGTTTGCTTCCCATTCTTCAGGGAAAAATGATATCAATTGGTCGATGGGAATAGGCTAGTGTTTGATTGTTTTTTTGTAATTGAGAACGTAGGCAAAACGTACATCTGTGGCAGGATAAAAACTTCCTGAAGAATTATTGAGATCAACAGCATCGATGGCATAACCCAGCCCAACATGCGTGTTGAATGTCCACCGCTTACCGATTGGTCTTTGCATTCCCCAGTGAAGATTAAAGAGTAACGCATCCCAGACCCCCGGAGATTCACTCAGTCCTTTTGAAGTGTATTTTATAACAGCCCCGATATAGTTTCCAGAATTGCGTGAAATATCTTTTCCTTTACCGATCCTTTTTTTCAAATTGTAGTAGAATTTTGGATTTACAATTACGAAGATCGCAGGGTCCAGAAAATCCCATTTGTATTCAAATGAATTTGAAGAAATATTATAGCCGCCTCCGAGACCGGTAGAAAGATCAAGACTCATTCTTTTGCCCAGTCTAGGTTCGAATGAAACACTAACTCCCCTTAGGCCCAGGTCAAGTTTCAAAAGGTTTGTTAATGCATTTTCTGAAGTTATGTTTTGTGCAAACAAAAAAGATAGTGGCAGGAACAAGATGAAAGTAGAGATAAGTTTCATACAGAAGGTTTTGAGTGATTAAAATAATGCCTGATTAAATTTATACGTGTATTTTTCCGATCAGAGTTAGGTAAGTGTTAAAGGCAGCTTAGCTAAGAGTTAAAATTGCTACGCAATAGAAGGGTTTTTGAATTTGTTTCTAACGATCATTCATCCTCAAAACCTATTTTAAAATTTCCTGCTCATCGCGGTTATCTTTGTTGGCTAAGAAAGGAGCTATGAATGTAGATCAGATAGCTTATCTGGTGTTTGGCCTGGTATTAGTTGTTGCAATTGTGTTGGACCTGGGGTTACTGAGCAAGCGATCAACGGAGATCAATATCAAAAAGGCTTTGTACCAAACTGTTTTCTGGGTTTCGCTGGCCCTGGCTTTTTTTGCTTTTCTCTGGTGGTACGAAGGACATCAACACGCATTGGAATATCTGAGCGCCTACCTGATGGAATGGAGTTTGAGTATTGACAATATTTTCGTCTTCATTTTGATCTTCAGCTTTTTCAATATCCGCGCGGACCATGTGGCAAGAGCGCTGCTTTTTGGAATTCTCATGGCCATATTGTTCCGCATCATTTTTATTACAGTGGGAGTGGCGCTGGTAGACCGGTTTTACTGGATCCTTTATATTTTCGGCGCCTTCCTGGTGTACACAGGCATCAAGATTTTTACGGTGAGGCAGGAAGACGATTTTGATCCGCTGAACAATCCGGTATATAAATTTCTGAACCGTTTTTTTCGCATCATTCATGAAGACGTGAGTGGACAGATGGTGGTTAAAAAAGACGGCAAACGATTTTTCACCAACCTGTTTCTTGTTGTGGTGCTGCTAGCTACCACTGATATTGTTTTTGCTCTCGACAGCATCCCTGCAGTCTTTGCCATCACGCAGGAAAAACTGGTGATCTATACGAGTAATATTTTTGCAGTGCTCGGACTGCGTTCCTTGTTTTTTTTGCTCAAAGGAGCGGTCAACAAATTTGAATACCTGCAGCAGGGCATCGCCATCGTGCTCATATTTATTGGTCTGAAAATGCTCGCAGAAATCCTCGGTATTCATATCCAGGTGTATATTTCCCTGATCGTGATCGTGATCTGCCTGTTTGGATCTATCGTATATTCATTGCAGGTGTCAAAGGGAAGAAAAAAAGAAAAAATTTAAAACATTGTATTCCATCCAAACCATTTGTTCTGTTGTTGAAGGAAAATTCCTTTTGCAGGATGATGGTGAAATTGAACACCTCTGTTACGATACCCGGCGCATCCAGGAGCCTGCCACGTCTCTTTTTTTTGCACTGAGGACAGAACATAATGATGGACATAAATATATTTCCGATGCTGTAAAAAAAGGTCTGCGTCATTTTATCGTTAGCGAAGAAAATAATTCGTATAGCAAGGTCAAAGGTTCGGTGATCCTGGTTCCCGACACGCTAACGGCCTTGCAGCAACTAGTAGCATATCATCGCCAACAATTCAACTATCCTGTGATCGGGATCACGGGCAGCAACGGAAAAACGGTGGTGAAGGAATGGCTGTTTCAATTGCTCCACGATGATTACAAGATCGTGAGGAGTCCACGCAGTTTCAATTCGCAGATCGGTGTTCCCTTAAGTGTATGGGAAATGAATGAACAGCATAACCTGGCCATTTTCGAAGCTGGTATTTCCCGGCCACGGGAGATGGAAAAGCTTCAAAGGATCATTCAACCCACCATTGGCATTCTTACCAATATCGGTGAAGCGCATGGTGAAGGATTTCTTGATCCTGACCAAAAGCTGGAAGAAAAATTACAGCTGTTTAAAGATTGTCCAGTGTTGATAGCCCGCGGAAAAGACCTTGGAGGAAGAAGCGGTCTGGTTTCAAAACAAACAAAACTGTTGACCTGGGGGCATGCAGCGACCAATGAATTCGTTCTTCGCTCCACCAATCGCGAAGAAGAATTTACCAGGATCACAATTTTTTTTGCTGAGAAAGAATACAGTGTCCGGATCCGGTTTGCAGATCCGGCTTCTATAGAAAATGCCATCACCTGTTTTTGTGTCCTGTTGATGTTGGGATATCAGGAGGAAAGCATTCATGAAAGAATGAGTCGTCTTCATGCCATTGACATGAGGCTTCAACTCAATCACAGCATCAACGAATGCCTGGTGATCAATGACAGCTACAGCACTGATGTTACCTCGCTGAAGATCGCTTTGGATTTTCTGAGACAACAAAGCTCGGGATTGAAAAGAACGGTGATCCTTTCCGAATTTTTTGAAAGTGGGAAGACGGATGCAGCACTGTACTCTGAGATTGCAGCTCTTCTTCATGATTATGAGATTGGCAAGGCCATCGTGATTGGCGAGCGCATTGGTTTTTCACTTCCACAAAAGCTTCCTGCATCTATTGAAGTGCAAACCTGTCTGTCTACCGAAGATTTTATTGCGTCTTTCCGAAGTTCACAATTTTACCAGGAGATCATTCTCATTAAAGGTGCACGCCGCTTTGAATTTGAAAGGATCGCACAACTCTTTGCAAAAAAATTGCATCAGACCGTTCTGGAGATCAACCTGAATGCGCTCGCGCATAATTTAAAAGAATACCAGAAAAAACTACAGCATCAGACAAAGATTATGGCCATGGTGAAGGCTTTCTCATATGGAAGTGGTGGTGCAGAGATCGCGAGCATCCTGCAGTATCATCACGTGCACTACCTGGGCGTGGCTTACGCAGATGAAGGCGTTGAGCTGGTGAAGTCGGGCATTCAGCTCCCGGTGATGGTGATGAATGCAGAAGAATCTTCTTTTCAGTCCATCGTGGATGAACACCTGGAGCCGGTGCTTTATTCTTTTGAGCTGCTGGAAAAGTTTCAGAACTATATTCAATCGCAGGGACTGTCTTCTTATCCCGTTCACCTGGAAATTGAAACAGGCATGAACCGGCTTGGATTTTCCTTAAGTGAACTGGACAAACTGAAGGATTATTTTGCTGGTCCTTCCTTGTTTGTGGTGCAGTCTGTATTCACTCATCTGGCTGCGAGTGAAGATCCGGCCCAGGATGCATTCACCAGGCAACAGGCGGAACTGTTTTATCAGGCAATAAACAAGATCGAAAAATTTATATCTTATCCTTTCCTGAAACACCTGGCCAATTCAGCAGCAATTATCCGGCATCCCGATTTGCAGATGGACATGGTGCGGCTGGGAATTGGTTTGTATGGAATTGAATCAGACCAACTGAATCAGCTTTCGCTGCAGGCAGTAGCAACGCTTCGTTCGACAGTAGCGCAGTTAAAAAAAATCAGGAAGGGCGAGTCGGTGAGTTATAATAGAAGGGGTGTGGTGCACCGCGATTCACTGATCGCGACTGTTCGTATTGGTTATGCAGATGGTTATTCGCGTTTGTTCAGCAATGGAGTGGGCAAGATGATGATCCGTAATCAACTGGCGCCTGTAATTGGAACGGTGTGTATGGATATGACAATGATCGATGTTACGGATATCGAGGGAATAATGGAGGGAGATGAAGTCATTGTGTTTGGTCCTTCACTTGCGGTTCAGGAACTGGCCCGGTGGATTGGAACCATTCCTTATGAAATCATGACGGGTGTATCACAGAGAGTGAAGAGGATTTATTTTCATGAATAACAATGCTCTAACTTTTTACCGGAGGAAAGGAGGGCCAAGAGGTTTCACGCCAACCTGCCTGCCGGTAGGCAGGGACGCAAAGGGAAGTTCTTAAGTTCACTGCTCCTGGTTTCTCATTCTCTTCTATCAACTACCAACTATACTCCCCTAATGATTTCATAGAAACCTGCTCTCTCCCAAATTCCCAATTCCCAATTCCTCTTTAGCCACCGAAGCCTTGGCGTAGGTGGCAATTCCATTCTCAATACCTCAATACCCCAATACCAATTCCCCCGCGGCCCGCTTAATTACTAATTCCCAATTCCCAACCCCTAATTCCATAAATTTGCTGCTTTAATTTTTTACTGTGAAGCTCCGTTCAGCCGTTCTCATTATATTTTTCATCATCCTTGCAGACCAGGGATTGAAGATCTGGATCAAGACGCACTATCCTCCCGGGCCTGTGACCAACCTGATGGGCCTTCGCTGGGCCCAATTATATTTTATCGAAAATGAAGGCATGGCCTGGGGATGGAAATGGGGGGGTGAGTGGGGCAAGATGTTACTAACCTTATTCAGGCTGGGGGCTGTGATCTTTGGAAGCTGGTACCTGGTGCGCATTGTACGGCAACATTATTCAAAAGGATTTATTTTTTGCGCAGCCCTGATCTATGCCGGAGCCCTGGGCAATCTGCTTGATTCGATGTTCTATGGACTGATCTTCGACAAGGGAATGAGTTTTAATGGCGCACAGAATATTTATGAGAGTTATGTGGGTGTTGCGCATCTGACCCTGCATCATGGCTATCAAAGTTTTCTTCATGGAAGCGTGGTGGATATGCTTTACTTCCCGATGATCCATTCGCATTTCCCTTCCTGGGTACCGCTTGTGGGTGGAAAGGAATTTGAATTTTTCTCTCCCATATTCAATATTGCCGATGCTTCTATTTCCATCGGTGTGATTACACTACTATTGTTCCAGAAAAAACTGGTGCACAAGGAAATGCCTGAAAACGGCCACCAGACCATTACTACGGATACAGAGCTAAGCGACCAGGCGCATGTGATGTAAGGAGAAGGCTGATAGCTATTGGCTGATAGCTGTTGGCTGTCGGTACAATGTTTTAGCCTACACGGAATTTTTTTTGGGAATAGTTTTTAAGTTGACTCCTTCCTGTCATCCCTCGTCTCTCTTCTACCAACTATCAACTGCCAACTCTCTCTAATGGATTTTAATCAATTTTTTCGAAATAGTGCTATTGTCGGTTAGGAGCTGCAAGGTGTATAATCCGTTGGGAAGAGAGGAAGTGTTCGATAGCTCGATATGATTGGCGCCCGACACCAGGGCAAACTGCTGGTTCCTCACCACCCGGCCTGCAGCATCAATTAACTGGAGGTGGATGATCTGCGTCTGTGATACGTTAATGTCTGCTGTGAGTTTATCTGAGAAAGGATTGGGTATATTCATACTGATCGCACCGTCTGATGAAGAGAGCTTGATGATCCTCGAAATTTTTTGTCTGTTGGTTCCCACCATTCTGATCCTGTAATAAACCGTTCTGGAAAATTCTTCAGACCAGTTATAATAGTTGATGTCTGCATTGGCTCCATGTCCGTTCACCATTCCTGCCTGAATAAAATTTCTTCCATCCACACTTCTCTCCACTACGTAATTAACGGCCTGGTCTTCTCTTGTGGTGGTCCAATTCAATTTCGCGCGGTTATTTTCAATCGTTCCTGAAAATGAAAGAATATTTGCATCGAGCGGGAATCCGCAGTTGATGATGTTTAGTGTAAGTACCGAGGCAGCATCAGCGAAGGAGCAATTTGTGTCGCTGATATTTCCTGCCGTACTGGCTACAACAACCCGGTATTTGCTTCCGCTGTCGGCAGCTGAAGCTACAAATGTGGGATAGGCAGTAAAGTATTCCCATTGGCTTCCATTCCAGGTTGGAGTGCCTGTTCCTACAGGACCAGCATCGGCCCAGTTCAATCCGTTGTCCACGCTCTTCTGCCATTTATAATACACATAGTTGTTGAAGTAAGAACGTATCCATGCTCCAAAATCAACCAGGTTACCATCGCAGACCGTTGGATTATTGGTAGGAGTAAAAGCAAGATTAGGACTACAGGTAGCTACTGAAATATCGTCCAGCGCCCAGTCGTTACCGCCACCACCGGGTGCATTGTTGAACACTTTTAAAGTAAAACTTGTTTGCGCAGGACCTGTAAGAAAAGTAAATCCTTTTTTGATCCAGTTTCCCGAGTATAAAATATTTCCCGAAGTGTAATAGTCAAGTCCATTCACGTTGAAGGAAAGATTGGGATAAACCCCTGAAGAGTCCTTCACAGCTGTTGGAATATATCCTGCGGTGTTCACCCCTCGTCCTGCTGAATCGCAACCACAAAGCGAACAGATATTTCTCATCCAGACAGCAATTTCATAATAAGTATTGGGACAAAGATTGCTGATGGTTTGTTGAAATGCCGAATCAATTCTGTAAGCTGCGTTCACCACCAGCATGTAGCCTGCATTGGGATTGGCCACAGTATCAGCAGCCGGATTACCAGCAACAGGATTCAGTGCTGCGGTATGGTCGCCGATAATATCCCACACACCGAAGACACGATGTGTGTTATCAGGTTTGGGCCATGTATTGAGCGTGGTGTATCCCGTATTAATACTGGTATTGTTGGCAATACCGTAATAGTAGTCGTTGGGTGTATTGGCTGCAAAAATATTATAAGTGTATCCTGTAGGCACATTCGCAGATGTACCGCGGTTTCGCGGCTGTCCGAATCCAAACGTACCATTTGATTCTGTTCCGATGGAATTAGCACCGACTGCATTGGGACACATTCCATAATTCATGTACACGGCGATCTTTCTTCCCGGATAAGTAAAGGTGCTTACGACTGCTGCTGCGGTAGATTTGTAGGTCATGGAGCCTCCACCGATGCTGATAGTAGAACCATAAGCTGCAGTGACCCGCACACGAAAAGAAGCGATCATGATACAGGTGCTTCCATAAAATGAAGGACGGTGCGTGTTGGCAATCCTTCCTCTTCTAAAAGGAGAACCTGGATTAGCAGCGCCATTGAATCCAAGATTGATGCGCACATTGGCACCATTGATCCATCCCTGGTCATCGCCTAAAATATCAGTGAATTGTTTGTATGTTTTTCCTTCGTTGGTGAGAACACGTATGGTACCGGGAAGATAAACGGTTCCTGCAGGCACTACATCAAAATAACCGCAGCTGTCATAGGTTCCTGCTTTCACCACAATACAAGCCCTGATCTCCAGCGTATCGCCTGGTTCAACGGTACCGCCATTCAATCCCTTGGTAATATTGATATAACTCTTACCAAAGTCGATGTTCTGAGCCTGGATGTGCGTGGAAAATAGAAGACAAACCAACGTACCAAAATAGCAGAAGATGGGTACACGGATTTTCATAGTAGTCGGTTTTGGGTATCGGTTTGCTAAGACCAAGGTACAATTCTTTGGGCGCGTTTGCAAGCGTTTCCACTCACCCAAACACGTATTTTTTACGATCGGGGACAGGAATTAATACGATTGGCCCTCAAGACTTTGGATAGTATTTTGTTTTAAAATCTGATCCTCCTATGGACAAAAGATCCGGCATTATTTTCCTGTTTTTCCTGCTTTCAGTATGGCAGAAGGCTTTTACCCAAAATGAACCCTTTACCAAAAGAACGGTGATATCAGGATTGAATTCACCCTGGGAAATCAGCTATGGTCCAAATGATTCTCTATGGGTTACAGAAAATACCACTTACCTGGTGAAGCGTGTTTCCATTGCTACGGGAGCCAGTACCACGCTGCTGAATCTTTCCGCACTAAAAAATTTTGCAGCTAATGACGGAGGAAGATGGCCCCAGGGCGGACTCATGGGACTTGCGATTCATCCCAACTTGTATTCAAGCGATCCGGCAGTGCGAGGGGCAAAACCATGGGTTTATCTCGCCTATGTGTATGATCGTCCTACCGGACAAAATTGTTCAACCAATGCCAATTCTTCGGATGAATGTTTTTTTCATAGCCGCATTGTACGCTATAATTATAATGGTAGCACGCTCTCCAGTCCTGTGATCGTTCTCGATAATATGCCTGGAAGCAATGACCATAATTCAGGAAGGCTTACCATCGGACCCGATCTCAAACTTTACTACACCATTGGTGATATGGGTGCGGGACAATTCAACAATGGTACACGAACCAACAATGCCCAGAACGTGGATGTACTGGAAGGAAAAATTCTTCGTCTCAATACAGAGTCTGATGGCGATCCAGGCACTGATGCATGGGCCCCTGATGACAATCCTTTTTATGATGGCACACCGATCAGCCCGAGGGATTATGTGTATTCCATGGGCCACAGAAATGCTCAGGGAATTGTGTGGGCCGACATCAATGGAAGTTCACTGCTTTATAGTTCTGAACATGGCGATAAAACGGATGACGAAGTAAACCTGATCAGCGGTGGACAGAATTATGGCTGGAACCAGGTGTCGGGATATTGCGATGGTAATTACAATGGATTAACTCTGGGTGGAAGATCGGGTGTGAATGAAAATTCATTTTGTTCCACCACGCCGAATAACAGAGAACCACTCACCACCATGTTTACATTGAATCAGTCGGGCATTAATGCATTGTCCACGGACTATCTTACCTGGCCTACTGTTGCTCCTTCGAGCATTGATATGTATTCTTTCAACCGAATTCCCGGATGGCAAAATTCTTTACTGGTTCCCTGTCTCAAAGCAGGAAGGGTATACCGGCTTAAACTCAATAGCACCGGCACAGCCATTGTTCCTAATGCTTCGGGCACTGATACAGTTTCTTATTTCAGAGGACTGGGAAGATATAGGGACCTTGCGCTCTCTCCTGATGGAATGAAGATCTATGTGGCCTGTGACGCAAGTGGACAAACCTCAGGACCATCAGGTGGTTTTAATGGTGGAGGAACGCCTCCTCCCAACGCCGGATCGATCCTTGAATTTACTTACAGCGGTATCGTTCTGGCTTTGTCAGAACCACAACGGGCGCATCCCGATAAATTGAGTGAGGAAACAAAGATCTATCCGAATCCTGCAGAACAATGGATAACTATTTCTGTTGATCCCAGCTTTCGTAAACCATTGGTGATCTCCATTTATACGATGTCGGGAGAATGGATCAGGAGTATCAAGACCTCAAAGAATTCTGTGCAGGTGCCTCTTTCGGGTTTGACACCCGGCATGTATTTCATTCAGGTGCGCAACGAATATGATCGGATTCTTCAGACGACGAAAATCGTTAAGATATAGTTGATAGTTGGTAGTTGATAGTTGATAGAAGAGAAGACATGAAGATGATGAAGACGTCAATGGGGAATTGAGAGATCGCGGATGGTGATTGTTTGTCATCCTGAAACATCAATTAGGGCAAGAACTTAGCTGGTAAAGAAATTTGTATAGCGGACTGTGATTTTGAACAATCATTGCGGAGTTAACCCGAATGAATGGCCCTATCGCATTCACGACAAACGATCATGAACATTGATGATTCACGACATAGGTTATTCATAGTCACCAAACCAGTCAACATCCCAGTTCCTGGGATCATTGGAAATTTCATTTTTTTGGATGGAAGTTGTAGTCTGATCCGGCTTGGGTTTGACTACGGTAAGGCCGGTTTGCCTTGTCTTGAGTTTTGGCTCGACCATCATCAACGGATAGCCGCTGAATTGGATGGCTGCCTGTGATTGATCTTTCATAGTTGTAGGATAATTGGATAATGGATTTGTTTAGCTACATAATGTTAAATTAGATAATATAGATGGGAATTGCAAGTGGTCAGTCGTCGGAAGGCAGTCTTCAGCGTCAACCCTCAAAAGCTGTGAATTAGATTCGGAGCTTCGTTTATTTGTTTTAAAAATACTTTTCTCTTCGAAAACCTCTACGTACGTCTTTCTTAGAGGTTATTCTCTTTTATCAACTACCAACTCTTCTTCACATTCCAACCATTTTTCCGGGTATGACCCATTCATCAAATTGTTCGGGAGTTACATATCCAAGCCTGACGGCCATATCTTTGAGTGTGGTTCCTTCCTTATGGGCCTTCTGCGCAATTTCTGCGGCTTTGTAATAACCAATTTTTGTGTTGAGCGCAGTTACCAGCATCAGGGAATTGTCGACATGTTTTTTGATATTGGCTTCAATGGGCTCTATACCTATGGCACATTTATCATTGAAGCTCACACAACCTTCTCCTATCAATCTTGCACTGTGAAGGAAATTATAGATCATCATCGGCTTGAAAACATTCAACTCAAAATGTCCCATCGATCCGCCAACATTGATGGCCACATCATTTCCCAACACCTGCGCGGCAATCATGGTGAGGGCTTCACACTGCGTTGGATTTACTTTTCCAGGCATGATGGAAGAACCCGGCTCATTATCCGGAATAAAAATTTCGCCTATGCCTGACCGTGGTCCGGAAGAAAGCATGCGGATATCATTGGCGATCTTCATCAGTGAAACAGCTACTGTCTTCAAAGCGCCATGTGCTTCCACAATGGCATCGTGCGCAGCAAGGGATTCAAACTTGTTGTCCGCGCTTACGAAGGGAAGTCCTGTAAGTTTTGCAATATGTGCTGCTACATTTTTTGAATATCCGGGAGGCGTATTGATTCCTGTTCCCACGGCGGTTCCACCAAGCGCGAGCTCCGATAAATGTGGCAGTGTATTTCGTATGGCCCTGATGCCATGATCGAGCTGCGAAACATAACCACTGAATTCCTGCCCCAGCGTAAGTGGTGTTGCATCCATGAAATGTGTCCGGCCAATTTTCACCACATTCATGAACTCATTGCTTTTTTTCTGCAGGGTGTTGTGCAGTTTTTCCAGTCCCGGTATTGTTGTTTCCACCAGCATCTTGTAAGCAGCAATGTGCATGGCTGTTGGAAATGTATCATTTGAAGACTGCGATTTATTTACATCATCGTTTGGGTGAAGAATTTTTTCTTTGTCTGTGAGCTTTCCTCCATTCAATACATGTGCCCGGTAGGCGATTACTTCATTTACATTCATATTGCTTTGGGTACCGCTTCCCGTTTGCCATACCACCAGGGGAAAATAATCATCGAGTTTTCCTTCGAGAATTTCATCAGCCGCTTTAGATATAAGATTTAATTTATTTTCCGGTAGAACGCCGGCTTCAAAATTGGTAAGGGCTGCTGCTTTTTTCAGATAAGCAAAAGCACGAATGATTTCCCTGGGCATCCGGTTTATATCCTGGGCAATCCTGAAATTATCAATGCTTCTCTGGGTCTGGGCACCGTAATAAGCAGTTGAAGGCACCTGTACTTCACCCATAGTATCTTTTTCTATTCTGTATTCAGACATAATTTTTTATTCAGTGCCGCAAAGTTAGCCCGAAAATTGCACAGAACAGGTAGAATCGGCATTATGAAAACAGTTGTCTATCTCATATTATTTACTACCCTCACCGGAATTTATTCCTGCATTTTTATTGTGCCTGATAAAAAACAAAGTCAGACTTCCCTGGATTCCTCCAGTTCCTATGCTGCCAAGGCGGATACTGTTAAAAAGAATGTAGATTCATTGGCTGCGATTGATTCATCGCGTATAGATACAGTAGCAAGGGCTTTTTCCGGAAAGACCATTGATACCAGGAATATCCGCCCTGAGGAAATTGTATCATTTGCAAAAACGCTCATGGGAACTCCGTATCATTATGCTTCCACCGATCCTCATGTCGGATTTGACTGCTCCGGATTTATTACCTACGTGTTTCATCATTTCAATATTGTTGTTCCCCGTTCTTCCATCGACTTTACCCAGGTAGGAAAAGAAGTTCCGCCCGGTCAGGCAAAAGCAGGTGATCTGATTTTGTTCACTGGTACGGACAGCAGCGAGAAATTCGTGGGACACATCGGACTAATTGTTTCCAATGAAGCGGGACAAGTCAGCTTTATTCACTCCACTTCCGGAAAGCAACACGGCGTAACCATTACCCCATTTAGTGATTATTACCGTAGCCGTTACATGAAGACCATTCGCATTTTCCCAGGATAAAGAATGAGAACGACCAGCTATTGACACAATCAATTCAATTTCTGTTCCTCTGGAGCGCTGATCATTTTTAAAAGCCCGGCCAGTATCGTACATTTAAATATGCGAAGGCTTCTATTTATACTTTCTATTGTTGGTTCAACTGCTGCATTCTGTCAAAATGCGCAGGACACCACGGCAACCAAGGTGTTTATTGATTCTCTTAACCGACAGATAGACCGCGCCGTTGTTCAGAAAAATATTCCCTTTCTTCAAAAACATTTTGCGGATGATTTCCGCTTCTTTCACGCCACAGGCATGATCGATTCCAAACAAAGCTGGATTGGAAAAGCAGAGAGTGGCGGCGATTATTTTTCACGCGAACATGACTCCACTTCCGTGGAACTCCATATAGATATTGCACTTGTTACCGGCACGCTCACTGTTCTTTTCCCGCCCAATCATAACGGTTATGCCGTTCGATACATTCGCGTCTATGCCTTTCGCAATCAGGTTTGGCAAATGGTTTCTCATCACAGTACAGCGCAGTGGGTTGTCGGGAAGAAATGAGAAAAGCTGCGAGCTTTGAGCGAAGAGCTGTGAGAAGCGATGAAAGTGATTAAGAAATTATTTTTTCGATGCGTTGAGAGATGTTCTATTGATAGCCAATGGAACTATGAACCGGAAACTACAAACTATAAACGACCTTCAGCTAACAGCCAAAAGCTAACAACCAAAAGCGAATCGCTTCCCTCTTTTCATTTTCCTTTAAAATGAGCTTTGCGTTTTTCAAGGAAGGCTGATGTGCCTTCTTTCATATCTTCTGTAATGAAGCAGGCAGCGAATCCTTCCAGTTCTTTTTGATAGCCATTGCCTGTATAGGCAGCATTGGCTGCAGCAATGCAGTGTGCGAGTGCAAGTGGCGCTTTAGTAATTATGGTTTCCAATAACATTTTTGCCTTGGGCAGGAGATCGTCCTGGGGAACTACATGATTCACCAATCCATATTCAAGTGCGATGGGAGCGTCAATCATATTGCCGCTCAATAAAAGTTCCAATGCCCTTCCTTTGCCAATGAGATGAACCAAACGCTGGGTACCACCGTATCCCGGGATCAATCCCAGGTTCACTTCCGGCTGACCAAACTTTGCGTTTTCGCTGGCGATACGGAAGTGACAGGCCATGGCAAGTTCACATCCACCACCCAGCGCAAAACCATTTACGGCAGCTACAATAGGTTTGGTGCACTGTTCTATTCTGGAAAATATTTCCTGTCCTGTTCTTGCCAGCTGCATGCCTTCAGCCTTACTGAGTCCTACAAATTCGGTGATATCGGCTCCGGCCACAAAGGCTTTTTGTCCTGCACCAGTTAATATCGCTGCTCTGATATCGGCATTGTTTTGAATTTCGCTAACAAGAAGGCCGAGGTCTTGCATCACCTGTTTATTGAGTGCATTCATCTTGTCTGCGCGGTTGATGGTAGCCGTTAGGATGCCATGGTCCAGTGAGGTTAGAAGAGTAGTAAACATATCACTTGCTTAAAATGATCGGTGTTCTGTCACCCATTGTCGAATATATTTTGCAATATCGCTGGTAGGAGTGCCCGGATCAAAGAGTTCGCCCACGCCCAACTCCTGAAGTTTTTGCTGATCTTCTTCGGGAATGATGCCGCCACCGGTGAGGAGCACATCATTCATTCCTTTTTCTTTCATCAGGGCAAGGATCTTTGGAAACACGGTCATGTGTGCACCCGAGAGTATACTGATGCCGATGGCATCAACGTCCTCTTGCAAGGCTGCATTCACCACCATTTCGGGGGTTTGCCGTAGTCCGGTGTAGATCACTTCCATCCCTGCATCCCTGAGTGCTGTGGCAATAATTTTAGCGCCACGGTCATGTCCATCAAGGCCAACCTTGGCTACGAGTACACGAATTGGGCGATTCAGCGAGTCTGACAATAGCAATGAATTGATTGGTGAATAGGTTCTGCAAGATAAGAATCGCTGCGCAAAGGACGTTGCAGATATATAGCTCATACTCGCATGCGATATGGATATTTCATAGAAACTTATTCAGAAGACTGCCATCTAATATTTAACAAGTATAAATCTATAATGTCCATCCAGGACTTCTTCATCAGTCCTGGATTTCGTGTTTTTCGATTAGGTTTTTTAGGATAGTCCTTACCTATTTGAATTTTTTTGAAGAGATTTTTCTTAGGGCAGTCGTTACTTACTGATTAGATATTTTGAATGGGTTTCTTCTTCGGCAGTCATTCTTTACTGATTAGATTTTTTGGAGAGGTTTTTTTGTTGGCGGTCAGTCTTTACTGGTTGGTTTTTTTCTTTTTCCACTTTTGGCATTGCCCCAAAAGTGGAGCAAAAGCTCTAGGCAATCCGAATGGCTCCGCCCGGATTGCCGGCCGCGGCACAACAGTTACCCAAAGCTTGTCTCGATGTTGCGTTATACTAGGCGGTCTTTCTCTTAGATCGAAGCTTACTACAGGTATTAATTGTTTAAAAATCGAAGGGCTTTTAATCGAAGATGCTAAAGGCGCTGTGTTCCGCTAGGGCAAGGTCATAGAGTTCATAAAGCTACAGTCTTGCGCGGAACAAGGCGCTTGTACAGTCCTATTATTCGAAGAGGGCAGTAAGCCGAAGCTGGGTTGTAAAATAGTAGAGAGACTATCAGCTTTTTTTATTGGTGAGCGGTTAATGGTAAGCAATGGTGAGAGCATGCTTCGACTACTCGTTGGTTTAAATTTAATAACTTATCACTGTGAGGTATTTTATAATAGAAAAGACTTGCAACCAGGTAAAAGAACTTCCATTAACATCACAACTATTTTACTGCATTATTCACTTTACTGCCCTCTTCGAAATACTGGTGCTCGCTTCGCTTGCAAGGAGATTGCCGCGCTGCGCTCGCAATGACGCCTAAACTACGATGCTCACTACGGGTTT
>JBJMLU010000105.1:0-24920 GCA_045805145.1 Flavisolibacter sp. | reverse complement strand
GGAAGAGTAAATCATCAGCAATAAATCGCTTGTCAGCGGTAGTCTGGTCAGACAGAATACTATGAGGCTTTTGAATAAATTTTTTATTTTGGTTTTTCATTCGGCTTCAGTTGCCAGGCTGACATTTATAAAATTGCAGCACAGCAGCAAGCCGTTTAACGTTAGCTGCGATTAAACACAATCATTCATTTAATCAATGGGTAAAATTGGGACTTTCAAAATTGAAAGCAGTTTCAAATCAATAGGTAGAGGGCTTGTTGCGCTTGGACAAATAGTCGAAGGTATTGTTAGGATTGGCGCCTATACAAATTTTGAAGTGGGTAATGAGAGAGTAACTATGCAAATTTCAGGAGTTGAAATGGCTGATATTAATCGAGAGAAAGGGGAATATGCTGTTGGGCTAACGTTTGTTTACAGAGACGAAATGCAACGGAAGGAGTTTGAAACAATGAAGCTAAAAGAGCAACTAATAGACATCTCTGATGAACCTAGAGCTAAATAAAATTATTAAGAAAGTGAAAAAGAAAATCACTGACGACTCTGACATGATGTGGACGCATTATGACAATGCAAAACGGTTAAGGAATGAATTAGAAAAAAATGTACAAAAGCTTGGGGTCAGCGACACAAGTTCGCTTGAAGAATTAAAAACGTTCTTTTTGCCAACTGCCACTTTACAAGAACATGCTATTTCTAATGGTTGGTCTGACGAATACCTGGAATTGGCGGCAAAGTTTGACAACCTTTATTCTATGACAAAGAACCGCAGCTAACAGCAGCTTTGCAAAAGTTGGGCTGACGAACTAAATTTAAGGTGTAAATTAATATTAGGCTTTGTGCATAGGCTAAGCTGACGAACAATAAATGCCCAACCTTCGCAAAGCTGATAACCGTTAGCGGTAATTTTATGGGAGCTCCTTTTTCCGACATAACATTATACACTCCGACACCACATAAGAACGATACTCCTGAGTATTGGGAGGAAACTTCACTGAAAAATTATGTAAGTGATTTATATGTTCAAAAAATGCATGGCTACAAGCCGGCAAAAACTACTAGAGTAACAATTCAACCTGCCTATCACAAGATTTGGAACCGAACATGGAAAAATGGTTCGATAGTTTCGATTGCCCCTTTTTATAGCTATGACGAATATGTTTCACTCGACAAAAAAGGAAAGTATAAATACATCCTTGACGTTATTCAGATTGCGACGCTTCAATTGAGTGATGAATATGGCTGGGATAAAACCGTTTTTGAAAAGGCTTATAAAGAAATCGTCGAAAGTGACTTTGAATTTAAAGTTGAATACCCGACAAAAATGTCAAGAGACAAAAAGAAGATTGGGCAGGTTTTAATTGAAAAGACAGAAAAAATAACCGCATTGAATTTACTATTTAGGATTGGAGAAGATTTGCGAAAAGTGAAACTTTTTGAAAACAGAAACTGGTTCTGGTATGACGTTGCGTATGAAATAGCTAAAAACTCTAAGTGGCTTGACAATAACACGTTTGGTGTTTATTCCAAGAAAACCGACAGGTATGGGTATTACTCGCTTCTTGACGGTGTTATAACTGGAAAATTAGACTACAAAGAAAACGAGTTCATAATTTAGAATAAAAACTACCGCCAACAGTGCATTTGCAAAAGCATGGCTGAAGTGTTAATTTCAGCCACAAATCGTAAATCAAACCTCAAAGCAAAAGTTAGGCAAACAGAATTCTAATTCCATGCCCTCGCAAATGCTTTGACGTTAGCTGTAATGGTGTGACAGACAACTTCTCAAGCTCATCAAGGGCTGACACAACATTTTGAATTTTTTTATTGTCTATTTGCTATGAGGAATATTTTACTGACACTATTGGTAATTTCCTTCATTCCATCATTTGGACAGGAAAAGCAAAAGTTTCAATTGAGTTTTCAATTGCAACCAGAGCTGACCTTACATCAAAACCAATATTCGTATCGGTGGCGGGATAAGTACCCGAAAGCTACTTTCAATGTCGGCATCGCATCTGAATTGCAGTACAATGTTACTAATCGCTGGTTTCTGAACTTAGGTTTAGGGTACCTTTCACGAAGAATAAACACGACTGTTTTTCTTGACCAAGGAAAGCTGCCACCGCCGCACTACAGCGAGACAAAGGAGCTCAATACCATAAAATACGTTTCATACAGAACGCTTCAATTTCCGATAAACCTCAATTACAGTTTTGTAGAAAACAAAAAGTTCAAAGCATTTGTTGTTGTTGGCATTTCTGCCAATTACCTTTTGAACGCGTATTACAAGGTCGGAAGCGCTCAATATGACGGTACTTATACAAAGGGTTACTGGCAGGGGGTGGCAGTTAATGGCGGCATTGGTGCAGATTTTCATTTAACTAAAAACATTTTGCTGACCAATACCATTAGCTATTCATTTGTCAATCCAGTGCATCCTGACAAGTTTTTGTTCAGCCAGGACGAGAAAGAAATTCCTTTACCGCATAAGTATTTGCGTCTGAGCATAGGTATTAAGTTGCCTTTGTAAGACGAAAACCACTATAGCCAACAGGCGCTTGCCAATATACCGCCTGACAAATAACCATTCTGCATTTGTTCTTTAGTGAGCCTTTGAATAACTTACCGCGGCTGACGGAACGCTAATGCAGGTACATCGGCAAGCGCTAAGACGTTGGCAGTAATGCACGGAGCAGTCGTTTAGATCGAGCACCCAAGTCTGAACACCTAGGTTTTTATGCTTAAATTTGACCTCATTAAATGACTTTAATCGATAAACATACCAGAGACATTCAAAGACTTTGCTCACAGCATAGAGTTAAAAGACTCTATGCATTTGGTTCTGTCTTGACCAATCAATTTAATAACGAAAGCGACATTGACCTTATAGTGGATTTTGAGCCTCAGCATATAGATCATTATGCCGATAACTATTTCAATTTAAAATTTGCCTTGGAAGATACCTTTAAAAGAAAGATTGATCTTTTAGAAGAAAAGACAATTAAAAACCCATATTTCAAACAGGCTATAGAAAGCCAGCGTCAACTTATTTATGGAAATTGAAATAAAGACGTGGCTTTACGACATTGTTACCGCGATAAAAGAGATTGAATCATTTGTCGGCACTGCTGAGACCTTTTCCACCTTTCAGGAAGATCTGAAAACCAGAAGGGCTGTCGAAAGAAATATTGAAATCATTGGAGAGGCAATGAGTAGAATTCTAGCTAAAGATGATTCAATTGAACTTTCCAATTCCAGGAAGATTGTCGACACAAGAAACCGCATTATCCATGGATATGATACAGTTTCAAATGATATTCTTTGGAACATAATCGTTGAGCACCTTCCAACTCTTAGACAAGAAATTGAAGAACTATTGAAATAGCACGCCGCCAATACAGGCTTGCCAAAAGCGGCATTGCATTAAATCCTAAACTGTCCTATATCGTTGCCGCCTTCGGCAAGCCCTTCACGCAAGGCGCAATAATATCAAACCCGCATTTAGTAGTATGACAACTCATAAATTTATACCTACGCTGATATTCAATCTTTTGTTCGGACTGACAATTTATTTGCTCAGTTCCTGTTCTGAAAATAAATCAAAGGAGTCAAGCAGCAGTAAGAATATTAAGCAGACCACTCAAAAATATGATGGTGTTACAATTGAAGTTGATATTTCAAATAAGAATTGGCTTTCAATATTACTTGCTAATGATGGCACCATTAACAGAAAAGGTAGTAGTAGTTTCGACCCAAAAGACAAGAATTTCTTTATAGGCTTGACAAACAGCAAAGCTTTTGATAGTTTGATGAATGAAATACCTAACGGGTTATTGCAATACTGCAACTCTCATTCTCCAGCATGTGATACTTTAAAGCAGACCTGTAAAGCAAAAATTGCTTTCGGCAACAATACTTCTTCATGTGAAATTGAATACTGTGTTAATGGGACAATAGATGACTTGCCCCAAACAATCAAGGATTTTATTAATAAGTCTATTGAGGTAACAGAACCTTGGTATCAAGAGCAGCAAAAACCGTTACATGGAAAATAAACTTACCAAATGCTGCGCCTTACATGGGGCTTGCTGTTATGCTAGCAGACGAATAAATCCTCATCTTTTTTTCGCTATGAGCGGCGGTTCCGGCAGACGTAATTCTATTTGGCTTTAGTTCTTATCCTCATCATCAGTAATTTTATTGGGCTTCAGTTACGGGCTGGACGTTATAAATTCGAGCACAGCAGCAAGCCCTTGACGCTGTGTGCAATTCGGATTAGACCCAACTTTACACTTTGAGAATTTCAAAGCATGAGATTATTTTACTTATTTTTCGTCACTTCAATACTGTTTTCAAATTATGGTTTTGGACAAGATGTGAATATTGTTGAGCCAGAACCAGCAAAGACAGAATTACACCAATCCAATATTGGTAAAATCTTTTTCACAGCAAAACGTATCTCCAACGAAAGCCTTAGCAAGGAAGATTTTCTAAAAATTTATAAGCTGACGAATAAAAGTGACCTTTTTTTTGTTGCTTATTTCAATAATTCATTAACCAATTACAAGCATCAATTATCGCCGCAGATTTCATCCGATGCACTTTTCAAACTTGGTAATTATCAATTTACACTATTTGTAGATGGCAAATTAATTTATCAGAGCAACCTTCTTCCAGGAGCTCCGCTTGCAAAAAATCAAGACGCTGATACATATTTGAACCGCCCATTAATAGACAATATTAACGGACAAGGAACGTGGAGCGAATCTTTTTGGAACCGCTTTCTAATTAGTGGTGGAGACAATGCGTTGACAGGCGGAAAGCATTTATTGAGAATGGAAATTCGCCCTTACGTGCATATAGATACTATAAAAGTAGGTCAGCTAATTGCTTCAGGAGAATTATCAATAGAAGTTGCAAGAAATGTCAAAATTGACGTCACGAAAATTAAACTAAATAGAATTACCCCTTATAGTGGAATTGCTATTTCGAACGAATCTTTCAATAAAGAGAAAATTAAACAATTAAAAGGAGCAATTGACGAAGGAGTCTTTAAAAAAATAAACGGCATTGTTGTTTTAAAAAATGGTAAAATTCTGATAGAGGAATACTTTAACGGCGAAAACAGAAACTCACTACACGACCCACGTTCCGTAGGCAAATCGTTTACATCAACATTGACAGGAATAGCCATTAGCGAAGGCTTTATTAAAAATGACACTCAAGCTATAAGCGAATTTTATAAACTAAGTCAGTTTCAAAATTTCAGCCCAGCCAAAGGAAATACAACAATCAAAGATTTGCTTACAATGAGTTCAGGATTTGATGGAAACGATGAAGATGTCAGTTCGGTGGGTAATGAAGAAAATATGTATCCCACACAAGATTGGGTAAAATTTACTTTGGATTTGCCTTTTCGAAGCGCAATTAAAGAAAGGTGGCATTATTTCACAGCAGGCGTAATTTTATTGGGCGACATTATAAACAAATCTGTTCCAAATGGCTTAGAAAAGTATGCTGATGAAAGATTATTTAAGCCGTTGGGAATCACAAACTATAAATGGCAATATACGCCACAAAATGTTCCCAATACCGCAGGCGGAATCCAAATGAATGCACTTGATTTTGCAAAATATGGGCAACTTTATAAAAACCTTGGGATTTGGAACAAAAAACAAATTCTTCCTAAAGATTGGATTGAAAAATCTTTTACTAAACAAAAACAAATAATCGGCAGAGACAATGAGTATTATGGTTATCTGTTTTGGAATAAAACATTCAAAGCAAAGAATAAATCTTATGAAGCTTTTTACTGTGCCGGAAACGGCGGAAACTATATTTTGGTTTTTAAAAATGAACCACTAGTCATTGTAATAACTGCAAGCGCATTCGGACAGCCATATGCTCATTCACAGGTTGCGGAAATGCTATCAAATTATCTATTGCCGGCAATCATCAAATAGAAAGAACTGCACACAACAAGAGTATTGCCAATACTGGGACTGGACATTGGAGCAATCGGCGGTATACCGCTTATCGGCTTTAGTTCGGGCTGGACGTTTGCTATTTGGCTTTTTGTTTTATGTTCATCAAAAGTTTTTCGATTGAATTTCGGTTGCAGACGGATGTTTCCAATTGCCCCACCATTGGCAATACCTGCTTACCTGGAAGCATAGTGAGAACACCTCAAAATTCTTAGTAAGTAGACAAAGTGATCTAAATGGGACACATTTCAATCGTATATGGACATATCATAGGTGAATTGTGGAAGAGTGCAGATTGATCCTACTTTGTGAAACTTTCCTATCAGGCTTCAGTGGCCACAGAGGTTCAGCCAAACGATGTTTACTCCGAATTCTATCAATTTTAAAATGGGCTTTTGGTTAGAATGGTTGATATTGAGACAAAAAAATCCGAACTTTTGGGAAGGATGATTTGCTCTAAACAATGGTTCTGCCGGCAAAAAACCGGAATGTATTGCCTGGCCAATCAGCTCAAAAAAAATATCAGCCTGCGGCTGGAAAAAACACTTATACTGGCAGGTTTTTTATTGCTCTCGAGCAGATTGCTGGCCCAGCAATATCCATTTGTTTCCTACACGCCCAAAGATGGCCTGGTGAGTACCCGCGCCCGATTCATGTATCAGGACAGCAAAGGCCGGTTATATATAGGCACGTCGGGAGGTCTAAGCATCTATGATGGCGCACGTTTCACCAACTACACCACAAATAATGGCCTGTCCGATAATCTCATTAACGATGTGATGGAAATGGGAGATGATTCCATTTGGGTTATATCTAATTCAAATAAAGTTCAGTGTCTTGTGCATGGAAGGTTGAAAGATTTTATCCCGGAAGTCGGCTATTGTCCGCTTATTAATAAATTGATCAAGCATGAAGATGGAATTTATTACGCATTGACGGATGAAGGGATATTCCGCTTCCAAAATAGACGCTTTACGCACATTGTTGTAAAAGATAAAGATGGAAATCCGATAGGCCATTACTTCAATAAAGGCATTGAATCAAACAACAAACTATTCATTGTTACTGATCCGGCTATAGCAACATATCCCTGTCCTTCTTACCTGGTTGTGTATGACCTTATCACTGGAAGGTCTTGTGTCAGTGCAAAGCCGCCGGACATATACGATGTGATAGAATCACCGCAAAAAGAAATATTGCTTTCCACTAGTGAAGGACTCAAGGCGATTGACAAAGGAGCGCTGGCGCGGGACCAGATAATTTTAAATACGGCACCGTTGCGTTATCGGAGCGCTGCCAGCAAAAAAGCGAGCGATCTTTATTTTGACCGCGAACAAACACTCTGGCTTACCTTATCTGAAGGAGTAGGGGAAATTGACACGCAAGGACATTTAAAAATGTACACTATGCAAAACGGGCTTCCGGTGAATCTTCAATATTCCATTTTGCAGGACAGAGAAAATATCATGTGGTTTATCAATGAACAAACGGGCATCAGCAAACTGTCTGATCGCTATGTTGCATTTTATAAAGAAATTAAGCCTGGCTTTACGTGTTCGGATGTATTCGCCGACCAAAATTCAGATTCTGTATGGATGATGGATAAAGAACAAAAGAAATTACTTGTGCTGAGCCACGGAAGCTCAAAGGAATTTCAGATCAGGACTTCATCCCGCTGGCTTTACAAATTTATTCCGGGCACCGTGTGTGATTTTCTGGCAGGCGACTATGAAATTTACTGTTGCGATCATTCCCGCAAAACTGAAACTCTTGAACCGCACCTTGTTCTCAGCTACAGAAACCTGATCGCCGGAGTACCCATGATCAACTTTCCGCAAAAAGACAATCAAGGTAATCTTCTTTTTACCAATGACAAGATCACGGTTGTATTCCCAAATAAAAAAATAGCTTCCTACCCACTTGGATATTTTGCCGACCAGTTTGTGATTACCAAAGACAATTACCTCTGGGTCGTTACGCGCAAGAACCGTCTGTTACTATTTCGTATTCATCCAGAAACACCAGACCACTATTTTGAGCCGATCCAATTCACGGATACATCAGTTCCCAATAAGCCTCGATCGATCGCGTTCGACACAAACGGAAACCTTTGGATCGGCACTCGTGACCTGGGGTTGTTTCGTTATTCGGTAGATAATGGGCTGCACCTTACACTTCGGCAACGAATAACGGAAAAAGAAGGGCTGTCTGTGAATTGCATCATCCATCTGCATGGAGACTCGGAAGGAAATATCTGGGCTTGCTCACCGGTGGGACTGGACCGAATACAAGAAAGGGATGGAAAATTGATCATTGAGAACATCAGCCGCGCCAATAATATTTATCAGAGCGTTACAAAAATCCTCACTACCAGGAGCGGAGAGCATTGGGCACTAGCCAACACAGGTGTTATCCGAATCAAACCTTCGATACCGCAACCTGCCCATTTGCAGGCACGTCTGTTTTTTACCAGTATAAAAGCAGGCAGGGATACGCTGAACACGACACTGGGTCAACCTTTGATGTCTTATAAACAGAATGATCTGTTCTTTCAATGGGCTGCGCCAAGTTTCATAGATGAAAAACAAACGCATTTCAGCTACCGTTTGCTGGGAAGTGCTACAAATGAATGGAGCGATCCATCCTCCGATGCTTCTGTACGATTTGTAAACCTTGCGCCCGGTAAATACGTACTGAAAGTAAAGGCCACCTTCCCAAACGGTTTCTATCCTGACACAGAGTGCAGTTATCGTTTTGAGATCCTTCCGCCCTGGTGGCAGACCTGGTGGTTCAGGGGCGTACTGGCACTTACCATTATTGTTATTGTCCTTGCAATGGTCAGAAGTTATGTCCGTAGAAAGCTGGAAAAACAAAAAGCCTTTCTTGAAAAAAAGCAAGCCGTTGAAAAAGAACGGGCCCGGATTGCCAGTGACATGCACGATGACCTGGGCGCAGGCTTATCCACGATCCGTTTCTTGAGTGACAAGGTGAGACGCGATCCTCACCAGGTAGTTATGAAAAATGAAATTGAAAAAATTGCAAACCTCTCGAATGATATGATCGATAGTATGAACGAGATCATCTGGGCCATGAATGAAAAAAATGATACTTTGGAAGATCTTTTGTTTTATACGCGTTCCTATGCCAAGGAATATTGTGAACAGCACCAGCTTGCCTGCCAGATAGATTTACCTGCATCAATACCTGCAGTTTACGTAAGCGGCGACCTTCGAAGAAATGTTTTCTTAACGGTAAAAGAAAGCCTGCATAATATTGTAAAATATGCAGGAGCTACCAGGGTGGAAATTCAAATGAAATCAGCCGGGAGTTTGAAAGTGCAAATTAAAGATAATGGAAAAGGAATGACGTTAAGCGACAATCAACGCGTTTCTACTGGTAACGGATTGAGAAATATGAAGCGCCGTATGGAATCGGTCGGCGGCAGTTTGATTTTGTTAACGGGGACTGGGGTAACGGTAATCATGGAAGTGCCATTGGGTGGACCATGAAAGCGCCGGTATAATGCGATCATACTATTGCGTGCGAAATTAGTATCTGTATTTTCATATCATGGAGTTGATTACAACCTGCATAATCGAAGATCAAAATGAGATAAGAGCAGGGCTGGCAGATTTGCTCACACAAGATGGACGTTTTGAAGTGAAGGACAGCTATTCTGATGCAGAAACGGCTACGAAGGAGTTGGAAGCCTGGCAGCCTGATATTGTAGTCATGGATATCAATCTGCCTGGTATGAATGGCATTGAATGCATCAGAAAATTAAAACCGAGCTGTCCTCATACCGAATTTATCATGTACACGGTTTATGAAGATGATGAAAAGGTTTTTGAGGCACTCATGGCCGGGGCAAGTGGATACCTACTAAAGAAAACATCCCTGGATAAGATTTGTGACGCTTTGGTGGAGCTGAAACAGGGTGGATCCCCGATGAGCACACAGATTGCCCGTAAGGTGATCAGCAGGTTGCAAGCAAATGCATCTGCTGAAAAAATGGATGTGCTCTCCCCCAGAGAAAATTCCGTGTTGCACTATCTGGCTAAAGGACTTTTATATAAAGAAATTGCAGCTGAATTAATGATCTCCGCTAGCACGGTGGGACAGCATGTTCATAAGATTTACACGAAGCTGCATGTTCAAAACCGCGCTGAAGCCATTAATAAGATGCTTGGCCGCTGAGCAGTCTCTTCCCAATATTCATCGCTTCTGATGATATAAGCGCCCTTCTTCAAAACTCCTGGCTCTCTTCTGGGAACTGTCACCAAGACAACAAGGATTTTATAGAACATAATAATATAGAATAGAATGTTCATGCTATTGTCAGCCCTTGTGCTGCAACTTAAATTGAGTATAAAATCTAAATGTTGTTTCGATTCATCATTTGCTGTATCGTCCAAATCTTGTGTATAGTCAGCTATTCAAAATGCGCTGCCCAGTTCAGGTTATTGTGGTACCAGGGAAAAAGGCTGGACGACAATACCGTTTTAACTGCATCCGGCCAGACAATAAAATATAACCGTTCCCTGAACCGGGTTCAGGTGAATACGGCGGACAATAAGGATCTTTTCGCAGTGATGAAAAGAGAGCTCAAAAATTCCGCACAGCGTAAAAAAGAATTGAACCAACTGACCTTGACTTCTTCCGGTAACCATCTATATGCCGCATTTGCACCAAATATCAATAGGGCAATTGACGAAGCACAACAGAGCTTCGGAGAATTTGTTGGGAATACAGTGGAACTACCCGCTGCATCTGTTGCTTCAAATCCGGCAGGAGAAGACGTCAATGGATTGCCTGCTTCCATTCAATCTGCTTACAAAACCATTATGAATTATGTAGCTGAAATCAAAACAGCTCCTTTGGAATCTGCAGCCATTCCTCCTTCTATCGGGTTTGACTACTGTTATCCTTGTGATCCGGATCGTAAGGCACAATATGTTAAGGACAGCATTCAATTTATGGAATATCTGAAAAGTGAAAAAGCGAACCTGAATAGAACGATAGGGGTAATACATGATATAGATCTTCTGAAAGTCAACAATGTTCCGTATGACAGCAAGCAGGCATCAGCCATGTTGGAAAATCTGTATGATGCCATGCAGATCATTTTTGACCGGATCGGAAAAAAATGGATCAAGGTCTGGACCGAGTATAAAAACGAAGCCACGAAGATTCCCTTTCTCACACAACAATTACTCGGGTTTTTACACACCATGCAGCTCATGGGACTATCGCCGGTTGCTGGTTTTCCCGGATTTGACCAGATCATTGAACAGAGTATCGAAGCTGCAAAAACCTGCCTGGCCAAAGCGCTGAAAGATTACGATTATAAAATCTTACTGAACATGCAATGGATGGTTAGTCTTTATCGAATGGCGGAACTCCTCGGCATGAGCAAAACGGAATCAGAACGCAGTCTCATGGAAATTGCCAACATCAATCGTTTTAAGGTTTCCGTTGACGTGAAAGCAGAATTAATAAAGGATGGAGCAACAATTGGAGTAAATATGTCTGGCGATAATTTTTTTCGGGCCGTCCCTGATTCGAATTGTGTGTTGCAATGGACATTAACGGAACCAGATCCTTCGAGAATGCAGTTCGAATTGAAAAAGGCAACGATGCAAACGGCAGATATTACACCAACTTACTCGGGAACAAGAAAATGGAAATCCGCACCTGCCAACCTCCGACTCGATTTTTGTCATGAAGAAAGAGATACTGCATATTTTTTTGGATTCTCTCCCATGGACGGAAAAGAGATCTGGACCGCCCAGGGAACCCCCCTTCCTGCGCAGGTTATTTCCACTGCCTTCCTACTGTGTTTCATCGACGTAGACCGCGTCAAAGCCAATGCGGCCGACCCTTCCCTTCAAGCCAGGATGGAACAGGAAATCCAGGAAAAATCAGAGAAACTAAAAGCAGCGATTCCGGCGAATAAAGACCCATCAAAAATGTCACCGGAGGAACTTGCAAAGTTAAATGCCGCCATGAACGAGGCCAAGGATATGATGGGTGATATGCAATCCATTTCTCCTTACAGCTTCCTTTTCAGGGAGCAGTTGAGGAACCGAGAAAAAATCATATTGGACACCACCTTAAACGGCAAAGAATTGTTTCCTCAAAATACAGATATATCAGAGGCACTCTTTCGCTTGCGAATAGAGCTCGATGAAAAATAATAACCAAATAAACGAACAGGTATGAAAAAATTATTTACGCGCCTTCTATCCATATTTTTTTTCGTTGCTTTTGCCGGGTGCCTTTGTTCATTTGTCCTGGCACTGAAAACAAAAAAGATGGCAGATGACTTGTGGAAGCAATTGGGTCTCTCCCAATCAGATGCAAACATCAATATACAGGTAAGTCTTACAAGTGATTACCTTCAATATGCTGGCGCAAAAAATGCCAGGAACATTATCACAGGTAATCGCGTAACGGTTGTAAATGAGCTGGTGGCATATGCAAAGAAATTTACTGGCTCCGCGGAATTTAAAAAAATGTATGAATTTGAAAGAAATAAGCACAAGCCGGCGGCTCCGGACCAATTCCATGTCAACGTTGATTCCATTCGTGCTGCGGAAAAACAGAAGATAATGGATGCCATTGAGCAAACCAAAGCCAATGCAAATTCTACCAATCCCAAAATAAGAAATGCAGTTCCGTACAGGCTTGAAACCCTGAACAAGGAATTGACTCAATTGGACGATCCCAATAATAAAACGATACAATTAAAAGTCAGTCAGCTGGAGGGATTTAATAATTCGGTTACTACCAGTTATGCAAGCCAACTTGAAAAATTCAATATAGACTATCCGGAAAACCCTCAACTGTTGATCAAAAAAAGATTGCAGGAAATCCTGGACATCACATCGGATGTGGATTATCATGCAGAGACCAAACAAGTTGGTAAGTATAATTATTTTGTGAACAATGATTATGAGAAAAAACCCAAAGAATGGAAACTTGCCTTCAGAGCCGGAAAAGCTGCCACAGATGCCGTGCGTGCTGCAGCCCAGAAATGGTTGCAGGAGCTGAAATGAGGCGGGACAAACATGTTCTCTCAAAATTATCCATCCTTCTTTTGCCACCACCTGAAGTTGGTTAGAGAATAATAGTATCTATGATCGTAAAGACGATGTATGTTCTTTTAAAAGATTTAATAAATGATCCTGAACTGGAAATAGCAAGAAAGTTTGTAAAACAGATAATTGCCTAACTTTTAGAAAAATCATAGATTAAGATTACTTATATCTTATCAACCACAAACTCCAAATGTTTTTTCAGGTCGCCTCTATACTTTCATCTCAATTGCAACCAATTTTTATAAATGAATATTGATATAGACCTATAAAACTGCGACTTCTTTATTTGTCTATTGGTCCAATCTCATTTAAAAGCCGTTTCTTGCAATGACGGTAGAACAATACATTGAAAGTATAAGCAAACGCTATAAGCTACAAAATTCAACTGAACATACATTTCGGGGCAACCTACAGCAACTTATTGAGAGTTTAGTGCCAGACGTAAAAGCAACAAACGAAGTGACACGCCAATCCTGCGGTGCGGGCAAGGTGTAAACTGATCACACAAACAATCATCCTGCAGCTTATTGATGAACCGCAATTGGAAACAATTTTGGAAATGAATATTGATACTGAGTTAGAATAGAAGTGGCTACTTGTCAAATAACCTTGGTACTTGCCTACAACCGAGCTTGCAGTATACTGAGCCAAGTAGATAGGCAATGCAAATAAAAAAAATTCGTTTAATTCACTGTGATACCTGACAATTTGGGTCTACCCCTGGTAAAGAGAGAAGGAAAAAGCATCAACTATTGTGAAAGGCGACATAACTATTCAAAAAGTCGACATCAGCATAGTTGAAAATCAATCGGTCCCATTTTAGGAATCCTCCGAGTGGTTCGTATATTTATGTGTTATGTGGCATTTATTTCCTTCTATGATAAATTCAGAATCCAGATTTACTCAAATAGAAATTTTTGCTGGAGATGGCAATATAGATGAACTAAAAAAAATATTACAGATTGGATATACTCAATCGGAAATTAACACAGCTCTGGATAATGCTATTGCTTATTCCCAAATTCAAACGGCTGAATATTTATTGTCTTTAGGCGCTAATTTTTCTTACTATGGATACAATGGAGTTTACTATGCTGCTCATAATAATGAATTAGAAGGACTCAAATTTGCCATTGCTAATGGTGTGGATATCAATGTAGAAAACGGAATGATTTTAAATACAAGCATTGTGACTGCAACAAATACAAAGAGTATTGAACTTATCAAATGGCTTTTGGATAATGGTGCTAAACTTGACCTTCTTACTATCCAATCCATCGAAATCATTAGCGAATACGGTACAGATGAATTGAAAAGCCTCATCGAAAACGCCACATAACATCGGCTTGTCGCCATTGCCGGTCGTTTAAACCAAAATCATTCATTAAATTCGATGGCAACGGCGTCAAGCCCTTTCCGTTGGCAGTAATTTTCAGGAATCCTTATGTGGACGCATAAAAACACTTTTGCGATTGGCGGACTTGAAAACGTTGGGTATGCGTCAGGACAAGACAATTTAATTGTTCTATCAGCACAAGGACAAGGCATATTTGATTGCATTTCAGGAGAAAAAATTGCGCGACTACACAATGGCACTGACTGGTGGCAAAGTTTTAATCAGGACAGAAACTCGATTGCTGGGTTTGGCGTTTTAGAGAGTACGGATATTTTAACTTGTGGATTTTACGGCGAAGACCATCTGCCCAAAACCACAAACGACGGCTGGAGACTTATGCTGTCACCTCCAGAGCCTGACGACAAGCCATTTGATAAGTATCTGGTACAGAAAATATATTTGCTTTCGCCAACTGATGAACAAAATATTTTGGTTTCCAAAGAAGGACCTTGTGAACTAAGGGCATTCGGTTTTTCTGACACCGGAAAATCGTTCATTGTAGCATTGAGTTGCGAGCTAACAATTTATAGCAGACGGTGACAGCATGACAAAAAAACTACCGCCAACAATGGTTTGCTAAAATACGGGTAGATGAGCATCATCTGGGCAATAGTAATTCTGCATAGCTTTAGCCAATGGCTAGACTGACGTACTACAAATTCCCGTACTTCGCCAAGCCGGGAATCGTTAGCTGCAACCACATTGAACAGGGTTTATAAAATGAAGATTTTATCATTAATATTCTTGTTGTTATTTGGACTTGCTGTTTATGGACAGGCAAATAATCCATTTTTAACTCTCAAGTTTGACAAAGTAATTATGTACGACTTTGAGCCAAGTGACGGCAAGGGAGGTTCTATTGTTGAAGACAATGGACAACTTACTAAAAACATTAAAAAGCAGATCCTTTTAGACAAACAGACTTGGACTAATCTGGACGAAAAATTAGGTAGCAAGAGTTCTTTCGGGGGTGCACCTGCAGCATGTTATGACCCACATTTGGGTTTTGTGTATTACTACAAAAGTAAAATCGTTGGATACATAAACATTTGTATGGCCTGTAACAGGCTTCATTCAAGCATTGATATTCCTGCACAGAAACAAGGCAAAGTAAAATTAAGTGATGGCAGTGTTGAATATCTCGGAATTGGTATGAGCAAATCTTTTCGTCAATTTCTAACCTCATTCTTGAAAAGAAATAATTTTTCTCATCAAATTTAATTTGAACTCGTGTGCAGCTAACAATAGTTTGCCGCTATACCGGCTGACCAACAATTATTCAGCATTTGCTCTTTACTTAGCTTTTGAATAACTTACCAAGCTGACGGAACAAGGACTTCCGGTACATCGGCAAGCCCTGACCGTTAACCGCAATATATCAGAATCTTTATGTTTATTAGGCAATCAACTGTTTCAAAAATCACGTCTATAATCTTATTAATTTTTATAGGTTATCTTTTTGTTGTAAACACATTCAATTATTTGACAGTAGGAAGTTTTGCCGGCCCTTTAATTCCTCGGAACACTTTTGAAGAAATATCAAGAGTCTATTTGCATTTGGCGATTATTTTAGCATTGGGTTTAATAGCCGCCTTTCTTCTTCATAAACGTGGCAAATACATTATTTCAATAGCTGTTTGTATAGCCGTCTTTGTTCTAGTAAACTATTTTCCTGAGTGGTTTTTGTAGAAAATGGCGGGGCTAAGCTATTGCTGAAGAATAAGTGTTGAACAGTTGTAATTCTATTAATCTTTAGTACTAAATTTAAGCTGACGTAACACGGACTTCCACTACTGCAGAAATACCTGAAACGTTGGCTGCTAATAAAATGACCAAAATTGCGATTGAAACAAAGCCCATGGCGCAACCTGAAGAAACAGTGAGGACGATTAAATGATAAACCAAACCAAAGCAAAAACAAACAATGGCTATAATCCATTTCTTAAATGTTTTAGAAGGCGATTGCAACATCATACAGCATGACACTGGAAGAATCAGTGTAATCGCGATGTCACATTGATTCAGGAGTTTCGTTGACTGTTCTGAGTTGCTTAATCCTACTAATGTTTTTGTTTGCATATCGCAAACAAACAACTTATATCACCAAACGAATCTCCAAGGCAAACAGTCCATGACATGCAAATCTGGTGAAGCGCACAACATTTACATGGCTTTGCTAAGTCAGCTGCTCTGGCTCTTAAACACTATACAAAAACAGTAAAAATTTGCTCCCTTTTTTGCTCCCTCCCTTCAAAATAAAAATGCAATAGCTTGTAAAACAAATTATTGCATTTTTATTGGGCGGAGAGTGAGGGATTCGAACCCTCGATACCCTTTAGAGGTATACACACTTTCCAGGCGTGCTCCTTCAACCACTCGGACAACTCTCCTTCCGTCAAGGGGCTGCAAATTTACAGTTTGATGCTATAGCTTGAATAAGTTCTTTGCATTTTCTGTTGTTAATTCTTCCACCTTTTCCACGGTAAGATTCAGCAATGCCGCCATCTTCTCTGCTACCAGCCTGGTATAAGCGGGTTCATTTCTTTTTCCACGGAAAGGTACCGGAGCCAGGTAAGGAGCATCCGTTTCCAGAACCAGTTGAGACAGACCAATCTCCTGGACCACCTTGTCCAGCCCTGAATTTTTGAAACTCACGACACCACCGATCCCCAGAAAAAAACCAAGCTCCATGATCTGTCTGGCCTGCACCACATTTCCTGAAAAACAATGAAACACTCCCTGCAGCCCCGGATACTTGCGCACTACTTCAATGCATTCAGTGATCGCATTGCGCGAATGGATCACAATGGGAAGATCCAGATCCATTGCCAGAACAATCTGCCGGTGAAAAGCTTCAAACTGTTGCTCTGTGAATGTGCGGTCCCAATAAAAATCCAGCCCGATCTCCCCGATGGCAATAAATTTTCTCTGATCCAGCCATTCTTCCACCCCTAGTAATTCTTTTTCAAAATCCTGGTTTACCGAACAGGGATGAAGCCCCATCATGGACTTGCAACCCTCATAGCTTGCTTCCACACCCATCATCGCTTCATGTGTGGAGGAGTCGATTGCCGGAAGGAAAAAGTGGTTTACGCCCGCAGACCTGGCCCTTTCCATCACGGCATCGCGATCGTTATCGAACTCCGGTAAATAAATATGGGTGTGGGTATCAATCACTTAATCTTTATTTTTCCAAAAAGAAGACAAAGCTGTGAAATAATTTTAAGATTCCTTTAAACCTCCTGTAATTCTCTCCTTCTTAGCTCCATACCCAACCACAATCATTGTTATGAAGAAGACTTCCCTCCTCGCCCGGTTTCTCACCGCTGGAATTTTCATCTCTCTTGCTCTTTTCGGTTGTAAAAAAGAGCTCAGTAACAGCTTGTCTCCCGGTCAGGAAGAAGAAGCTGCCACGGCATCGAGCGAATCAGAAACAGAAACAGAACTCGTTTTCAATGATGTATTCGATAATGTCATGGGAGTAAATGAAGAAGTGGGCATCTCGGGCACCGGAATATTTGGAAGAATAAACACCAGCTCCGAGCGAGATCTTCACACCGATTCCGTTCACTGCTATACTGTTACCATCGTCCGGCTCAACGCACCCGAGCCATTTCCGGTAAAGATCACAGTTGATTTTGGAAATGGATGCACCGGTAACGACGGCCACCGCAGATATGGCAAGATCATCACCGAATACACTGGGCGACTCACGATACCCGGCAAGTCTGCTACAACAAGGTTTGATGGGTTCCGAATCGACGATATTTCCGTACAAGGTACCCACAAAATTACCAACACCACCACTTCAAACCACACTCAATTCACAGTCGATGTCACTGAAGCCAAATTAAGCAAACCCAACGGTAACTATGCCGAGTGGACAGCACATCGGGTGATCACACAACTGGAAGGAAATGCTACTCCTTCACCCATCGACGATATATTCAAGATCGAAGGCTCGGGACATGGAAGGGTGCAACACAATACCAGCCTGTACGCATGGCAGTCGGAGATCATTGAACCACTAAGAAAAAAATTTACCTGTCACTGGATTTCCCAGGGAACCATCAGGATAAAAAGAGAAACCCTTCCTGATAATTCGCAGTGGGCGGCGATCCTCGATTATGGAAACGGAGACTGTGACTATCATGCCACGCTCACAATTAATGGCCAGTCGCACCAGATTGAATTGCCCCACTAGGAAGAATTTGCGAAAATTAATTTGAATTTTATATTCGAAAAAAGTTTATACCTTTAAACCAGTTTTCATAGGGTACGGATTAAAAACGGGCCAGGGTGTCTACCCAGGCCCTAATTTTTAGAAAAATCATTAGATTCCAATCTTACTCAAACGGTATCCTGAAGCTTTTAGAAACTGCAGCGTCCTTGGCAATACCATCTTCAAATTCTCAAATGCTTTTTCACTGTCGTGAAAAACAACGATTGAACCTGCCGTAACATTTTCTTCTACGTGTGCATAGCATTGTTGCGGCGAATAGGCTGAATCAAAATCAGCACTCAACACATCCCACATAATGATCTTTGCATCAGCATTTCCAATGGCAGACGAAATTTGCCTGGCCTGCTCATTTTTGATCCTTCCATAAGGCGGACGGAAAAGATTCGAATCAATAATTTGTGAGGCTCTTGATACATCTTCCAGGTATTTTTTTACCGGTGTTTTCCATCCATTGAGGTGATGAAATGTATGATTGCCTACGGCATGCCCTTCATCCAATATTCGTTCATACACTTCCGGATATTGTACCACATTGTTTCCAATGCAGAAAAATGTTGCCAGTGCTCCAAATTTTTTTAATTCATCCAACACCCATGGAGTAATGAGGGGATGAGGACCGTCATCAAAACTGAGATAGACCGCACCATCTTTCGCAGGCAGGCTCCAGATATAAGAAGAGAAAATCTGTTTGACCAGCCACGGAGTTTTGATGAAATATTGGTGCATGAACAAATGTAATAAAGCAAGCTGATAGCTGTTGATTGATAGCTGTTGGCTAATAGCTTTCCATATTGTAGCCTGCGGCGCGACCTTGTTTTTACTATTTATTCACATTAGACAAATGCAATAGAGCTTCATCTTTGCGGTTCTCTGCGCCTCTCTGTGTTCCCCGCGGTTTTATTTCTTCTACCAACTACCTACTACCAACTATCAACTATCAACTATTCAATTTGATGATTTCATAGTAGCAGACTCACCTAATTCCTAATTCCAAATTCTCAATTCCAAATTCCCAATTCCACCCCATACCTCAATACCCCAATACCTTAACTCCTTTACTTTACCTTCGCAGTCATGCCAAAAAAGATCCGTGTTCGCTTCGCTCCCAGTCCCACCGGTGGTCTGCATCTGGGTGGCGTTCGTACCGTGCTTTATAATTATTTATTTGCGCGCCAGCAGGGAGGAACATTCATACTGCGCATCGAGGATACAGACCAGAGCCGTTTTGTTGCCGGGGCAGAAGAATATATTTTCGATACACTGAAGTGGTGCGGACTGGAACCCGATGAAAGTGTTCACCATGGAGGTGAGTTCGGACCGTACCGGCAAAGTGAAAGAAAAAACCTGTATCGTCAGTATGCTGAGAAACTTGTTCACGACGGTCATGCTTATTATGCTTTCGATAAAGCAGAAGAGTTGGATGAAATGCGCACTCGTCTCCGCTCCGAAACCAATACCAATCCACAGTATGACCATACCGTACGCATGCAAATGCGCAATTCGCTTTCTCTTAACGCAGAAGAAACACAAATCCTTCTTCAAAAGAACACACCCCATGTGATCCGCATCAGGATGCCTGAAAATGAAAAAATAAGTTTTACAGACATGATCCGCGGAGAAGTGAGCTTTGATACTTCCATTGTAGATGATAAGGTTTTGCTCAAAGCAGATGGTATGCCCACTTATCATCTGGCAGTTGTGGTAGACGACTACCTGATGCAGATCAGCCATGCCTTTCGGGGTGAAGAGTGGTTACCCAGTGCACCCGTACATGTACTGCTTTGGCGCTACCTGTTTGGTGAAGAACAAATGCCGCAGTGGGCGCATCTTCCCCTAATTCTTGGACCTACGGGTAAACTAAGCAAACGCGATGGAGCCAAATATGGCTTTCCTGTTTTTGCCATGAACTGGAAAGATCCGAAGACAGGAGAACTGATTGAAGGATTTCGTGAGCGGGGATTTCTTCCGGAAGCATTCATCAACATGCTCGCGATGCTCGGATGGAATGATGGAACCGAACAGGAAGTTTTTTCCCTGGAAGAACTGACTCAGAAATTTTCCATTGAAAAAGTGCACAAGGGTGGAGCAAGGTTTGATTTTGAAAAAGCAAAATGGTTCAACCACGAATGGATCAAAAAACTACCGCCTTCCAGATACAGAGACCAGGTGAAAAAAAATTTTTCAGACAAAGGACTGTCCATACAGGACGATAAATATTTTGACAATGTGCTCCTGCTTGTGAAGGACCGTTGCACCCTGCTCAGTGATTTTTGGGAACACAGCTTTTTCTTTTTTAAGGCTCCACTCGAATACGATACCATTGCCTTTCGAATGAAATGGAGTGAGGAAAAAAGAAATTTCTTTTGGTCTTTTTCCAAATCCATTGCTTCTATCAGTAGCTGGAATTCTTCTTCACTCGAAACGTTATTCAAACAAATTGCAGAACAATCTTCCATCAAACCGGGCGAATTGCAACTGCCCTTGCGTGTGATGCTGGTGGGCGGAAAATTTGGCCCGCCGGTATTTCAGATCGCTGAAGTGCTGGGAAAAGAAGAGACCATTGACCGAATTGACAAGGCCCTTGCTGCATTTAATTTTTAGCCTTGCTTTTCCATCAACTCCATAATGGGCTTCCAGTCCTGCCCTGCAAGCGATCGCAGGTAGCGGTAATGGATGTCCTGGAGTTTGCTTGTATTGCTGGTATTGCTCGCCACGTGTTCCGGAGTACGGATGCCTGCAATGACCGTGCTCACACCAGGATGTGTGAGAATAAAACGAAGGGCAAGCTCGGTTTTAGTCATGCGTCCGGACTGCGCAATCGGCCACACCTTTTCTTCAAGGACTTCTATCGATTTGCGCATAATGGTAGGCGTGAGCCGGAAACTCCGGTGATCATCTTCTGAAAATTTTGTGTTGGATGAAAATTTCCCCGTAAGCAATCCAAACTGAAGGGGCATGCGGGCGATGATTCCATAACCTTGCTCGGACGCCTGGCTGATTAGTTCATCGGCGCGCTGGTTGATCACATTGAACACCAGCTGAAAGCCGTCACCCGCATGGTTTTGCATCAGGAATTCCCCTTCCGGTTGCGGCTGAAATGTATTGAGTGAAAGTCCCCAGTAGCGGATCTTTCCCTGTTGCTTCAAAAGGTCCATGGCTTCTATGCAGTCGCCTTGCTCCAGGTGTTTTATCCGTGCAGAATGCAGTTGATAATAATCGATCGCTTCTCTTTGCAATCGCTTCAGGCTTTCTTCGCAGGCCTGAATAATATATTCTTTCGAATAGTCTAATACAATCTGGTCTCCAATGCTGCGATGGCCTACCTTGGAAGCAATGAGCGAATCGGGTTTTCCAGTAAGCGTGCGCCCCAGTAATGTTTCAGAATGTCCGAGCCCATAAAAATCTGCCGTATCGAAAAAATTGATACCTGCATCCAGTGCTGCATGGATGGCTTTTTCAGAAAGCGCATCATCGGCTTTTCCCCAGCCAATGGCTGTCTCACCCACCTTTGCACCGCCTCCAATGGCCCAGGCGCCGAATCCAATTTCACTGACCATCAGATCCGTTCTTCCAAATTTTCTGTATTGCATTCTTAGATATCTGTTGGACAAATGTATTGCGAAGCAGTGAGCTGTGAGCGATGAGCTGAGAGTGGGATCTGTGGATTATTTAAGCAACAATAAACAGTGATGAAAGCCTCTGGGTCTAACCCTGCTTTCTCCTTTTTCCGTAGTTAATTCTCTTTCTGTTTTTTCTATCAACTACCAACTTTCAACCACTTTAAAATGATTAACTTTTTTCCATGAAAAGGCCAATCCACCAAAACACAGTGATCGTTTTTCTGGCCCTGCTTCGTTTTATTCTTCCCTATCTGTTGCAAAATTCGTTTTATGAACCACACCGCGACGAATATCTGTACCTCATCGAAGGAAGACATCCGGCATGGGGATTTATGGAAGTTCCTCCCATGATGTCGGTGCTTGCCTGGATCACTCATTTTTTGGGTGATGGATTTTTCTGGATCAAGTTCTGGCCTTCGCTTACAGGATCCATCTGCTTTGTACTAACGGCAAGGATAGCAGTATCGCTTGGTGGAAAAAATTTTTCCATCTTCCTTTGCTTCCTGCCTTTTGTCTTTACCGGATACCTGCGACTGTTCTTTCTATTTCATCCGAATTTTCTGGATGTATTTTTTTGGACGCTCCTTTCCTTCAGCATCGTACGCTATGTGCAAACACAAAAATACCGGTGGCTTTATCTGTTTGGCATCAGCGCTGGCCTGGGCATGATGAGCAAGTATGCGATCGCTTTTTATGTCCTTGCCTTTTTCATTGCTATGCTGCTGACGCGTCAACGGCAGGTTTTTTTAAAGAAGCAATTCTATTTTGCCCTTACTTTGGCGCTGCTGATTTTTCTTCCCAACCTCCTTTGGCAGTACAACCATCGCTTTCCGGTGGTCACGCATATGAAGGAGCTTCAAAGTGAGCAGCTTCAATTTATTGATCCAGCAAATTTCCTGATGGGACAACTGGTCATGTTCCTTCCCTGTTTTTTTATCTGGTTGTGGGGACTCGCCTGGTCTGGCTTTAAAAGATCTGCAATCCAGTACAGGCCCCTATTCTGGGCCTACCTTGCAGTGCTCCTTATTCTTCTGGTTTCTCACGGAAAGGATTACTATTCTGCAGGTGCATATCCTGTACTCTTTGCATTTGGTGCGTATTATCTGGAAACAATTTCTTTAAGAAGTCGTTTTTTAAGAATTGCTTTTGTGACATTTCCAGTGCTTCTTGGTATACTCATCATGCCCATTATCATGGCCACCTCACGTCCTGAAGTACTGGCACATTATTATCAATCGCTTCATGTTGAAAAAACCGGTGCACTGCGATGGGAGGATCAGAAGAATCATCCACTTCCCCAGGATTTTGCTGACATGGTGGGGTGGAAGGAAACCGCATTGAAGGCTGGAGCTGTGTATCAGAATATTCCGGATTCGGAAAAATCGAAGACGATGGTTTACTGCAGGGGCTATTTTTTTGCGGCGGCGCTCAATTTTTATCGCAAAGAGGCTGGACTTCCGGAAGTTTACAGCGATGATGCTTCATTTTTATTTTGGATGCCCGATCATTATGATGTAAAGAATCTCATTCTCATCGCACACCATATTCCGGACCGTGATGACTCGGTCTTCCAGCAATTCCGAAGCATGACCGTCAAAGATTCGCTGAGTGATCCACTCGCACGCGAGCAGGGCGTTAAGGTGATCCTGTATCAACAGGCTAATGACCATGTGAATGCACTCATTGAAAAAAGTATTTCCGGAAAAAAGGCAGTCTTAGAAAGACAGTAATTTCTAAGGGAGAATACGAGGCTTCCGCAGTGAATATTTTTTTCAGCAGGAATGCGGCTATTGCTTATTTTTTGAAGGGTTAGAAAATTTATGCTACGCAGTTGTTATGTGTTTGCCAACAAGGAATTTTATTGTTCATGGTGCTTTTAATTCTTTTATTAGAGATTTCTTAAAGGCAGTCCTTCCTTACTGATTAGATTTTTTGAAGAGAGTTTTTTAGAGGCGGTCTTTTTTTAGGAGTTGGTTTTTTTCTTTTTCCACTTTTGGCATTGCCCCAAAAGTGGAGCAAAAACTCTAGGCAATCCGAATCCCGCATGTGCGGGAGGATTGTCGGCCGCGGGCACAACGGTTACCCAAAACTTGTCTCGATGTTGCTATATACTAGGCGGTCTTGGTCCTTAGATCGAAGTTCCCTATTGGGTTTAAGTTTCCTATGTTCCTGGTGCTTTTATTCGAAAATGCTCAAGGCGCTGTGTTCCCCCGCCCTCGGCGGGGCTGGAACGGTCTTGTGAGTTTTGCGATGATGTGAATGAATGATCTTGGGTTTCATTGTTTTGGAGGGCCCTACTGCTTGTGAGTGTACTTGAAGGCGGTCCTGGGGACTGGTGCTCGCTTCGCTTGCAAGGAGATTGCCGCGCTGCGCTCGCAATGACGCCTAAACTACAATGCTCACTACCGGTTTTTATTGCTGCCTTTAATGCAAGCACTGTCTAAGACCTGATGCTCCCTTCGCTCGCAACGTCGCCAAATCAAAAATGCATTACTGTTTCGATCATGCTGATTAGTTATTTGCGTAAGTAACACCTTCAAATTAATAAAGTAACACCTCAAATTATGAGGCAAGGCT
>JBJMLU010000104.1:0-4376 GCA_045805145.1 Flavisolibacter sp. | reverse complement strand
AGGAAAGTCACTATAGATTTCGGGCTGTCCTTTTAATTGAAGTGTTCTCTTACGCCATCACCCATGAAGCTAATTGTAATCAGTAGCGCATTTTCCGTTTAAAGTCATTGCGAGCGCAGCGCGGCAATCTCCTTGCGAACGAAGTGAGCACCAGAACTAAGACTGTCTTACAGTAAAGTGAAGAACCTGTAGTTCAGATGAAAACAAAATCATTTCCCAAACAAACCACCCATCAAAAAACTCTACTCAAAACTTTTCTCCCTTTGCATCATTGCATGGAACCCCGCAAATGAGTCGAAGAATTTATTCGATTCCTCCTTGTTCATCGTAAATTTCCATTTAAATGTTTGGACATGAAGATTGCTTTTCACGGTGCAGCGCGTACCGTAACCGGCTCTAAGCACATGATAGGATTAAAAAATGGAAAGAAAGTTTTGCTCGACTGCGGTATGTTTCAAGGCATGGGAAAGGACACCGATGCCTTGAACCGCGAATTTGGATTTGATGCATCGTCGGTAGATGTCATGATCCTCTCCCATGCTCATATTGATCATTCAGGTTTGATACCCCGTTTATTCAAACAAGGTTTCAGTGGTAAGATTTTTTGCACCGACGCTACGCGGCAACTCAGTACTTTGTTGTTGGAGGATTCCGCAGAGATCCAGGAAAGCGATAGCAAATATCAAAACAAGGGAAGTAGGGCGCAGGGTGCTCCGCTGGTACAACCGCTCTATACGATGGAGGACGCTATAAACTGTATGGGATTATTTGTTGAACAGCCCTATGGTCAATGGTTTCCAGTTACAGACGGAGTGGAAGCCATGTTCACCGACGCCGGACATATTATTGGCAGCGCCTGCGTGCATGTGCGGGTAACTGAAAATGGAGTGATGCAGCAGCTTACTTTCAGTGGAGACGTAGGTCGCTACCGCGATGTTATCCTCAAATCACCACAAACTTTTCCGCAGTCCGATTATATCGTCATGGAATCCACGTATGGCAACAGTCTTCATGAGGACGTGCATACCTCACTGGACATATTGCTTCAATGGATTCAAAGGATCTGTATTCAAAAAAAAGGAAAGCTCATTGTTCCGGCTTTCAGTCTTGGAAGAACGCAGGAGATACTCTACGCACTGAACCAGTTGGAGCTCGAGAACCGTTTACCGCGGCTCGATTATTTTCTTGATAGTCCTTTGAGTACTTCAATCACCGGTGTGATCAAGAATTATCCTCAATATTTCAACAAGACGATTCAAAAAGTAATGGAGTCGGACAGCGATCCTTTTATGTTCAACGGGTTGCATTATATCAAGTCTGTAGATGAATCGAAGATGCTCAATTATCGAAATGAGCCCTGTGTGATAATTTCCGCAAGCGGAATGGCAGAAGCAGGAAGAGTGAAACATCATATCAGCAACAATATCGAGAACAGTCATAATGGAATTCTCATGACCGGTTATTGCGAACCGAATTCACTGGGTGGAAGACTCCTGGCCGGAGCAAAGGAAGTGGGCATATTCGGGGTTCAGCATGAAGTGCACGCCGAGATTGGCGCCATCAAAAGCATGAGTGCTCATGGCGACTATGAAGACCTGAGCCAGTGGCTGGCTTGCCAGGATCCTCAGAAAGTAAAAAAATTATTTCTTGTTCATGGCGAATACGACGTGCAGATCGCTTTCAAAAACCGGCTCGTAAAAAAAGGTTTTGTTGACGTGGAAATTCCTGAGCGGCATTATGAGATAGGATTGGGGTGAGGGAGTGGTAGAGGGAATTTGGAATTGGGAATTGGGAATTAGGAATTAGGAATTGGGAATTGGGATCATCACTTAAACTATGAAATCAGCAATCGTTTCAATCTTTAAAATCCTGAATTCTGGCAATCATGGTAAAGCCGGATAATCCTGGATAACCGCGGAGAAAGGAGGAGGCGGAGGTTTTCGCAGAGAGGCAGGTTTTGATTTCCTGATGCAGGATTATTTTCAGTTAAACAGTGTACTTAGTCGTACAAGGTAAAATTTACAATCAACGGCTGCACAGAAGTATGCAATTACTCAATCAACATTTTTCCATTCTTTTTCATCCCTACATAAAGACTTCTCCATCAAAAAAACACTTATCATCAGTAGTAAAGACTGCCTTGAATTAAATCAATGCACTCGATTCCTGCGTGAGCTACAATTCAGCACCAACAGCCAATAGCTAACAGCCAACAGCCTCGCAGCTCATAGCTCTAAGCTCACAGCTTCAAGAAACCTTGTTAATCTTTTTAACAAAGCAAATCCCCTTCTCATTTTTCACATCTTATTTAAAATAAACGCATAGTTTTTGCGTATACAGAGTATCCAAATAAAATACAAAGGAGTAGTCTATGAGATCGATAAAATCTTTATTGGTGGCCGGTTTCGCAGGCCTGTTGCTGGCAGGTTGCGCAGGCGTGGCCCATGTAGAAAAAGACAAGACTGTTAATTTCAGTAATTACCATACCTATGCCTGGGTGGAAACACAAGCGCATCAGAATGATTCTGCCAAAACGAAAGTGTCAGATCTGACAGAACGCAAGATCAAAGAGGCAGTTGATGCCGAACTGGCAAAATCCGGCTGGAAGGAATCAAAGCATCGTCCAGACGTTTTGTTAAGTTATGATGTGTTGGTAGAAAAAACTGTGAAGGATGACAGCAATCCTGTTTATACGACGCCTTACACACGATATTTCTTCAATCCTTATATGCGTCGCTGGAATACGATTTATTATCCTTCCCAGTTCCTGGGTTATGATGACAATCAGCGTTCTGTTCGTGAGGGAACCATCACTATCAGCATGATTGATGCGAAATCAGACAAGACCGTATGGCAAGGTTGGACCACTGATGAAGTGAACAGCCGTAATTTAACCAGCAAGGAAATTCAAAATGGCGTGAAGACCATTTTCCGCAAGTTTGACATTGCGAAAAACTAAATGGATCTCTGATCCTTTACCCGTCCCTTCGCCTTTGGCGGAGGGATTTTTGTTTAAAAAATTTTGGTAGCGATAGGGGGTGGGCCTATCTTTGCCCACCCCAAAAGCGCCGCGTTCGTCTAAGGGCTAGGACACCACCCTTTCACGGTGGTGATACGGGTTCGAATCCCGTACGCGGTACAGGACCAGTCTCACGGCTGGTTTTTTTGTTTCTTCAAGTGAAGGCTGGAAAGGCTTTCAGCGAGTATGTTCTTACTTTGGTTGTATTATTTTTTACTTTGTTTTAGCATTTTTTGTTCCTCATGATTTGATTTTTGAAGATTTGGGCGCCGAATTTTTACACAGGTTTTGAATGCTGTGAGGGAAATTCATTTTATAACGTCAAGTAGAGTGACCTAAATTTTTTCACTTTTCGATTTGCTCCTAATTCAGCACTTGCCAGTCCGATAGCGTTAACGATCACTGCTCCAAATGCTGAAAGAATGAAATTAAGGTCTGTGATTTTAATATCTATTTCCCGTATGTGACCGATCCAAACTGTGTTGCGATTTCTTCCATTTCATCCCAAGCTTTCCTGTTTAAGTTTCCTTTGGCTGTAGCGTGGAAGACCGGGTCAAATGTTCGTGCCATCTTTACGCCAGCAATATTTACTTCGACATCCAATGCTAGGAAAGAGGTAAATGTAATTGTATCAACTTTGACTATTGCTCTTATTTTTGTTGATGCCGCATAATTCTTCATGGGCTTCTCGCCTGTGGCCACAAATCCGATTGTTGGATCTTTCTGATCTATGGAGTATCCCTTTTCAATAAAAGCAATTGCGATCCGGTTGACAAGGTTGACTGTGTCGGAAGAAGATACTATGATTTTTGTATCCTTCTTTTGTTGGGAAAAACCAAATACAGGCAATAGCAGGATTAACAAGAATCGACTCATAAGACAGAGCGTTGAGTCTAATATACAATTCCAAACGGAATTAATTCAGTAAAACGGTTTTAAAAAATTCGGTCTATTGGGCTAACATGGAAGCAGGTTTTCCAAAATTTCACATTTTTAAAACTTTAAACCATTCAGGGTGTGGTTGTAAAAGTTGATAAATATGAGCATATTGAGTCTGGAACAAAAACTTCCAGAACAAAGAAGCTGTCAGGAAGCTGCCTATTGGGGTTGATTTTGATTCCTTGGCGTAAAACATGTAGTTGGACAAAATAGTCAATGGCCAGTAAAAAATAATTGAGTTACTACAGAACCTGGTCAATTTTGGTCAGAAAAACAATTCCTGATTAATAAAGTCTTTTTAATTCTATAACCTATGTTGAATCTTTTAATCCAAGTAATTCTTCTTGTAAGCTCTCAAGACAGTGCCCTAACGAGCAATTTCCGGATGTATGAAACTGCTCCCGACAAGATCACTTTT
>JBJMLU010000103.1:0-24798 GCA_045805145.1 Flavisolibacter sp. | reverse complement strand
ATTTATCGAGCAAATTTGTTCATTTGGTACTTTTTATGTTGAGAGAAGATAGGTTAAATTGTTCCGGGGGTCCTCATTAACAAAGAATTAATAATAACTTAATATTGCAGGTTTCATAAACCGTGCTAGAAAGCAATTACATGGATAAAATCAACAGGAAGAGCATATGAACAGGATCATCAGCTGTATGTTGATAGTGACGGGGAACATGTTTTGCCAAACAGCGTTGAGTCAAACTGCTGATAGCAGCTTTAAACCCAGTGGAAAATTATGGGGACTGGCATTTGGTGATTATTACTACAAAGCGCACAGTGATTCCCAGAACCGGGGAGGATCCAACCAGTATTCGGGAATTGAACAGGGCCGCAATGCTTTTCAGATCCGCAGAATCTACCTGGGATATCAATATGAACTTCATCCGAAATTTAGTGCAGAAGTTTTGCTGGCTGCAGAAGACAACCAGGTGCTTTCATCCGGATCCACTTCAGGAGACTTATTGATTGATAACAAGCTCAGTATTTATATTAAGCTGGCCAACCTGAGGTGGAAGAATATCTGGAAAGGAACAGATTTGATCATTGGACAATCGAACACGCCTACTTATAATTATTCTTCCGATCCGGTTTGGAGTTACCGTCCTATCGAAAGGACCATGCTTGATATCAGAAGGAATCCTTCTACTGATCTGGGTCTGGCTCTCCAGGGAAAGTTTGATCCTGCGTCTGGTAATCTGGGCTATCATATCATGGTAGGAAATGGAACGGGCTCAAGGCCGGAAAATGACCGGTTCAAACGTTTTTACGGTGATGTATATGCGAAATTCCTGAACAAGAAACTGATTGTGGATCTTTATTCGGATTATGAACGATTGAACTGGAAGGAAGGCTTTCATCATTCCAAAAGCATCTTCAAGATCTTCGTTGGTTATTCGAGTCCGCAATTGAGCGTGGGAATTGAAGCTTTTTCGCAGAACAACCAGTCTGATTACACGGTCTTCCCGCCCTCAATCCTGGGAACGCCACCTACCGATACATTGAGTGGAAGATCCAGAGGTATTTCTTTGTTTGTTCATGGTATGCTGGTGAAAAACAGGCTGCGGTTTTTTGCCCGCGCCGACCAGTTCAATCCCTACACAGATCATGGCAAGGGAGGTACCATCTATCATGCGCTCCAGTCGAACCTTGATCCAAACAACAAGGAATTATTCATCACAACGGGACTTGATTTCATAGTGGTTCCGAACGTTCACCTGATGCCCAATATCTGGTATGAGCGTTATACCAACCAGAACGAAAGCCTAAGCGGCTCCTCTTTCCGGGACCATGATTTGGTGTATCGTGTTACCTTTTATTTTGTTTTCGGAAAATAGGGTCTTATACTATAGTATACTAGTAACATATATGTAAACCTTATAGGTTTATAAGACCTATAAGGTTACCCCCCGAAAAAATCATTCCATAACCTTCCCGTAACATTGGGGTAACCCTGAAGTAACATGGGCGCTATTCCTTTGCGCAAAATAATTCGCATGCGCCTATTAACCCTGTTTGCATTTTTCTTTACCACACTTACCATGTCCTGCCTGCATCTTCAGGCCCAGGAAACCACGGCCACAATCAGTGGACTGGTGACAGATGTAAAAAAACTTCCCGTTGCCGGTGCGAGTATTTCACTTGTTCATGAACCCACCGGAAGCAAGGCCGCAGGTCAAACCAACAACAAGGGCTTCTTTGTGATCCCTAATCTTAAGCCCGGCGGCCCCTATACCATCATCATTTCTTTTGTTGGTTATGAAGACCAGAAATTCGAAAACCTAAATCTTTCCCTGGGCAATAATTCGGAGCTGAATGTAGACCTGAAGAACAGTGAAAACAGTTTGCAGGAAGTAGTGGTGCAAACAGCGCGTCGTCCGGCTTCGAGTGGCTTAACACTAGGAAGACAACAAATAACCACACTTCCCACACTAGGAAGAAGCCTGAGCGATTTTACCCGACTCACGCCGCAGTCGAACAACAATTCATTTGCAGGAACCAACTTCCGGTACAATAATGTAACCCTCGATGGCGCCATCAACAACGATGCATTTGGCTTCAGTAATTCGGCAGGCGGTGTAAGCGGACAAGGTCAATCGGGTACTGCAGGATCAGGAACAAGAACCAATCCTTACAGTCTGGACGTGATTCAGGAAGTGCAGGTTCAACTGGCTCCCTATGATGTGAAGCTGGGAAACTTTACAGGTGGAAGTATCAATGCAGTAACCAAAAGCGGTACCAACGATTTTCATGGTTCGCTTTATGGATATGGCAGAAGCCAGGCCCTTGTTGGGAAAAGTGTAGACGGTTTGAAAACAAGCATCGGTTCTGGTTTTCATGACTATCAGTATGGAGCTACTTTCGGTGGTCCCATTGTGAGGAATAAGGCATTCTTTATCGTCAACTTCGAACAAACCAGAAGACAGGAGCCAAGTTTTTACAACGCCGGCGACCCGGGAGCTGCCATGACGCTTGCTGAAGGACAGCAAATTGCCGACTATCTGAAAACCAAGTATAACTATGACCCGGGAAGCTACCAGGGACTATACAAGATCTTTACGAACAGCGATAAATTATTTGCAAGACTCGATTTTAACTTAAGCCCTAAAAACACACTAACTCTTCGTGGTATTTATACCAACGGTCTCGGAAATAATCTGGAACGCTCCTCAACCAATTTTCAGTTTGGTTCGAACGATTTTACACAGCATACCAATAACGTGAACCTCACCGCTGAACTGAAAACAAGACTGAGCCCCACACTCAATAATTTATTTAACATCAGTTATATCAATGTTCATGAATACAGGGATTTTCCTGAGCCGCTTGCACCTTATATGGATATAGATAACGGACGAATTACGCTGGGCACCTGGAGAGAAGCATCTATCTATAACCTCAGACAAAGCACCATCGAACTAAGCGATAACATTATTCTAAACAAAGGCATTCACAAATTCACTTTCGGTACTCACAACGAATTTTACGATCTCACTTATGGATTTATCAATTCATGGAATGGAAGGGTTGAATATTCAAGAGGCTTGAACAGTTTTCTGGTGGATAATCCTTCGCGGATCAGAGGAGCATTCACCATCGATCCAAAATTGCCCAATGACAGGAATTATATTTACAACAATCCTCCCAACCCCTTTAAGATTGGATTGCTCAGCGCCTATGCACAGGATGAAATTTCGCTTAGCAACAAGTTCAAATTATCTCCCGGACTCCGCTTTGATTATTCACTCGTAGGCAATCAGCCCTACCTGGACCCGGGCCTGAATTCTACCAATAGCAATCCTCATTATGTTTCATCCAATCCCACATACAGCAATACACTGTTTGGCGAACTAACAGGTCAACTGCCATCCAGACTAACGGTGTCACCCAGGCTGGGATTTAATTATGATGTGAAAGGCAACCAAAGATTTGTTATCAGAGGCGGAACAGGAATCTTTACAGGCAGAGTGCCATTTGCCTGGTATGGATATGCTTACACACTCAATGGTGGCACATATGGCAATATCGACTGGAACAATATTCCTGCGGGAACAACCATTCCTCTTGCCATCACTTCTTATGGGTTGAAGGATACGGTTCAGAAATACAGCGCACTGTATAACGCGGGAAATAAAGCGAACACCAAAGAAATCGATGTGTTTGACAACAACTTCAAACTCCCAACAGTCTGGAGAAGCAACATCGCTACGGACATCCGTTTTGGAAAGGGGTATAAACTAACGCTTGATGCCATGTTCACCAAAACCATTTGGGATGTAAAATATGAGCAGATCAATCTGAAGGATTCCGTTCAGTATTTTTCAACTGGTCCTACAAAAACCCCGGTATATGTAGGCGGAAAATATAATTCTTCCTATTCCAATGTTTATTTTCTCACCAATACCAGCGAAGGATACAGATACAACCTGACTGCTCAAATCAGCGATTTCGTCAACAACCTCAGGATGGGAACACACACACTCAACATGAATTGGAGTGTTGCCTATACTTATGGAATGAGCAAGGATGTTACCAATGGAATCCGTAATTCATGGGAAAGCAGTTTTAATGTCAACCCTTCAATCGTTCCGAGTAATTCCAGTTTGGCTTACTCCAATTTTGATCTTCGTCACCGCATCGTTGCTACTTGGTCGGGCAATTTGATGTGGAATAATAGGAACACCACATCGCTTTCGTTCTTCTATTCAGCACAGTCGGGAAGTCCTTACAGTCTTATTTACCAGTCGGCGCCTTTTGCGAGTGGGTCCAATGCATCATTGCCCTATATTCCGAAAAACGAGTCTGACATTCATCTGGCCGACAAAAAGAACAGCAATGGAACCGTTGTCTATAGTGCCGCGCAACAGTGGGCCGACCTCAATAATTTGATCGAAAGCGATTCTTATCTGAAAACAGTGAGAGGGCAATACGCCGAAAGGAACGCCTTACGCACTCCCTGGAACCAGGAGTTTGATCTTAAATTGATGCATGAATTCAAATTGAGCAAGACAGATAAATCAAAATCCCTTCAACTTAGTTTCGACGTGTTCAATGTGCTGAATCTTTTGAACAACAGCTGGGGCCATATTTATTTTGTTACCAATCTCAATAACTATACAGTCAACTTCCTCCAGTTTGTGAATGATGCAAATGGCAAGAAACCTGGTGCTCCTTCAAGCGGGTATGTTCCTACGTTCAACTATGTTAAGCCAACAGGACTCACAGGTAAGTATTATTCCATTGATCCTTTGAATTCACGCTGGCAGGGTCAGCTGGGTCTGAAGTTTAATTTCTAATTCTCTATCTCATTATAAAGCCGCTGTTCAATGACAGCGGCTTTTTTTTAGACCATGGATAAACCATCATGATTCAATAATATTCTCATTACACTCGCGTAATAATGGCTCTGTTTATTTGTGATTGAATTCATCTTCCGGAAACCCGCGTTCGCACTATTCAATTAGAAATTATGCGATGATATCAGCAACTGATACAGCTTAAAGAGCTATCAATTGCGGTGCTTTTGCATATGCACTCTGAAAAAAAAGTGCGGAACCGAATATTAACGCAGATAATTCGAGTTCTTCATTTTGAAGTTCCAATTGGTAGTGCTCCAAAACCTTGCGATTGCGATCGCGCAGATAAACTATACCTTCTTTAATCTCGAAGTAAAATTTTTCATCCCCGATCAATATATCACCTGCCTGATTATTTCTGACGAAATGTATCTGCCCCACAGGAATGCTGTATTCTGTTTTTAAAATAATCCTGTTTCGGAACATGCCTGTCTGTTCCAGCATAAACACCCTACGTACACCGGTGATCAGTCGTACGGACTGTGTTGAGGAATTAAATGTCAGTTCCATCAGTGGAGATCCGTGCAATAAAGTCCAGTGTTGTATCGTAGGGCCCGAGGAAGACAAGATCCATTTCATAAATAAAAGATTAAGGTTGCGAAATTTACAAACATCCTGCTCCCCACAACCGGCTTAACAATTTGTTCATATTAAATTAATGAACCACCAAAGCAGAGCTCTCTTCATCATGGAAACTTCTCCTTGTCTTTTACTTTCTCCCTCCTTCGCTCATTATTAGCTAACTTTTAAAAAGCCAGAAAGAAATTCCAGATCCAATTGTCCGGTTTTCATTTCTCATTCGTTTTATTCAAAATCAAAACAATCAATTATGGAAAAGTTCATGCTCATTTTTCAGGGCGGTGCCGACCCCGGCCAGTCGCCCCAGGACATGCAGGCGCATATGGGTAAATGGATGGCCTGGATCGAAAAACTGAACAAGCAGGGGAAATATGTTGCTGGTGAACCCCTGACACCCGGAGGTAAATTGATCAAGGGGCCGAAGAAAACGGTAACCGATGGTCCTTTTACCGAAGGCAAAGAAGTTGTTGGCGGTTTTTTCATCGTAAATGCGAAGGATATCAACGAGGCGGTCTCTATTTGTGATGACTATCCTGACTACGAATACGGGGGAACCATTCAGGTAAGACAGGTCATGAAAATGTAAATGCAAGAGGCAGAGATGAGAGAGAAGAAAGAGAAAGGGGGAGAAGCCGAAACGGAATAGTTTTAAGCTGTGAGTTGCGAGCTTCGAGGGAAGAGCATCCAGGAGCTTTTGGTAAAGGCAGGCATAACCCAAACGTTTTGTCTGCCAATGCCTGAAACTTCCTTTTGGCTCCTTGAATTTCTCTTTCCTCACATCTACCCTCAGTCTCTGTAATCAATCCTCCTTCCTCTCTCATCTCTTTCTCATCTATCAACTACCAACCTCCATCTACCATCTACCATCTACCAACCACCAACTGTCAACTATCAACTATTTTTATGTCTTGCAGCAGCAGCAGATCATAGACCAGACACTGGACCGCCTTTTTCGCCTTGAATCAGGAAAAATGGTGGCTGTACTAAGCCGGCTTTTGGGAATGGAACATCTGGAGCTTGCCGAAGATCTCGTGCAGGACACCCTGGTGCAAGCCATGAACAGCTGGAGTTACGGAGGCATTCCGCAGCACCCTTCTGCCTGGCTCTACAGGGTAGCAAAGAATAAAGCAATTGACTATTTGCGCCGCGAAAAAAAATTCAGGGAGATCGCTCCACAATATAGCTACCTGCTTCGGTCGGAGCAGACTTTGGATCCGGTGATGGATCATCTTTTTCAGGAACAGGAAATTCAGGACAGTCAGTTGCGGATGATCTTTGCCTGTTGTCATCCTTCTATTGCACCGGAATCGCAAATTGCATTTGTCCTGAAAGTTTTATGCGGGTTGAGTGCAGGAGAAATTGCACGGGCATTTATCACTTCTGAAGAAGCGATCACCAAAAGAATTTACCGGGCTAAAGAAAAAATCAGGGCGGAGAAAATTGAGCTCGATCTTCCATCAAAAGCCGACTTACCACTTCGAATTGATACCGTTCTGGCTTCGCTTTATCTCTTGTTCAACGAAGGATATCTGTCTGCGCATCCCGATCTTTTTATACGCGAAGAATTGTGCGAAGAAGCCATGCGATTAAATTATTTACTCACTCTAAACCCTGTTACGAATCTTTCTCGTACCAGGGCCCTGCTTTCCCTTTTTTGTTTCCAGGCCTCCCGCCTCAATGTTCGTACAGACGACCATGGACAAATAATTTTATTAAAATATCAGGACAGAAAGAAATGGTACCGGCCGCTCATGGAAAAAGGCTTTGGTTATCTGGAATCCAGTGTATCAAAAACTGATGATACTTCAGCCTATCATCTTGAAGCAGCAATCGCATCTCAACATGCTTCGGCATCTTCTTTTGAACTTACCGATTGGAAGTGCATCTATTTTTTATACGAACATCTCTATGCGCTCAAAGGCACTCCAATAGTTGCCTTGAACAAGGCCATTGCTGCTGCATATGCTCTTGGAAAAGAAGAAGCCATCAGGCAATTGTTGGAGATAAGGGGACTGGAATCCTATCATCTCTATCACACTTCTCTTGGTGAGATCTATCTGGAGCTTAATGAAAAAGAACTTGCAAGAAAATTTTTTGAAACCGCGCAATCACTGGCTCCCACCAGGAAGGAAAAAGAATTTTTAGAAAGCAAAATCAGAAGATGCGGGGGAATGGTGAGGTGGTGAATAGTGAAAAGTGAATAGTGAATAGTGAATAGTGAATAGTGTCTTACTCTCTAATCTTTAGCATGAATGGCGCTTGAATGAGAGTAGAGATGCATTTGTTCTTTTAAAAAAAATATTGAGAGATTAAATTCAGGTTAACTGAAAAAATCTCTCAATAGACTAAGGGTGCCACCAGGTTAAACAACTCTCTTTACGAAAACCGAATTGCCTATTCAGCATGCACGAACACTATTCACGATTGACGACTGGCCTCATTCACCATTCACCATTGACCATTCACCACCTCACACATCCGTATCGCGACGGACCGTTTTGGTAACGGTTACTTTTTCTCCACTACCGTCGCTTCTGCTTCTTCCACCGCTGGTAAGAGCTACAAGAAGAAGAATAAACACGGCTGCTCCTACCACCCAAACCCAGGGTGAAGCATACCAGTTGCCACCATTTTTATTGACATCCACATTGATATCTGTACTCTTTTCCTGGGCAAATACTAGGGTGCTGATCACCATAGAAAGAATGCCCGCATATATTTTTTTCATACCTGCTGTTTAGAATACTGAATAAAAAAATATGCCATAACTGATGGGGAAGGCAAAAAACCTTGTTCTAAACTCCGGTTTGCAACAATTTCTCTCTTCTTCTTTTGGTAGAAGAACCGTATTGGGTCTGATTCTCCCGCTTACAGGGCATGTATTTCCTCAGCTCGCATAGCCTTTAAAAGAATTAATCCTCAAGCAAGATTTTGGGCCGTCCTGTGCTTTCCGCTGTAGCATCACTGTTGCCGATCTCTTTAAACGAAGGCCACCTGCCCCTCGCTTTACGGACAAGCATAGACGCAGTTCGGAACACGGATCTCACACCCGCCCGAACGTACCGCTCGGTACGGGCGGTGATTAAAGTTGGATTTCACGCCTGCCCGTACCGAACGGTACGTTCGGGCGGGGATTGATTAAAAGGATTACTGGACTGATGATTTCATAGAAAGCCGTTCTCTCGCCAATTCCTCTTTGGCCACAGAAGCTTTAGCGTAAGTGGCAATTCCTAATTCCCAATTCCTAATTCCACCCAATACCTTAGTCCCCCAATACCTCAATACCCCAATTCCCAATACCTGCTTTCTCATCGTATCTTCAATTTATCAACAACCTCCATGCTTCATTCCTTTTTAATTTCTTATCCCGAATTGCAGACCGAAAAGCTGTCATTGCGCCAGATCAAACGCGAAGATGCCCCGGAACTTTGGCTACTTCGTTCTCATGACCTCATCATGAGGTACCTGGACAGGGAAAAAATGAGCGGCGTTGCAGAAGCAGAAGCGCTGATAGATAAAATTGGCGATTCAGGAAAGGAAGGCACAGGTTATTCCTGGGCGCTCAGTTTGAAAAATGATGAAAAGATGATTGGGTATTCCGGTATTTGGCGCATCGACAAAGTCAATCACCGCGGGGAAATAGGTTATACCCTTCACCCTGATTACTGGAACCAGGGACTGATGACAGAGGCGCTTCGCGTGATCGTTAATTTTGGATTCGATCAACTGGGTTTGCATAGTCTTGAAGCCAACGTAAATCCAGGAAACGGAGCTTCGATTCGCCTCCTGGAGAAGTCGGGGTTTGTGCGGGAAGCTTACTTTCGGGAAAATTATTTTTTCCGTGGAAATTTTCTTGATTCAGCAATTTATTCATTGATCTCTACGGATAGAAGATAGAAAACGACATCAAACGGCAGAAAAATAAATGCAGCAGCAAACCAATGAAGAAAGATTATTTTTTAATGAAGAGGGCCTAAAAAAATTTCCCAGCCTACCGGATGCAAGTTCCAGCAAACTGGGAAAAGATTTATCACGGATTACCTTCGATACAGGGATTAAGGAAAGATTTCAGGCCTGCCCGTACCGAACGGTACGTTCGGGCGGGGACTGATGATTTCATAGAAACCTGTTGTATTCCTAATTCCCAATTCCTAATTCCTCTCTGGCCCGTAGCGATAGCGAAGGAGGCAATTCCACTTAATACCTTATTACCCCATTACCTTAATACCTGAGTCTCTTAAACTATTTAACATGAAAATCTATCGCCATCGTTCCCCAACGCATGGTAACAGTTCCGTTTTTATCGATGGTATAGGTCAGTCTTTCCTGCGAGTCTTTGGTAGTACGCGGACGAACAACCACTTTCAATACATCCTTGTCTTTATTCTCATCGTGCTGTGTACCCCATATGCTATAGGCCGAATTAAAAATCAGGGTATAGCCATCATCGCCCCAAAGTCCCCAGAGGGAATATTTTCCGGCAGGGAGCTTTTGTCCTTCAATGGTTACATCTTTATTGGTTTCAAACACCGTGGCCTCATTGGCTCCCATGCGCCAAATTTTTCCCTTCATAGGTTCAACCGTTGATCCAATGGTTCTTCCTTTGAGTCCTGGCTGACTGTAATCAATGGTGATGGTTGCTCCCGACTTAATAGTCTGTGTGACTTTGGCAGGAGGGCTGGGACGTTTTGATTTATCGTCCTGGGCATGAGCGGAAATGTTCATCGTGAGAAGGCCGCAAACAGTTAGAAAAGCAAGAATTCGTTTCATGGCAATCAAATTTTGCGATCAAGTTAATAATAGAATCAGAGACTACGAATTTTATGTCAATCGCTATTAAGGACGTCAGTCCTCAGACGTCGTTCGGCAGAACTTAGAAATCAGCATTGGATTGGTGATTATCAATTTTCATTTTAAAGGCATCAATCCTCAATACTTTCTAATATTGACTTCCAGCTATCAGCCATTACTATTGATTCATAAAAACCATGTCTCTCCTAATTCCTAATTCCCAATTCCTAATTCCCACCCGAATACCCCGTACCTAATCAATAACATGATTCCATCCATAAACATCCTCCTTCCCACCGGTTCGGATGGTTTCTAATTCCTGCCGGAGAAGCTGGAATATCTGGTTTTCTGAATAATCTGGCAACTGAAAAATCTCCTGGTCAATGCCGATATGCGAGATGGGCGCAACTACTGCTGCAGTACCCACGCCAAATACCTCAGATACTGTTCCCTGTTTAAATGCCATGAGCAGTTCGGTAATGCTAACGGGTCTCTCCTCTGTTGGAATACCCCTGTCTCTCGCTATCTGCAATAAAGAATCCCTTGTTACGCCATCCAGAATGGAATCCGACAAAGGTGGTGTCAGAAGTGTGCCATCGATGACGAACATCAGGTTCATGGTGCCTGATTCTTCAAAGAATTCATGTTGAGAAGCATCGGTCCACAATATCTGATCGAATCCTTCATTTTTTGCGATTTGGGTTGGATAGAATGCAGCAGCATAATTTCCGGCGCATTTGGCATATCCCGTTCCGCCTTTGGCTGCGCGGATATAATTTCTTTCCACTTTTACTTTAATCGGACGCGGATACATCAGGGGAACCGGCCCAGTAATGATCACAAATTTGTATTCATCCGAAACCTTTACACCAAAGCGTGCTTCTGTGGCAAACACAAATGGGCGCAGGTAAAGAGCACTTCCTTTTTTTCCGGGAACCCAGTCCCTGTCGGTCCTCACCAATTCCTGCAAAGCCGATTGAAACAATTCGAAAGGAATGGCAGGCATGCACATGCGATCGAGTGATCGATTGAAACGCTCATGGTGTTTTTGCAACCGGAAAATATTGACGCTTCCATCCTTCATGCGAAAAGCCTTCATGCCTTCAAAAACACTTTGGCCGTAGTGAAGTACAAGCGCCGTTGGTGAAACAGTCAGGTCCTGAAATGGAATCACCTGCGGATTATTCCACGCACCCTGTTCATAAGTACAAAGGAACATATGGTCTGATACGTATTGACCAAATTCCAGCTGGTCGAGGTCTGCATCCTGTAACCTTGTATATTTTGCTTTCTGGATGCGAATGGTGTCAACTAATTGCATAAAATTGATTTAAGCGTGAATAAGAGCTGTTGGCTATTTGCTTTTGGCTGTTGGTTGTAAACTATAGTGATTAATAATTATCGATGCTCAATTTGTATCACAAAAACTCTATGAAAATTTCTCTGATGACAACCTCTTCCATCTTAAAACTTTTCTTAAAAGAAATCCTGGCAATTCCGCAATCCGCAAATCCTCGATTAAACAGTTCACCAATAATCCCACTAAATAACAAAAAAAATCCAGGTTAGAACAGATGCAGATTCGTTAAATTTGACTATATCAGATTTTATGGCGCGAACTATGGTTCATAAAGAAGAGCACAAATATCTTCAGGTGGCTGAAGGCATTGAACAAATGATACAGGAAGAAATTCTGCGTATCGGCGACAAACTTCCTTCTGTAAGGTTATTGAGTGAAGAGTATGGAATCAGCATGGGCACTGCATTCCAGGCCTATTATCACCTTGAAGGAAAAGGTCTTATTGAATCAAGACCAAAGTCGGGGTATTATGTGCGGTTCAACAACAGAAGATTTCCTGCTATGCCTACTACAGGATCCACTTCGCCTGTGGTGAACGAGGTCAGTACAAGGGAAATGATCGCCAGTGTTTTCAGTCATATCCGAGAAGAAGATCTGATCAATTTTTCCGTAGCAGTACCGCAGATTGAATGGCTTCCGGCTGCCAAGATCAATAAATCTGTGGTACATGCACTTCGATCTTCCAAATATCATTGCCTGAATTATGAAGATATCCAGGGAAATGCAGAACTGAGAAAACAGGTGGCAAAGCTGGCCTTTAACTGGAATGGAAAGATCAGGGCGGAAGATGTAGTGATCACCGCAGGATGCATGGAAGCGTTGGTGATGTGTTTAAAGACAGTGACCGAACAGGGAGATACTGTAGCAATTGAGAGTCCCACCTATTTTGGAGTTTTGCAGGTGATAGAAAGTCTCGGATTAAAAGCACTTGAAATTCCCACCGACCCAGTGACGGGCGCCGACCTGGATTACCTGGAAAAAGCTATCCGGAAATTTCATGTTAAGGCCTGTCTCTTTGTTCCCAACTTCAACAATCCGCTTGGATGTTGCATGCCTGATGAAAAGAAAAAAGAACTGGTATCGCTCATCACCCGTCATAAAATTCCATTAATTGAAGACGATATCTATGGTGAACTTTATTTTGGCAGGCACCGGCCCAAAACCTGCAAAAGTTTTGATACAGAAGGATGGGTTCTTCATTGCAGTTCTTTGTCCAAATCATTGGCTCCGGGCTATCGGGTAGGATGGTGTTTGCCCGGACAGTTTACAGAAAAACTGAAACAAATAAAATTGATGCATACGGTTTCAGGAACCACGATTACGCAGGTAGCCATGGCGCATTTTCTCAGCATCGGCCGCTATGAATATCATCTGAAGAAATTACGCAAATCGCTTCACACGCAGTGCCTGCGTTACACTCAGGCCATCGTCGATTTTTTCCCCTCCCAGGTAAAATTGAGTCGTCCTGCAGGTGGCTTTGTGCTTTGGGTAGAAATGGATAAGGAGATGGATGGATACAGATTGTATCAGCAGGCCATGAAGTACGGCATCTCTATTGTTCCAGGACAAATTTTTTCTGCCGGTGGCAATTATCGAAACTGTATCCGTATTGGTTATGGAAGAAATTATGATGACACGGTGGAATACGGATTAAAACTTCTCGGCAACCTGATAAAAAAGAAATAGAAACTGGTCAGTCCTCAGACGTCGATCTGCCGCAGTACAACCGTTGCCAGTAAACAGCTGTGAATCCTGGTTTGGTCTTTCCTCAATCATCCATTACCTTGAAATTGCTTCTCTACGAAAACCTCTGTTAAGTCCTTTTCTCTTTTAGTCAAATCTTTGATTTCACTTACCAACTAATAACTATCACCTATCAACCATCAACTATCAACTATCAACTATTTATCATGCTTACTCAACACATTGCGCTGGTCAGCAAGACCCGTAAAATCAAAACCTCTGATCTGAACAAAGTAGCAGCGGCCCTGCAAAAGCAGGCTACACGCGATCTGGGTCCCATCTGGGACATTCAGGCAACTGTAGATCCTTTTGAAAAATTAAAAGATGTGCCCATGGGTTACTGGCCCATCATCATCCGAGAAAAAATAGATGATCCTTCTGCTGCTGGTTATCACAGCGATAAATACCGGCAGCCCTTTGCCCTAGTGGCATACGATGAAGGTTGGGCACTTACCTGCAGTCACGAAATGTGCGAGATGCTGGTAGATCCTTTTGGCAACCGCATGGTTTCTTCTGGTTCTGTTAAACAAGGGCAGGGAAGAGTAAATTACCTGGTGGAAGTATGCGATCCCAGTGAATCGGATAAATTTTCTTACTCCGTAAATGGCATTATGCTCAGCGATTTTTATACACCGAATTATTTTGATCCGGTGACTTCGTCCGGTGTGCGTTATAGTTTTACCGGTTGCATCACTGCACCAAAGCAGGTATTGAAAGGAGGTTATCTCAGTTGGCTCGATCCGGCTACCGCCAAATGGTGGCAAGCCAGTTATTTTGGAAGTAAATTAATTTACCAGGAGATTACTTCCAGCATGGACCTGTTGCAGGGAAATCTGCGTTCCCGCGTGGACAGGATCACGGCTACCCCACAGAAACTTCAGGGCATCAGCAAGGAAACTGCGCAGCGCAACAAAAAACAAATGGAAAGTCAGAATACATCGGGCGATAAAATGCAGATCCATTGGGAAGAAGAAGTGAACCGTTTGATCCGGCCGGCAAGAGTAACGAGAAGATAAACTAATACTGAAAAGTCGTTCAAAGTCTGGAGTCAGTTTAAAGTTCATAGTTCAAAGTTCATAGTTCAAAGTCAGGAGTTCGGAGTTCGGAGTGGGGGAACTACAGCGCGGTTAGCATTACTAATTGGTAGCATAGTATCTATCTGCATGCAATGACGTCTGTGGGTTTTGACCGACCATATCATTTGGAGAGCGACCTGCATCTTATCTAAGGCCAGTCTGAGATGCGTAGTATGCACTTTAGTTTAAACTCCATTGCGTGCGGAGCGACCCCCGCAGGGTGCGGGGCTAAAGCTATAGCGGTGGCGCAAGCAATCCCCCGCCGACATAGTTTTAATGCGCGCGGCATCGCAATCACTAAAATTTTAAAAAACGCGAAAGATTTCAGACTGATCTTTTAAGTGAAGGAGCAAGCGGACGTAAGGGCACCACAAAAAATAAGTCAACTTAGATACCTGTGAACGTCATTGCGAGCGAAGCGAAGCAATCCCCCACCAACCTGTAGTAAGCATCTTAACTACGAGTAATTTGCATGCAGATCGAAACTGTCCCCACCGACTAGTAACGCTAACCGCGTTGTAGTTCACCCACTCCGAACTCCGAACTCCGAACTTTGAACTCTGAACTCCGAGCTGCCGACTTTGAACTATGAACTGTAAACTGACTCCCGACTCCCGACTCCCAACTTTGAACTTTCGACTTTGAACTATGAACTCCCGACTCTCCTAAAATGCCGCTTTTGGTTTCCACACATTATCTTTTTCATTTGCGTCCATATAAATTCCGCCATCGAGCGCAATAGACTGAATGGATTTTTTTGTAGAAAGCGCGATGGTTGCCTGCTTCTGGTTCGATTGCCAAACCAGTGGTGTTTGATGAACACGTTGAGTTGATCCATCTGCATAATTCACTACCATATCAAAAGGAGCGTCCATACCTCCGATGTTTTGAACCGTTACAGAATATCCACCGTTTGTTTTGTTCACACTGCCAATGGCCAGGTCAATGTAGTACTGCGAAAAATACCAGTTGTTCCAGAACCAGTTCAGATCCTTGCCGGAAGCGGAGTTGATGCTGTTGAAGAAATCCCAGGGAAGGGGATGTTTGCCATGCCAGCGGTCCATGTATTCGTGCAGACTCTTTTTAAAGAGATCATCTCCCAGAATATCTTTTACAGCGAGGTAACCGAGTGAAGGTTTTCCATATTCATTATTACCCAATCCTCCTCCATTTAAATTGGTTCCGGGAGTGATGATGGGAAGATCTTCATCCGGTGAAGGGTCATTGATCCACCCTTCAACGCGAAACTGTTTGTAAAATTCATCGGCCTGTTCTTTTTTCATCTTGTCGCGGTTGAACAGGAGTTCAAAAGTGGTGGCCCATCCTTCATCCATAAAACCATAACGCGTTTCGTTGATGCCCATGTAAAAAGGCATGTAGGTATGTGCAATTTCATGTTCGGCAACAAAACGGGAGAAAGTAGTATCCTCGTAGGTTTCATCATTGGCCATCATGGGATATTCCATGCCCGCATAACCCTGGAAGATGGTGGTTTTTTCATAAGGGTAGGGCACACCGGGCCACTGGTGCGAAAGAAAATCGAGTGCCTGTTTTCCAAATCCTACCATATAGTGATAGTCGGAAGAAGTGTCGTTGTAGGCTGCCTGAACGGATGCACGACGTCTGCTGGCTTCATCTACCATCACACTCGATGCGTCCCACACAAAATGATCACTGAGTCCAAACGCTACATCGGGAACATTCCCGGCACTGAACTTCCAGGTATTGGTTTCATTTTGCGCGGTCACATTTTTTGAAGCCAGCTCCTGTCTGTTGGCTACATGAATTATTTGATCGGAGGCGAGCGACTGGTGAAAGCGGTTAAAATATTCAGGCTGAAGAACAGAATTTGCATTCAGCAAGGTGCCCGTTCCCCATACGATATAGTTTTTAGGGACTTCCACATTCACACTGTAATCATTGAAATCATTATAAAATTCCAATGCATCGTTGAAGCTCGTGAAATCCCAACCCTGGTAATCATCATATACGGCTACCCTGGGATAGGCATATGCGAGAAAATAAGTGGTGGAGTCGATCATGCCTTCGCGGTTGCTTTGAAGAGAAACATCATAGTGCCATTTCACAAATAGGCTGATAGAATCATGAGCAGCCAAAGGTTGGGGCAAACGGACAGGAACCGTGGTATAGTAGCGTGGATTATTATTCCAGGATTGTTTTTTTCCGTTTACGGCAAAAGAATCGATATGAACGCCGGATGTAAAATAATGTTCACTGGCGCCGCCAAGCCTGGGTGCGCCGGCTTTGTGAATGTTGACAATGAGTTTGAAAACAAGATTCCTCAGTGTATCAGAACTATTGTTTGTGTAAACAATGGATTCGGTTCCGTTAATGGTGCGCGAGGGCGGTGCCGCACTAATATTGATTTGATAACGGCCATGATTCTGCCAGTAATTTTTCCCCGGACGTCCGTCTGCTGATCGTGTTCCGTTGAGAAAAGCTTTTTGCACATCACGGGGCATGTATAATTTTTGTGCTTGAAGAATAATGCTTATGGACATGGATGCGAGAGAAAGAAAAAATAGTCGCAACATAATTTTTTTTTATGGGAGAAAGATAAAATTAAATGAAAACGAATGAAGGCCTTTTTGATGACTGGTTGGAAGCAGTACACTCATCCTTCATATAATTCCAGTGGAAGATGATCGGGGTCACGGAAGAAGCAGAATTTTTTTCCGGTGATGGGATCGATGCGTATGGGTTCGGGAAGAATATCGTTCATTTGAAGAAACCGGCTGGCCTCTTCTACATCGGGAACCCTGAAGGCGAGGTGTCGCAGTCCTGTGGATTCAGGTTGTGTTGGTCTTGGTTGTGGATCAGGGAAAGAAAAAAGTTCGATCAGGTAGTGACCATGAAGCGCAAGGTCCAGTTTGTAGGAGTTGCGTTCTTTCCGAAAAGTTTCTTCAATGATCGTCAGTCCCAATATTTCGGTGTAAAATTTTTTTGAACGCTCATAGTCCGAGCAAATGATAGCAATATGATGAACCCCTTCCAGAATCAGCATAACCCAAATATAACCTCGGATCGGCGGTATCACGGATTTCACGGATTAATACAGGATTTCACAAATTGATTAAAAGGATCAAGGGGATCGCTGATTTCATAGAAACCTGTTCTCTCCCAAATTCCAAATTCCTAATTCCCAATTCCAAATTCCACCTAATACCTCAATACCTCAATACCCCCAATACCCCAATTCCCCTTCCACTCAACCGTGGTATTCCATTTGCATCTATACTCCTTTACCTCAAATCCGGTACATGGGAACAACAAGAAACAGAATCCCTGGTGGCTTTTATATGAAGCAACCAGGACAGCAGGGTAGAAGGACCATGGTCTTTCTGGCCCTCTTTTTGTTTTTGCACCTCCTGCCACTTTCCTCGCAAGCTTATTCAGTGTTAACCCATGAGGCATTAGTTGATGCCAATTGGGATAAATCCATTCTGCCTGCGCTCAAATTAAAATACCCAGCAGCTACTGAAGATGATCTGAAGAAAGCGCGTTCCTATGCTTACGGTGGTGCTGTAGCTCCTGATATGGGTTATTATCCATTTGGCAGTAAATTATTTACCAATCTCGTTCACTATGTTCGAAGCGGAGATTTTGTGGAGGAATTGATCAAAGACCAGCAAAGCCTCAACGATTATGCTTTTGCGCTTGGTTTTCTTTGTCATTATATGGCGGATATTTATGGGCATCCACTTGGCACCAACAGAAGTGTTCCCATCGTATATCCCGAAATAGGAAAAAAATTTGGCAACACCGTTACCTATGCGCAGGACAAGACTTCTCACCTGCGTATGGAATTTGGATTCGACGTATTACAGACAGCCAGAGGCGACTATGCTTCAGCAGCCTATCACAACTTTATCGGCTTTTCTGTAGCGGATACGTTGCTGGGAAAAGCATTTCTTGAAATTTATGGACTCGACATTCATGATGTATTTTCCAATTTCTCATTGGCTATTGGAACTTTTCGATGGAGCGTCAAAGACCTTTTTCCCGAAATTACACGTGCTGGCTGGGTGATGAAGAAAAAAGAAATCAAAAAAACAAAACCTGAAGCCAGAAGCCGTGATTTCATTTACTCCATGCACCGGAAGCAATATTATTCCGAGTATGGAAAGGAGCACGAAAAGACAGGTGTGTTCGCAAATATCCTTTCCTTTTTCGTCCGCATCATGCCCAAAGTGGGACCGCTCAAGGCACTGAAGTTTAAAACCCCTGGTCCTGAAGCAGAAAAATATTTTGTTCAGAGCTTTGATACGGTTGTTTATCATTATGCCCTGTTCATGAACAATCAAATGCCTGCGAAGCATTTAACCGACAGGGATTTCGATACAGGAAAGAAAACAAGCTTTGGAGAATATCCACTTTGCGATGAGGCTTATAAGGATCTTCTCATGAAACTGAAAGAAAAAAACTTTTCAACTGTAAGCCCCTCACTGAAGCAGGACATTGTCAATTTTTACAGTGCTACTGCGCTTCATAACAGCAGTGTAAACGATAATAAAGAAATTGCCAGGGCCCTCGAAGAACTGAAGGGGATGTAGTGGAGTTTATGGTTTGTGGTTTATTGTTTCTCGTTAGATCGAAGAGAAATGCTCCAATCGTTCGGTTTAAGAATTTCAGTTTTGCCATTCATTTTTTCTAGCTCACCGATTCTGCCGAAGGCTCTTTGCTGATCTTGGCGATGAGTCCCTGTAGAACTTTTCCCGGACCGCACTCTGTAAATTTTGTTGCACCGTCTGCAATCATCGCCTGTACACACTGCGTCCATCTGACTGCGCCAGTAAGTTGGTCAATAAGATTTTGTTTGATTTCTTCTTTATCCAGCACACCTCTTGCTGCTATGTTCTGATATACCGGACAGGATGGAGAATGAAAATTGGTGGCTTCAATGGCCTGTTGCAGTTCCTGCCTTGCTGGTTCCATCAAAGGAGAATGAAAGGCTCCCCCCACGGGAAGTACCATGGCCCTTTTGGCACCCGCTGCTTTTAATCTTTCGCAGGCAATGTCCACGCCTTTGACGGTTCCGGATATCACAAGCTGTCCGGGACAATTATAATTGGCCGGCACTACAACCTCGCCGGTTTGCTGTAGTACCTGATGGCAGATGTCTTCTACTGTTTCATCAGCCAGTCCCAATACAGCAGCCATTGTGGAAGGCGTGAGTTCACACGCTCTTTGCATGGCTTGTGCACGAAGACTCACCAGTTCCAGTGCATCTTCAAAACTCAGTGTGCCATTGGCCACCAGAGCAGAGAACTCGCCCAGGGAATGACCTGCTACCATATCAGGGCGGGCATTTTCAATGGTTTTATAAGCGATGATAGAATGAAGGAAGATGGCGGGCTGAGTGATTTTTGTTTGCTTCAGTTCTTCTTCCGAACCATGAAACATGATATCGGAAAGACGGAAGCCAACAACATCATTGGCCAGTTCGAATATTCTTTTTGCAAAAGAAGAGTTGTCATAATGGGTTTTTCCCATCCCTACAAACTGTGCACCCTGCCCGGGGAAAACGTATGCATGTTTCATTCGAATCTGTTTAGTTTCAGAAGAGGCTCACGCTAAAATAGTGAACTCAGTTCAAACGAAATGAACTTGTTAGTCCAGGTCCGCAGCGATCAGTTTCAGGAATTCATTCCTTGTAACATGGTTGTGCAGGAACTCTCCTTCAAAAGCGGAAGTAGTGGTTACAGAATTTTGTTTCTGTACTCCACGCATCATCATGCAAAGATGCTTTGCTTCAATGACCACCGCCACTCCCAATGGGTTGAGACTTTGCTGAATGGCCTGGAGGATCTGGGTGGTCAGTCTTTCCTGTACCTGCAGTCTTCGTGCAAATACATCCACTACGCGGGCCAGTTTGCTCAGTCCCGTAATATATCCATTGGGTATGTAGGCAATATGGGCTTTGCCAAAAAAAGGAACCAGGTGATGCTCGCACATCGAGTACAGTTCAATGTCTTTCACGATCACCATCTCGCTAATTTCTTCATTGAATTTTGCTGAATTAAGAATAGAAACAGCATTTTGCTGGTAGCCCTGTGTCATGTACTGCATAGCCTTGGCCATACGTTCGGGAGTTTTCAGCAGTCCTTCTCTTTTGGAATCTTCGCCCAACAGCTGAATGATTTTTTGATAGTTCTTCATCAGTTCATCTGTCGTTTCCCTGTCGAATTCTTCTTTTTTATGATAAGCCATGTTGAAAGTTGATAGTTGGTAGTTGAAAGTTGATAGTTGGTTTTTCGTAGGGCGGTCAACGGTTGTTGGTTGACCTCTTAATAATTACGCAGGATATTCGACAAAGTTGCGGGGTGTTTCGAACAAACGGATAAAAAGATCCAGTGAAGAGCGGATATTGGGCCGGAGGATCTGATAGATAACAACGGCAATATTTTCAGCAGTGGGATTCAGGTTTTTGAATTCTTCGGTGTCCAGATTAAGGTTCTTGTGGTCGAAGCGTTCCAGAACTTTTTCATTCACCAGGTCCGATAATTCTTTGAGGTCCATCACAAAGCCTGTCTCCGGATCTATTTCTCCGACCAACTTTATTTCCAGTTCATAGTTGTGGCCATGATAATGGGGCAGGCTGCACTTGCCAAAAATGGCCCTGTTCTTTTCTTCATTCCATTGCTCTTTGTACAACCGATGTGCGGCATTAAAATGTTCGCGCCGTATCACTGCAACTCTTGCCATATCTATACCCGGATTTTTGTCTGCGATTATTTTGGTGATTCATCGCGTTTGGCCGGGCTGACGAAGCTAAGATGAAATGGCGAATTTTTTGCCGCGACAGAGATCTCCAATCGTCCATAAATGCAACATGAGGTCCGGATAAAACCTTCATCAAGTTGTCCAAAGTGTAAAAACTTTATTTCCCTTAAGCCTCTCCCTTTAATAAAAACTTTTATTCCGGTAATCTGGGTAATCCTAAAATCATGGTTCCCCAAATCCACCTAATCCCGTTTAATTTTGAGGGATGCAAATTTTGCTCTGTGCTGCTACGAAACTGGAGATTGCTCCGATGATTGAAAAGATCCAAAAGAAGGAAATAGAAAATGTGGAGGTGCTGATCACCGGTGTGGGTTTGCTTGCCAGTGCTTATTCAATTACACGAACTGTGCTGGAAAAAAAACCTGATTTGTTGGTGCAGGCAGGAATTTCAGGATGCCTCGATCCAAACTTTCCACTTTCCTCCGTAGTATTCATTGAAAATGAAACCCTGGGCGATTTGGGTGTTGATGAAAACGGAAATTTCCGCTCTGTTTTCGATTTAAAATTATTGGGCTTGGATGAATGGCCCTGGACCGATGGAAAGTTGCGCAATCCGCTCGATAAAAAATTAATGAACAATGTTAAGGTCGTAGATGGAGTAACCGTGAATGAGATCAGTACCGGTGATGCCGTGATCAATTATTACCGCGACCGGTTGGGAGCGGTGTCGGAATCCATGGAAGGAGCGGCCCTGCATTATGTTGGACTGAAAGAAAAAATTCCTTTCATTCAATTGAGATCTTTGTCGAATTTTGCGGGCGAACGTGATAAGAAAAAATGGAAAATGCAGGAATCTATTGGTCTTTTGAATCACGAATTGGAAGGCCTGATTTTAAAACTGTGAATCATGAAATATAGTCTGGGTTTTTCTCCCTGTCCGAACGATACTTTTATTTTTGATGCCCTGGTCAATGGCAAGATCGATACTGGTGGTTTGCAGTTCGAGCCGGTGCTGGAAGATATTCAGACCCTGAATCAGTGGGCCGAAGACGGGAAGCTTGATTTTACAAAACTCAGTTTCCCTGCATTTTTCCGAAACAGGGATTCTTATAGCATGTTGAATTCAGGGGCAGCATTGGGCAATGGTGTGGGACCGTTGCTCGTGGCAAAAAAAATGGTAAACGTGCCCGACATCGTGCACAGCAGCATTGCCATTCCGGGTGAGCAGACCACGGCAAATTTTTTATTGAGCTTTGCTTTCCCCATGGCCCGCAATAAAACCTCCATTCTTTTTTCAGAGATAGAAGATGCAGTGGCGATGGGAAAATTTGATCTTGGTGTGTTAATCCATGAAAATCGCTTTACCTATCATCAAAAAGGATTGATCAAAATTTGCGACCTCGGTGAGATCTGGGAAGAAAGACAAAAGGCGCCGATACCTTTGGCCTGCATTGCAGCAAGAAACAGTATTTCTGAAGGAATCCGAAGTCAGGTCAGTGATTTGATCCGCAAGAGTGTGGAGTTTGCATTTGAGCAATATCCGCATCTCACAGAATATACGCGTCAACATTCCCAGGCTATGGATGAAGAAGTGATGCGCAAGCATATTGAACTGTATGTGAACCGTTATTCCATTGACCTTGGCGAAGAGGGAAGAAGGGCCATTGAGCAACTGGAAAAGGTGATGACAAAGACGCTCAGTCCAACGGTTGGTTAAGCCAATAATTTACCCCGGGAATGTTTTGCGATACAGTTCTATGCTTTGGCTGCAGCCATAAGTTGTTTGATTGAATTGCTGAACCCATCGCATGCCATAGAGCGCATTGGTTAGAAAAATTTCCTCAGCTTCATTAAGGTCCTGTTCTGAAATTTCCTCCTGGCGAACCGGAAGGCCCAGGATTTTGAATTGTTCAATGAGGTGACGTCTCATCACGCCCTGGACACAGCCCTGGTTCAGTGCAGGGGTAAAGACTTCTGCTTTTTTAATCAGAAAAATATTCGCTTTTGAAGCGTCAGCAATTTTGTTTTCTGTATTGAGCACGAGGGCCTCATCCAGCTGGTTTTGCTTTGCATGAATGGCTGCAAGAACATAAGGAAGATAGTTGGCGCTTTTGAGGTTGGACAGGGCATCGGTACTTTTTCTCGAATAAGGATAAATTCCCAGGGTCCATCCCCGGCTGTTCCAGGAATTTAATTCAGCAGAAATAGGAACGCCCTCGATCACATACCCTGCGGAATGGTCTTCCTTTCGGTAGGCCGACAGTCTTACTCTGGCAGCACCCAGGCAATGATTTTTTTTACAAAGCTTCAAAATTTTTTCCTGGACCTCCTCTGAGCCAGATCCGGATTTGATACCCAGCATGTGCAAGCCTTGAAAAAAGCGATCGAAGTGTAGATGTTCCAGTAGGATGGTACCATCCATAATCTTCATTGTCTCGAACAATCCATCACCCCATTTAAAAGAGCGGTTAGTGGCATCAAAGAGTTTTTGATCTACAGGGAAGAATTCACCATCGTGACAAACAAACATAGCCAAAGTTAAATGGCGGCGGAAGGCAAATACATATCGGTTCAGGCCGGGCAAAAAAATTCCTGTCCGGTATGGGCGGACAGGAACTGAAAAATATCTTGATCAAGCTTGTTCTACGATGCCGGCTTTCACGGCGTACATCACCAGTCCGGCCATGGATTTAACGCCAGTCTTGGTTTTCAGTTTATCGCGGATGGCTTCTACAGTCCGGGGGCTCAGGTCCACGATGTCGGCGATTTCCTTGGTGCTTTTCTCCTCGCACATCAGTTTAAGAATGGTGATCTCCTTGTCGGTGAGGTGCACATCGGGCGTAGACATCTCTGCGGGCTTCTTGGTACGAAGTCCGTTCAGAAGGGCTTTATTGGTAAGGTCATTAAAGAAAAATTCCTGTTCATAGCAGGTGCGGATGGCCTGGTAAATCGTTTCGGAATCCGATTCCTTGGTCAGATAGGAATTGGCGCCGATCTCCATCATTTTGGTGATGATGGAAGCATCGTTATTCATGGAAAGCATAATGACCTTGATCTCGGGATACAGTTTTTTTATCTCGGGTAAGGTAGTATATCCATCCATGATGGGCATATGTATATCGAGAAGAACTACGTCGGGCTTAATGTGTTTGAGCAGGTTGAGCAGTTGCATGCCATTTTCTGCTTCGGCAATCATTTGAATGTCTTTGCGGCCAGAGAGGGAAGTTTTTACGCCGGTACGGAAGAGTGCGTGGTCATCTGCAATCGCTACTTTAATAACTGTGTCAAGATTTTTCATAAGGAGTTTTTTTAATAAAAGGGTTTGTATGGTTCCGAATCTGCATGCAAGTTGGTAAAAACCTCTTGGATTTAGTATAGTATTACTACGTGATTTCCGACTGTGGAAAGTACGATTACTTAGAAAAACTTCTGGAAGCAATATCTCGATACGGGAATCTCCTAGTGTATACTGCAGTAAATGTACGAATGGGAGGGTATTTACCGAATGTTAAAAATCGGGCAGTATTGCTCTTGTGCCCGCCGGGCCTGGGGATTAGTTTTGTTTCAGAAAGTTGATTGAAAAGACGGGTCGCCAGCCTCCAATCCAATGTCCTAGT
>JBJMLU010000102.1:0-4841 GCA_045805145.1 Flavisolibacter sp. | reverse complement strand
GGTGTTTATGATGTACCATATGCTACAGACAGGCCTGATCCAAAAATTGACTATAAGATCATTGTAGAAGCTGAAGGCGCGATTGAACAGCCCGATAGTATTTATCGGCCGTTTGAGAATATTTCGAGAATGTACAATCTTCATGTTTTTGGCGGTGTCCCACGCAACCATTTACATTTGGATGTTGTAATTTTTTATAAGGCAATTTTTGTTATCCTGGATAATGACGCCTATAAGAAAAAATTTGGGGTGGACAATCCAAATCTTAAGATAATTGATGAAATGAAGCAGGCAGGTATCAATCTTTATGCTTGCGGACAGTCCGTTACAGGGGCGGGTATTGATAAAAAAGCAATTAATCAGAATTTTGAAGTTGTTTTATCGAGAGCGACTACCGTTTCAACCCGGCAGATGAAAGATATGCGTTTTTCAAATTCTAAGATTTAAGGAATATTATTAAATGAAAGCTGCGCACAATATGGGCTTGCCGCTATCCTGGTTACATCAATTTTGAAAGTTTATCAAATTACACGGTCAGCTGCAAGGCCTTAGGTTGTGCGCCATCCTCTCGACCATGCCGAAAATTCGACCTTTTTATATCATCACTCTACTTCTTCTCATTTGCATTTATTCCTGTGATAGAGTAAAGCGAAAAAGCCAACAAACTGTGGAAAAAGCCAAAGCTAAACTTGCAGAAAAGAAGTCAGGCCTTACAGATAAAATAATCGCTCATTACGATGCTTATAAACCTGATACAAGATTTAACAATAAACGCTTTCTAGAATTTTTTGGCTTTGCCCCAACAGAAGATGTGAAACAACTCTACTGCTACGCAGACGAAATCGGAATTGACAATGATTATCAGTTCTCCTTTACTTGCGATACATCTACGGTAGCAAAGATTACCAATAACCTTAAACTTAGCAAGGCCGATCAACCCGAGAACTTCAGCAGCGGTCTTTGGCATAGCTTTCCATGGTGGGACAGTACAAGCATAACTGTCTTGAAACCTTACTACAAAAAAGGCGACCATGAAAAATATTGGTATCTGTGGTACGATCAGGCGAAGAGCAAGGCTTATTACTTTGAGTTTGACATGTGAGGCAGACGAACACAGAACATCGTATTTGCAAAAAAAACGGCTGACGAACGACCTTTCAACAAAAAAACAATAATCAGCGACAGAATGTAAAATGAGGCATTATATATCAATTTCCGCTTCTTCGCAAATACTTTCTCCGTTGTTCCTCACCATGTGACGAATTGCTGCCCAACAATATTGCATTGGCGCACATGAGGGGCGACGAATAAACAATGAGCTATAAATCGCTTACCAGCAGCAGTCCAGTCAGAGCGAATTCTAATGAGTTTTTCAGTAATCAATGAACTGTTTATCTTTAATCAGCATCAGTACACGGCAGACGAATAAGAAATACCGCCACATCGCCAATGCTTTCACGTTGGCAGCAACGAGACATCAACGATTTAACCTTTACAGCAACATGAAACCGATACTAATTGCCTTATGCGTTATTTGTGGAGGCTTTCTGTTGTTTTCATGCAGACAAAACAATTTAGTTACACTCAATTATCAGACGTTGAAATATGATACGAACCGTATTGTTATTTTCAAATGGGACACGACTAAATACAGTGCCTATAACTCAGATCCGCTGCCGCTCAACCAAGGTGACTTGGGAGTAATTGATAGTCTTGTTAAAGACGCTGTCGATAGTTTTAATAGCCGCATAAGCCGAAGCCTGTATCAAGCCTTCGACGGGAAAGTACCCCTTGACAGCTTTGTTATCCAACTAGACAAATACAGGTTTCAATATTTCCCGGTTAAAGATGTAAACGGACACCGGGTGGTGAAGATTATTGGCTTTTCAACTGTGTATCCCCAGTGGAAAAAGGAAGTTTATCATCGGAGACTGCATTACGGCATTGGTATGTTTCAATTAAAACTTAACCTATCAGAAAAGTCCCGTAATGACCTACGATCTGGGAACTTTGGATAGAGTGCTGCCAGCAGCGGTTTGCTTCAATACAGGCTGACAAATAAAACATCAACAATAAATTACTATTTTGCTAGAGAACATAGACTAAGCATACGAACATCAAATGTCTGTACTGACAACAAGCCGATAGACGTTGGTGACAATGGCAAGTGAGATATTCTAATAATTGAAGCGACAAGTGGCAATCTGGCAATTTCGTATCTACTTTATTCCCCGGCTATCGCTGTTTGACAAGTATGGACAGGTTCCGACACAACTTGAAATGAACAAAGAAGGTTGGAAAGACTATATTGAAAGCGGTGACCTTGACAAAGAGCCGGAATTTGAGGACGCCTTGTCAATTTCCTGGTGGTCAACCTTAAACCTTGATATTAAGGAGCTTTTGCCGACACTGCAACAATTTGGCGAGCTCCAGGAGTGGACCGCGCGAACAGAGGGGTTAAGAAGTTTTGGAGACACTGAAACAAATGATATCTCTGTTTCCTTTGACCATCAAACCCACAAAGTTCAGGAATTAAGCTGTCGTCTTGACTTGCGGCAAATTGACAAAGGCTTCATCAACAGGTTCCTTTCCCTCGCGACACGACATGACTGTTTGCTTATGGACAGTCAAGGCAGACTTTACGAGCCGACCGTAGAAAAACTCTTTGACACAATTCAGCTGTCAAATGCCAACCGGTTTGTAGAAGATCCAAGACAGTTTTTTGACGACTTATCCAAAGGAATTATAACACCTGAATGATTTCCGGGCCATATGCCACTAAAATCGGTTTGCCAGTTTCTTTCTTTGTCCGAGCCTACGATGGAGAAGGGTATTTGCAATGGGGTAACGGCTATCAAGTCACTTAATGTTCCATGGCAGCCAACAGCGGTTTTGCAATAGGCTGTCACACTGAAGAACAATCAGCGGCAAGCCAGTGTTCAACAGCAGCTATCAGCAAGAAGTTATAAATTGAACTTTGGTTCTTATTTTCATCATCAGTAATTCTAGTCGGGTTTTGTATCGGCTGACGAAACATGGAAGTCCAGCCAATCACAAAGCTGATAAACGTTGCACGCAAGCTTACATGAAATTTACAACCGTCATCCTAACCTCCATATTATTTCTTTCATGTAAAAAGAAGAATCACGAAAATCATGTCACTATCGATATTCAGCCATTCGCGGATGTTTCTAAAGAAAAAGTTTCTTATGTCTACAAAGAACTTCAGAAGCTTTATCCCTTTGTGCAATTGAAACAAGCGGTTTCTTTACCTACTTCAGCTTTTTATCCACTCAGAGGACGGTATAGAGCAGATTCGCTGATTAATTTTTTAGCTCGAAGAACTCCGGAAGGGCACATTACAATCGGTATTACCAGCGAAGATATAAGTACGACCAAAGACTCTATCACCGACTGGGGCATTATGGGACTTGGCTTCTGTCCAGGCAAATCTTGTGTAGCCTCTGACTTTCGATTATCTGTGACTCCGGGAGAACGGCTAATACAATTATTTAAAGTCTCCATTCATGAATTAGGCCATACTCAAGGGCTAAGCCACTGCGAAGTCAAGAGCTGTTTCATGCGGGACGCTGAAGGTAGAAATCCAACAAATGAAGAAGTCGAATTTTGCAAAAAATGTAAAGCCATTTTGGTTCATAAAGGATGGAAGTTTACAAAATAAGATGGCCTGCGTGCAACATAGACGAAAAAATATGAGGAAGCAAATGAAAATCGACAATAGCCGCTAACATGGTATTTCTGCAATAGCGGCTGGCGAATAAATGCTGAACAGATGAACACTATTCAACTTTATCTATAAATTTAAGAGAAACCAACACCGACTTCCGCTAAATACCCGAACCGCTATACGCAACAACCAAGCTGATTATGCGACTGAGAATGTTTATTGCCGCTATTTTCTTCAGTTTAATCGCTTTTGCTCAAAGTGACACTGTGTTTAAGCAACGGGTTCAACGAGTTTTGAGCGAATACTCGAAAGATTTTAGAGGGTTTATTGGAAAACAAAAACTTTCAGGCGTCCCTAAAAGATTGTTTATCGAACCCGGCCTGCAAGGCGGTATTGACGAATTGCACATTTGGGGTGACACGATCTTTATTTACTCTTGCGTCATTCAGGAGAGTGCCTACAGCTCTTCGACACGAAAAAGATTGACGCGATTGGACGAGCAACTTCAAAATGCCTTAGGCAGTCAGTTTACCAGAAAAGCGGGTATGCTTTCCTTTTCTCAGGGACAAGAAATGCCTTTAAATTTCAAATCATCGAATATTGAGGTGTATGTCATGGTTGGAAAATTCAAAGAAAATATGTACATGACTTTGTTGGGATTCAAAGGACATACCCAAAAATAAATGACGTCCGAAAGGTCCTTGCGCATATCAGCGGTTTGGCACAAGCAGGGACCAAGAGCAATGGCCAAACTTTATATCTTTATCGGTCTTGGGTAAAGCATTTGGCAGACGTAATTCTATTTCGCTGCCTTCGCCGGTAGACGTTGTGTGCAACTTTTATTGCCTGGAAGAATTTCTTGTAGATAAAAGATCTATAATAATCTCAAAAATTTATTATGAAAAAGCTCCTATTATCCGTCTCACTTTTATCCGGTTTCTTTCTCTTCGCACAGGGGCAAAAGAAAGTTTTTCCTGTCATCAAAGATTATGGTGGTGTTTATGATGTACCATATGCTACAGACAGGCCTGATCCAAAAATTGACTATAAGATCATTGTAGAAGCTGAAGGCGCGATTGAACAGCCCGATAGTATTTATCGGCCGTTTGAGAATATTTCGAGAATGTACAATCTTCATGTTTTTGGCGGTGTC
>JBJMLU010000101.1:0-6624 GCA_045805145.1 Flavisolibacter sp. | reverse complement strand
GACACCGCCAAAAACATGAAGATTGTACATTCTCGAAATATTCTCAAACGGCCGATAAATACTATCGGGCTGTTCAATCGCGCCTTCAGCTTCTACAATGATCTTATAGTCAATTTTTGGATCAGGCCTGTCTGTAGCATATGGTACATCATAAACACCGCCATAATCTTTGATGACAGGAAAAACTTTCTTTTGCCCCTGTGCGAAAAGAAAGAAACCGGATAAAAGTGAGACGGATAATAGAAGCTTTTTCATAATAAATTTTTGAGATTATTATAGATCTTTTATCTACAAGAAATTCTTCCAGGCAATAAAAGTTGCACACAACGTCTGCCGGCGAAGGCAGCGAAATAGAATTACGTCTGCCTAATGCTTTTACCCAAGCCCAATAAAGATATAAAGTTTAGCCTGTGTTCATCAGCCCTGCTTGCGCCAAACCGCTGTTATGCGCATGGAGCTTTCGGGCGTCATTAATTTTTGGGTATTTCCTTATTCGTCGCTCCGCCTTATGGGCCAATGCAATGTTATGTGCCGTATTTATTGTGTCTTAATAAAACGGCTGCTTATCCATCCCATAAGCTTCGTCGGAAACTTGTTGTCGACGTAAATGATGTCATTCCTTGGAAGGTATGGTTCGTCTATTTGAACAAATAGCCATTCTCGTCCAGTGTTGTCGCGCCTTTTAGCTAATGCGGTCCCTGTAGCTCCTTTTATCAACCTTCCAATACTGTTACCATTGCCTTTCATTGTCTGGTCATTATCCCAGGACTGAGCAGAGCTGTCGTCAATTGTGGGAGCACTGCGAATTTTGTAACCATCGTTCAATACTTCAAAACGAAACGGTTTTTCAAGCAAAGTGTCGGGAATCATACCGTCTTTAATGGAAAGCCCCTGATACACTTTTTTAAAGTTTGGAATATTCGCCTGACTGTAGGTCACCTGATAAATCATGTGCTTTACCAGGTAGTCGTCGCAACAGCCCCAGTCATCAATATAAAGCCTTGCCAGTCGATTGTTTTCCCAATCCATTTTCACAATTCCCTCAAAACTGGAAAACACTTTTTTATAACTCTGTCCTGCACTCACGAAAATCATTACTTCTGTCGCCTCACCACCACTTTCCCCTTCAAAAATCACATCCTCTTTTCCATCGCCATTCAAGTCCAAAAAATGTAAGGCATGACGAAGGCTGTCCAGATTGGGTGAGGGTACTTCTGTGTCTTTTTGTTTGTATACCTGAAATTCGCCTGGGGTGCCTTTGATGAATTTGTCAACAGCGGATTTAGGCGGTTTTCTCTCAAAGGCTTTCCATTCGGAAAGAGAAGTGCTAACAGGAAATGTCAAGTCCTGCTGTGAAAAGGAAGAAATTGAAACCAGTAGTGTAATTGCAGTTAGTATAGTCTTCATAGTATAGCACATGACGTCAAGGCATTGGCGATGTGGCAGGATTCTGTATTCCGCCCGCCTGGCACCGCTGCTGACTAAAGATATAAAAACTCATTGTTTATTTTGTATCTCGATGTTATTCGTCTGCCGAAACCGAAGATGAATAACGAATTAAAGCTGAGAATATATTCGCTACCTGCATATTGCCGATGCGATGTTAGCGGTTCGGGCTTTTGTTCTTAATATATTTTGCTTTATCGTTGTCAAATTGAATGTGTGAGGATGAAAATACTAAAATCAGGGTTTTCTTTGTATGCTTCTATGGATTTTTTAAAGTTAAATTTCGTTAATAGTTTAGTTGAATTTTGATTGCCGTTATGAGTAAATGCTACTAGTGTTCGAAACTGCAATGTCTGAAAAGCATATTCAATAACTTTTTCTACCGCTTCTTTCATGATCCCTTGCCCTTGAAATTTTGTCATGAGTTCATACCCGATCTCGCAACTACGTTTTTCGCTTGAAAAGTCAAATAAACAGATTGTCCCAACAAATGTTTTTGTCTTTGTCAAGGTTATTACCCAATAAACTGAGTTATTTTTTTTAATGTTATCATCAACTTTGTTGATAAAATTGATCGCGTCTTCAATTGTCTTGCTTGTTTGTCTGTCAAGATATTTGTTTATCTCTTTGTCTGAACGCAAGGCAAAAATATTTTGCTGGTCATCAATTGATAATTGCCTAAGCGTTAGCCTTTCAGTTGTCAAAATTGGAAAAGGTGTAAAATTTGTACTGGTCATTTAAATATATGTAATTCGTCAAGGTTTAGGTATGTTATAGTCTGACCGCTAACGGACAGGTATTGCCGAAGGCCGACTATCTAAAATAACCTTTTGCTTTGAAGTCTGTAGGCTTGCGGCAATACCCAGTTGTACGCCGTTTGACCAATGAGTTTTTCTATATTCAGATTTTGAAATAGCATCAACTTTTAATAAGGGAACCGGGCTAAACATTATGGTGCGACCTTCAAGTCGCAACTCAGATTGCCTGTTTTCATCTCCAATTTTTCAGTTTAAGTCATTCAGTATTTTTCCTTTTACAATAACTGTATTGATTGTTTTCAAATTATCAATATTGTCAAATGGATTGTGCTCCAATATGATCATGTCTGCATATTTGCCAACTGATAACGAACCATAATTTTCTTGCCTTGACAAATAAATTGCAGGGTTAATGGTAGCAGTTTTTAAAGCTTCCATATTTGATAAACCTGCATCAACCATTAACCTGAGCTCCTGGTATAAACTTATCCCAGGATAAACATAAGGCATCCCTCCAAAGTCGCTGCCCGCTAAAATCATTACTCCCATTTTATGCAGGTGATTTACTAATTCCATTTGACCTTCGAATACTTTGTTCAGTATTGTCAAATCAGAAACATTTGGATGTTGTTGAATCCTTTTTCCCCACACTACTTTCCAATCCTTCATTAAGGATACAGGAATAAATTTTGCGTATTCATGATTAATAACCGAAGTATCAAAAATTCTTGTTTTCAATTGATAGGTAATAAGAGTAGGACATAGAGAAGTATGATTGACAAGCATTAATTGAGCGATACTATCAATACGACTCCTATTTACTTGCCATATTTCATCTAACCTGTTTAAATGCTCAATACTTTTTTGTCCATAAGAAATTGAAATTTCAGGCTGAATATATTCAGAAAGATGTCCTGCAAATGTCATGTTATGTTTCAGGCAATAATTAGAAATTGCTTTTAGTTGAGGTTCACGAATTAATGAATAGGTCTTAAAAAACTCTGAGCCATTCGTTTTTAAGCTGTCCAGAATTGCTGGAATATTTGATTTGCCATCTACGGGTATAGAAAAATCATAGTATACCGGAGGATTGCCATCAATTATAGGCCCCGCTCCATAAATTTCTGGTCCTTTTATACTATCGGAAGCCAATTTGTTCTTGAAGGATCTCATGATGTCCAGATCACCGCCCATATCACGAATGCCCATGATGCCATTTTTCAATAATATTGGATATAGAAGTGTGTCATTGTTTTTGTCCCAGCACAAATGAAAATGCATATCCCAAAGCCCCGGGGAAAGATATTTCCCGGTTCCATCTATTGATGTTGAATTGGAAGGAATAATCCCAGAAAAGCTTTTGCCAACAAAATAAATTAGTTTGTCTTTTATTACAACATCCTGCTTTGGCAGCACTATGCCGTTTATTACATCAATCACGTTGATGTTTTTTATTATCACGGTCGAAGACTTTACCTGGCTATTCTTTGCGGCAATACACCCGGTTAGGAAAATAAAAATCAGTAGCGCAACATATCTGAGATTTGATTTAAGATTCATTGTTTCCAAATTCATACATAAAATAGGAAAGACTGTATATTTTTTCGTTTTACTTCTCACTGGGTAAAGTTTAAATTGAATGTGCACGACCGCTAACTGTTCGGATATTTCTGCAGTAGCGGAAGTCCCGTTCCGTCTGTTTAAATTTAATACAATAGATGAATAGAATTACTTGTGCTCAAAACATATTCTTCAGCCGCTATTGCAGAAATACGATGTTAGCAGCGGCGTTTACCAAGCTCCAAGAAACATCACGATATAACGCTTCCAATCGTTTCCAACTTTCTTATAGACGAACAGAAGATTGTAGCCCGCAGAATTGCCCACCATGTGAATGAGGGTCAATAATGCAAATGAACCGTTTCGAATAAATAATGGTTCACTAAACTGGAAATATCCTTTACCGATGTATTGATGAAAATAAGGCCATCCCCTGTTTTTGTCATAAATAATGGCATGCAGTGTATCTTGTATAATTCCTTTTGAATTTTCAAATAAACTGTCTTTCCAACGGGCCGACCTGGCACGATCAAGTTTCGCTCCAATAATAGCTTTGTCGGCTGTTCTCAGAAAAAGTTTATTCATTCTTGTTTCCTGATCACTACCCGATAGCTTCCCATTCATTAGGATATATTGGCAGTAACCGTAAGAAAGTTCTTCCCTTAAATAAATCAATTTACCTGTGTCTTGCCATCTTCTCATCGCATCGTGAGTAATTGCAAGGCTTGCATCTTGCGCGAAGCAGTCGCAGCCAAATAACGAGAATAAAGTAATTATAATAAACCCTCTCATAAAGTTGCTGCTAACGGCAGAAGCTTTGTGCAGGCGGTGAATTGACCAACTGTTTGCCGGGATTTGAAGCTAAATTTATTACTAAAGCTGAAGTTTAGAACTACTGCCCGGGATAATTTCGTCCGCCAAAACCAAAGCTTGGATATGCACTGCCGAAGATAGTACTTCCGTCAAGCCCCAATTGCACAAATCCTTTTGTTATGCGTTTGTGAAATCACTTAAAATATATTTTCTATTCATTCTTGTTTTAATTTCCTTATCTGCGTGCTTTCTATTGCTGGTAATGCTAATTATTGCAACCATGCTCCAAAGCACAACGGCCCATAGTGCATACCAAATCACACGTTCTTTTCCTGTTATCGCCACCGGCATCGAAAGCATCCAGAACATATTAAGGCTTGCATGCATTAACACTGCTATAAATAAACTTCCTGTATGTCTGTAAACCCATATCATAAGTATTCTAAAAGGTGGAAGAAAAGAGAAAAGCATTACCGGTATGTACAAGAGCAAAGAGACACTTCCTGCTTCTGCTGCACTACCTAAATAATTTGAAATCAAGTGCCACAATCCCCAAATGATGCCCAGATAAATACCTGCTTCAATTATATTTTGATTTAGGGTTAGCCTTGGAGTTGCAAATCCTGTCCATCCAAGTTCTTCGACAAAACCATTAAAAAGTCCAAGCATAAAAACGAACAATACCAAGGCTATTTTATTCCCTTCAGGTAACCCAAACGCTGATGCAACAGGATTCTTTCCATAGTCGAATATTCCCGGCATGAATACCGGGGAAAATAATGAAAGAGCGAAAAGTGCTGCGAAGACAGTAAGCGGAGCGATTAATAGAGCAATTGCATACCATTTGACAGGTATGCGCCATTTAAACAACCGGGAGATTAAATCCCGGTATCCTTTCTTACCATTGTATAATCCGGTTAAAAGAACTCCTGAAATAATGGGACCGGCTACCATTAGTAAATACAGAGGTAAAAAAGGGGTATTAGTTGGTTGAGAACTAATTCTTCCAGGGCCACCAATAAGCAGTATAAGTCCTCCCCAGGAAATGAGAAATGTTATGATGTAATAAATTGCAACCGGATATTTTATAATTAAATTTTTCATGGTGCCTTGCTTATATAGATTTGTAATAAAATGTGCCATCTAATATTTGTTACAAAACTACATATCTATAACTCTAAGGCTATGACCTTATGCAAAGCATAAGACGATAATTGTCAGTTATTTCTTAATATCAGTTTGAAGTTTCGACATGCCAGGTATGACGCATAAGACTTAAATATACGTGCCACTCCCAGCATTTCTAAAAATCAAGCACCTGATTTTTAATAACTCCCATGCCGCTTTTTGGCATTGTCATGTCGCCTGTTTGAATGGTTGCCGGGAATTAAAAACAATTCACCCTTCAGCCACAAATCATCCAGGGGACTGGTTATTTGAATGAGCTGCTCCTTCTTTGTGTGCAAATTGCTGTAAGCAATTCTTATCACCACCCGCTATACTTCGTTCTGCTTTGAATTTTTAAGACCCGCTTTTTTACGCAGATAATTTTCTATATTGAAAAACCAATTCTCTGTATGCGATTCTTTTTTACTGCATTGATCCTGCTCCTCCACTCTTCTATTTTTGCGCAAGCTGATTCGACCCGGGAAGTAAAAACAACTCCATTCACCCTCACCCACGAACAGATTGAGCAATTGCCCGCCACCGGTTTTTCAGAACTGGTCAACGGAGCATTTGCTTTTGTGTATGGCGCGCCCCTGGTGATGAAAGATTTTAGTTTCGAAGTGGATGGCTTCAGCCTCGTCAGCCCTGATGCGCTGAATCTTTCCCAGATTGAATCCATTCGATTTTATCCCCTGGGCACCGACCGGAGCAAGGGTAGCCTTTTGAAAAAAGGTGTGTTCGTGATCACTACGCGCAAATCATCGGCTTCAAACGGAAAGGGATGGACATTTTATTCCAAAAATGGAATCGTGACAGCCGACAACCAAATTGGTCCAGTCAAATTGCAAAATGGAACGACATAACATTAACACCCAGCCCT
>JBJMLU010000100.1:0-23531 GCA_045805145.1 Flavisolibacter sp. | reverse complement strand
CGACGATAACTCCATTAAATTTATTAACGTACCCGGCAGGGGTTACAAACTTATAATTGAGTAGGGACCGATTAAAAATCAGGGAAAGTATTAAACAAAGCAGATTGTGTGATTCATACGTTGCCCCGTTGCCATGAGTTGTCTGATTTAGATTACATTATTTCGTTTCAATCTATTTGAGGATATTAGACGTTCATAATTTGCGCGCAACACTAATAGAGCCGACAATCCCCGATGCCACAAAATATAATTAACTCTTTGAAAATCGTAGGCTGAATTGCCACATTATTTGTTTCAATATAAATGGTATAGAGAAGCTTTAATAAAGCTGCGTCGTTTGGTGATCATAGGGGCTTTATTCACCCCTATAATCCCAGACTGCACATCTTCGCATTTTTACGTAAACAAAAATCTGTATCCTTGACATTTAGTGAAATTATAGGTTATCTATTTTAAATAATACCTTCAAAAAATCTACAATTAGCTCTAAATGTGGTAAACAGGTTCGATTTCTGTAACGCTTTCCCGACTTAAGTAAGCCACAACTTATTGTATACAATAAATTGTGGCTTACACTTTTTATGAGGTGGTCCATTTAGTAATCATTCTATCGCTTTTTTCTATTTCCCATCCATAATCAAAATAGTCTGTCAAATTTTTAGGAACATGTATTTTGTATTAATCTTTAAAAACATTGATTAATTACAAATTTTCTAATAACAATAAAGTAACCTAAATGGCGAAAGCAGCTTTTATACAAGAGAAACTTATACATTTTGATACTGATGTAGATAAACCAAATATTCGGATAATAGTATTTTGAGCCTATCCCTGTTTGGGCCGCATAAAAGCAACAACCAAAATGAACAACGCTGCGGCTATAAGTGAGCCAATTAAAAATTCATTTTCTCTAAATCTGGTTCCAACAAATCCCGCAATAGGATAAGCAAATGCCCACCACAGATGCGACCAGGCAAAATGTGCTCCGTATACTTTTCCATGTTGTTCCTTTTCTATCTTCTCTGCAATTAAAATTTGTGAAGGCATCTCTGCAAGGGTTTGTCCAAAACCAGCAATAATCCAAAGTATCAACAAAGGGATAAAGGTGACATAATTGCCGAAAGCAATGGAAATACAAACCAGACCACCGCCAATGAGCAATGATGCGCTCCGGTTCCTGGATTTATCAAGATTACCTGAAGCCAATGCAGCTATTGCTGCACCAATACCAAATGCAGCCATTACATAACCATAATTTTTGTCAGTTAGATGTAACTGCCCCTTGATATAACCCACCGTATTGACAAGTATCTGTGCACCAGCAATTGCAGAAACAAACTCAATCAGAAGTGCAAAACGAACCGCTTTATCGGTGAATAATAGGCGAGTGCCTTTCACAATATCTGTCCAAACTTTTGCCTGTACTACGCCACCCTTTCCTTTTTTTGCGACTAACAGAGATGGAAGTGAGAGTATGAAAACAGCTGCAATGATAAAACTTGCTGCATCAACAAAAAAAATTTCTCTTGCACCCAGCCAGGCTGCGACGCCTCCCGCCAGGCCCGGACCGAGAACTCCTAATAGTTGGTTCGTAGCATTTGATAAAGCAATACCAGAACTATAGGATTCCTTGTTAGTAATAGACTGTGGAATAGCTGCTTTATAAGCAGGAGTAAAAAAAGCGTTGAAGATATTCAGGAAGAACATGAGTATATAGATCTGCCATGCGGCTGTAACAAAAGGAAGACACCCAACTATTGCCATCCGCACAAAATGCGTTGTATACATTATCTTTTTCCGGTCGATTCTGTCAGCCAGAACACCTGCATAGGGCCCAAAAAGAATAAAGGCAGTTACACGCAATGTTAATGCCGTTGATAAAATAAACGCGGAATTAGCTCCACCGAATTGAAATGCCAATAATGCGATACCAACCCAAGTAAAGGCGTCTCCTAACAGACTAATAGTTTGGGAAAAGTATAGGCGCCGGAATACTTTGTCTTTTAAAGCTCTGAATGGACTATTCATAATTTGTATGGTTGGGTGAGAGCGTTATTCTTCCTTCCCGGTATTCTTTAACTTCATTAACAGTGTATAAGCCCCTCTGACAACGAAGGAATTACCTGCTCAGGACCGGTGCAGTAGCCGCGCAAATAGTAGCACATTCCACGGTTAGTTGGATACACCGGGCCATTGCAGCTATGTTTTTTCTCTGTATTAATAGCAGCACAATGATTGCATAAAACGGCGCATTTCAACGCATTTTCTATGGTTTGCTGAAAATAATGATAGCCTTTTCGCATAAAGAATAAACTTTGCCATCGATTCTGCAAAAATTAAACCTCTCACTTCAAAACTGATTTAATTACCAATATGATACACAAGGACACTATTATATTGCTATTTCTGATGGGTTACTTCCTTGGATGCAAAGCCCAGAAAACCTTCGGGGAGGATCATTTAAGCTTAGAGAAATCCATTTCTCTGACAGATGTCAACGGACGGATTGACCATATGGATGTGAATTTGAGAGATCAGGTGGTTTATATCGCAGCTTTAGGTAATAACACACTTGAGATTGTAGATATCGGACAGGGAAAGCGGCTTCATAGTATCAAAGGATTGTATGAGCCGCAAGGGGTAGCGTACATACCTCAACAACAAGAGATTTTTGTAGCAAACGGGGGCAACGGAGATTGCAATTTTTATAATGCCAGAACCTATATGAAAACAGGCACCGTCCATTTATCCTCAGATGCGGATGACGTCAGGTATGATTCAACGGAAAGAAAAATTTATGTGGGATATGGCGATGGAGCTATTGCAATGATAGATGCAGACGATCATAAACAGGTGGGCAACGTCAAGCTATCAGGTCATCCCGAAGGCTTTCAAATAGATAAAGCACTTTCGCTGTTATATGTGAACGTACCTGATTCGAAAACCATATCAGTAATAGACCTTAAAACTTTTAAGCTCAAAGAAAACTGGTCAACACAAGATCTAAGAGCCAATTTCCCAATGGCAATTGATACTATCCGCCATCGTATTTTTATTGGCTATCGTCGTCCGGCCAAATTGGTAGTAATGGATGGGAAGACCGGTAAAGAAATAAGTAGATGCGATATGGTAGATGATGTGGATGATGTGTATTATGACAGCTCAACTAAAAAAGTTCTTGTGAGCGGAGGTGGAGGCTACGTTAATATTTTCAAGGAAGATAGCACAGGGCAGGAAGGGCAGATAGCAAATATCCAAACAAAAAACGGTGCAAGGACTTCACTACTGATTCCGGCACTAAATGTATTTATTGTTGCAGCAAGAGAAATGGGCAAGTCCACCGCTCAATTACAAGTTTATCAACAGAAAAAATAAATTGCTACTGTTAAAACCTGCGAAGTCAGTGCATGCACATGAACAAAGTCGTTATTGCATTATTTGTTGCGTTCCTGTATCCCAATATCTATTTATGTGCGCAGCAATCAGATACCTGTCTTGCAACACAGGTTTCTGAAAAAATAACGCTTGATGGTAGGCTATCAGAGACAATATGGAAACTCGCCCCTTCGGTTAACAATTTTACGCAGCGTGAATTGAATTACGGACAACCTGCATCTGAAAAAACCAAAGTCTCCATAGTTTATGACAACACAGCACTCTATTTAGGTATATGGTGTTATATGAAACAGCCTAAAGAAATACGTGCGAAATTCATGCAGCGTGATTTTGACTATGACCAGGACGATGTTTTTGGAATTGCCATTTCTACATTCAATGATAAAAGAAATGGATATTTATTTGTTATCAATCCAAATGGCGCACGAGCCGACCTTTTAATATCTGGTATTGAAGAAGGAAATAAAGATTGGAATGCTGTATGGGACTGCAAAACAACGATTACAAATGAAGGATGGTTCGCAGAGGTGAAAATTCCATTCAGCTCACTTCAGTTCAGAAAAGATTCTTCCCAAACCTGGAACATCAATTTTGAAAGAGACATTCGTTCCAAAAATGAACAGGTGCTTTGGCAAGGCTGGACAAGGGACTGTTCAATTTTTTGCCTGGCAAATGCAGGAACGCTGACCGGCCTTCAAAATATTGGCTATGTAAAAAGGTTTGAATTGAAGCCTTACACGCTTGGAAGCTGGGAAAAAAAGGAAAATGCCGGAATCAAATATACTGCCAAGTTAGGCGGAGATCTAAATGTAAATCTTACTCCAACCCTTAAATTAAATCTTACATCAAATACAGATTTCGCACAGGTAGAGGCAGACCGTATTGCAGTAAACTTGTCGAGGTTTAATTTATTTTATCCTGAAAAAAGGGAATTCTTTTTAGAAGGCTATCAGAATTTCCAATTTAGTTTGGGCAATGACAATCAGCTTTTTTATACAAGGAGAATAGGGATAGAAAATTTTCAGTCTGTTCCTATTATTGCCGGAGCAAGGTTGTTCGGCAAAGTGGGTAGAAATAACATCGGAGTACTGAATATTCAGACAGGCAGTAACGAATTTGCTTCAGCCACCAATAACAGCGTAATTCGATATAAAAGGGATATTGGCACACAACAATCTTACATCGGTGGAATTTTCACATCAAAGTTCAATAAAGACATAAGTAATAAAGTAGCTGGTATTGATGGTGCATACTCTACTTCACGGTTTATGAAAAATAAGAACCTGATAATTGCTGCTGTGGTTGCAGAAAGCTTTGATAAATCTCTACCAGCCCGGAATAACTATTCATGGAGGTTTTATATAGATTATCCAAATGACCTGGTGGATCATTTTATTGGGATTAGTGGTGTAGGTCAAAACTTCAATCCCTCACTAGGTTTTCTAAAGCGGAGCAATTTTCAAAGTTTTACCTGGAACATGCGCTATTATCCGAGATGGTTTACAAAATATGGCATCCGCAGAATGTCCTTAAAGCCCTGGGAGTTTACGGTATACCGTACCGCCACTACCGGAGAATTGGAATCATTAAGCAATGAATCAAGGCTACTGGGATTTTTTACCAAAAGCGGTGAAATCTTCGAATATAATTTTCAGCAATTTTATGACCGTGTGGACCAACCCTTCCATTTAACAGATAGCGTTTCAGTGCCTATTGGAAAATATTGGATGTACCGGCAGGAATTGCAGGCTGCCAGTTTTCAGGGAAGAAAGCTTTGGACCGAAATTGTTTATGGGTGGGGCGGGTTTTATTCCGGAAGAATAAAATCTCTTGAAGTATCCATGGGCATCAATGCAAACAAACACTTAAATTTTAGAACAGACTATACCAATAACCACATCCTCCTTGATGGAAATACTGTTATTACAAATGAATTGGCTGAGTATATAAATTATGCTTTCAACCCGAAGCTTGACCTGGCTTTTTTTGTGCAATGGAATTCCCTGGATGATTTTTTATTAGGAAACTTTCGATTGCACTGGATTCCTAAATTGGGAAGTGACTTGTATGTAGTGTATAACCGGGGATACAACAGGTTGGAAAGTTTCAGGTTCGGCGATCCAAATATTTCTTCGGGAGCAGCCAAGCTCATTTGGCGTATTGTATTTTGAGTTTTATATTGTTGAAGTATGAAAAGCCTTGTGTTGATCTTTTTATATCTCTTGATGTCTACAGTAGTTCGTGCAAACAGCCTTTCTGGTCAGATTGATAATCATCTCCGGGACAGCCTGCCTAAAAAACTTTCAATTAAACCCAATAAGAACGAAAAGCTTTATTGTTCAGACTATGCGAAATCAAAATATAAGATTCTGATTTCGGGAAGTAAAATAAAAATCACTCGGTTGTACAAAGAATATGTTGAATCGTTCAGTGGCACTATTAAAAACGGAAAGATTTATTCTAATAATCCTGATGAAATAACCGTAAAAGACATTAAGGGCAAATACTACAAATTCCAGGATAGTTATTTTGGCGTTTTAAATATCGAGAATGGAGATTATGAATGGTTCTCACTTTGCAAAAACTAGTCTGTGTTCAGGGGCAAGTTCTCAAAAGAAAACCGCATAAGAGCAAAGTCTATACAAAAGTTATTTCTATTCTATTTTAGCCTTGTTGTCAGGTTAACATTATGATTTAAAACTGAGTGAGATGAAATGGATCACGAGAGAAAAGCCTAAAATCGACAGGATTGCCTGTCCATGGCTTATTAAAAGATTTATAGACGCGAATGCGGAAATCATTTATGTACCCTTCGATCAGGTTAAGCCTGAAGCAAAAAAATTAAATGCAACGCCTTTCGATATTCCTGATGTGGAATACACCCATTACAAAGACCAGTGCACTTTCGATTATATCCTGGCAAAATATAAATTGAATGACCCGGCACTGAAGATGCTGGCGGTAATTGTGAGAGGAGCAGATACAGACCGACATGACCTGGCAGCACAGGCTTCAGGTCTGTGGGCCATTTCTGCAGGTTTGGCGCACAACAGCGCGACTGATGAAGAATTGCTTGAAAAAGGAATGCTGATCTACGACGCCTTGTATAGCTGGGCCAAATACCATCAGAAAGAAAAACATACCCAGGGTCCCGTAGAACATTTGCTGATCGAGGTCTTTGAAAAATATTTAAAGCAGAAGAAGTCGAAGCAAACACCAACATGGGCTAGGGAGCTTAAGGAGATCATCCAGGACCAGATAGACACAAACATTAGTTTAAAACAATTATCAAAGGATCTTCACATCAATCCCGCCTATTTATCAAGAGAGTTTTCGAAATATTTCAACGACCTGTCCTTTGGTGACTACATCCGGAAAATGCGTATTGATAAAGCCATAGAGTATTTGAACAGTTCAACTTATTCACTAACAAAAATTGCCTACCTCACCGGCTTTTCCGACCAAAGCCATTTCACACGCATCTTCAAAAAGCAGATGGGGCAAAGTCCATCCTCATTTCGAAAATCCCTGAAGAAAAGTAAAAAATAGACTAAGAGTCATTTCTGTTCTATTCCGGGAGATGATATGCAGGTAACATTGCGCTACAAACTGCAATGGCAACCAAGGATGGTTTATTGATCAAGGGAGCAATGCAGCAAAAACTTTTAAAATGAAATGGATCACAAGAGAACGACCGAAGATTGACCGGATAGCTTGTCCCTGGTTGATCAAAAAATTTGTTGACGAGGAAGCTCAATTCATTTACGTATCAAAAGATCAAGTCTTTGAGAAAGCGAAAGAGATGGATGCAATTCCTTATGATATACCAGGCGCCGAATACAGTCACTATGGCAATGACTGCACTTTCGATTTCATTATTCGTAAACATGGATTAAATGATCCGGCGCTCGAGCAAATAGCGATAATTGTTCGTGGGGCAGATACACACCGATTCGACCTTGCCCAACAAGCTGCGGGATTATGGGCAATATCCGCCGGACTCTCCCATAACTATACGGATGATCACGAGCAATTGGAAATAGGAATGAAAATTTATGACGCACTTTATAGCTGGGCCAAATATGTACAAACTGAAGTTCACACCTGGAACGATAGCCGCTAATAATAGAGCCTGTCACATTAATTTTATTCTTATGAAGCGGTTTTTTCCTGTCGCAGACAATCTTATCTTTTTAATATTCGTTTCTACCTATGCAACAGAAAATAGAGATTGAAAAACCAACGTATTCTTTAAATCAGCTTGCCGGATACTTTTTAAAGTTGGGAACAATTGGCTTCGGAGGGCCACCTGCATTAATTAGTTATATGCATCGCGATCTCGTTGAAAATCGTAAATGGATTAGTGATGAGGAGTACCTGGAAGGACTTGCCCTGGCACAATTAGCACCCGGCCCTCTGGCGGCTCAACTTTCCATTTACCTTGGATATGTTCATTATAGGACCTGGGGCGCAACACTTGCGGGAGTTGCCTTTATATTGCCTTCTTTTTTTATGGTCCTTGCTTTGGGATTTGCCTATGTGGAGTTCGGAGGTTTGCCGTGGATGCAGGCAGTGTTTTATGGAATTGGGGCTGCTGTTATTGGCATCATTGCGGTTGGCAGCTATAAGCTGACTAAAAAGACGCTAGGGAAAGAATGGTTATTGTGGACAATTTTTGCTGTCTTAGCTATTGTCACATTCATTACTGAAAAAGAAATATTATGGTTGATCCTTTTGGCAGGTTTCGCGTATTGGTGGTATAAAACAAAAGCTAAGTCGGTTCGCCTTCATAGTTTTTTCCTTTCACCTGTGCTCTTACAGATCCTGGGTACAAATTGGACAGAATCCAAGCTTGCGAAAATAGGATGGTTCTTTTTTAAAGCAGGTGCTTTTGTATTCGGGAGCGGGCTTGCGATAGTACCATTTTTATACGGGGGCGTGGTAAAAGAAAATCAATGGCTCACCGAGCAGCAATTTTTAGATGCTGTTGCCGTAGCCATGATCACGCCCGGACCAGTTGTTATTACAGTTGGCTTTATTGGTTACCTGGTTGCCGGCGTGCCGGGAGCCTGTGTTGCAGCACTGGCGACTTTCCTTCCCTGTTACCTGTTTACAATTTTACCTGCACCTTATTTTAAGAAATGGGGTAGGCATCCAGCTATCAAGGCGGTAGTTGATGGAATTACTGCTGCTGCCATCGGTGCCATTGCAGGAGCTGTTGTGATTTTAGCAAAAAGGCAGTTTACCGATGTTGTTTCAGTGTTAATCGCTCTTGCAACAATAACAATTCTGTTTAGGTTTAAAAAAGTTCAGGAACCCTATATCATTATAGCAGCAGCGCTACTGGGCTTGCTCCTTAAATACCGGACATAGATGAACAACCAACGAATTTGATAATAGGTTAACACCAAATTACTTTATTGGTCCGAAATGCCGCCATGAGAAATTCCCTCTGGAAGAGTTTATACGCTAGTGCAAAAAGCCCTACCAGGTTAATCGTTTCTGATTTATCAGCCATCCGAAAAACATCAATAGAACACCAATCAATCCTATAATCAAGTGAAGCGGATGAAATGTTGTGACCATCATCAGTTGTATGGCAATCCAGCCGACCAAAATGCACCCTTGTGTCAGGATTAGAAATGGATAATGCTCTCTCTTTGCCATTGCAAAAACGGCTATAACGCTGCTCATAATTCCAATAACGACAAATAAAACAATTCCGGGTATAAAATAGTTATCAAATGGCGTAGAAGATTTCAAGTAGTCTGTAGTAATGCCTAACCCTTTGCCTGAAGGATCTGTAATAAAGCTGTAACCTGCTGCCAGCGCATTGAGTGAAACAATAAATAAAAAAACGATAGCAGTTATGCGTAGGGTATTCTGTGTAGGTGACTTTTTCATAATTTCTTTTTTCAGTTACCGTAAATGAAAGTTTATTTGCTAAATTAATAAGGAGATGTTTTTGTAGGTGTGAGTTGTTTAACAATGAACGGTGTTACCAAAAGCGTTATCAATAACAGAATCCATATTCTGCCTTCCAGAATATTGTAATCGTAAAAAATTTTGTTCCATGAAGCACCAGTTACAAAACGTCCTAATGCAAATTCAAAAAGAACAGTCATGATTAGCCACATGCAGCCAATTAGGAACAAACTGCTTTTGCTAACTGTCTGCACATGATTTCTAAAGCGCAGATAGGCCAATATGAAAAACGCAGCAGATGCTAATACCGTGCTTATTTGATGAGCTGCTAATTCTCCTACAAATGGTTTGTACACAAGCTCCCGAATGGTTGCATTGATAAAAACTATGGGAATAAATAAGAGCCAGGTGATGGCTGCTCTTAAAAAAATATTATACTGATTACTGAAGGTCATATTCAACAATTTCTTCTGTTTTTAAATTCTTCTGTTTTGATGTGTTGTAGGGTTGCTTTTTGTTGCGGCTAAACCATTTTGCTGAATTGATCAATGCCATTGGCATTGCTATTATCCACAACGCTCCGACTGCCAGGAAAGCCGGAATAAAAAACGCAGCAATTGTGAAGGGTGTAAGAAAACCGCTAAATAGTAAGCTCCTGTAAAGCCACCTGCTTCTGTAATCTTGTTTGAAAGCCAAAGCTGCAAACAGAGTGCTTAGACACATAAGGCCATAGCCAATGCAATCAACTGCAACCATGAAGGACTTGTCTGTAAATACTAATACATGATCGTCATTAATCTTCTGCTGCAACAGTTGTGGAATAACAACAGCAATCTGTGTGAAATAGACAATACAAACACAGGAACAATACACAACCGCAAATGCTGCTGCAAGAGCAGTGTATATTTTCTTTTCTTCTGGAACCGTAAAGTGCAGGCAAACGATTGTTATGACAAATGTAAACGCCAGTAAAAGCGATGGTAGAAATTGCCAGAATAATTCATAGGGATGTGGCAGCAATTTCAATAAAGAGAGTATTGCAAAAACAGAATACGTAAGCGCAAACGCTGCTGCAAGAACTGCTGCAGGTCTGCCAATGTTGTTTGCATTAAGCTGCTTCATAAGTCCCTTTTTTTGAGTGTCTGTAAATCAGAAAGAGCAACACGATCATTAAGATGTTCCAAAAAAAATACGAAGCTAAACCGGTAGTTGTCAGCAGCCATTTGTCATTATACACGAAGAATGCAGCACTCAAAATGCTAATAATGCCGTTTGCAATGAGCAGAAAGTAAATTGTTTTGTTTTTGTTTCGGTAATAAGCTGATAATAGCCAGGTCGCAACTCCAAGAATAGCATAGCCGCACATTTCAACTGCCCAACTTAATGAAGCCGGGTTTGCCATCGATAAAGTGCTTATAGCGGTGTCATTATCCGGGTTGTAGTTTGTGGCCAAATGATGAATGAAAGCGATTTGGCAGATGTAGTTAAAGAGCACCAACGTTGCAAAAATCGTTGTCCACACTACAGATAATAACACATGCATCTTATCAAGTGGTAACTCCTTGTCTGCATTTAGATAATGTGCTACAGCAAGTATGAGCATTCCGCCAATTAGAATGAAGCCAAAGTAGTAAGGTATATTTTGCAGTGAATTGTAATGTGCAGCAAAGTTGGATGCTGATGTCCAGGCAGGTTGCGGTTTAATAAGCAGAACTAAAAGAAAACCAACAGGACCCGAAAGAATAAAGCCTATCAATGCTGCTATAGAACCAAAGGAGATCAGTGTTCTTTGATCATTTGCAGCTCTCACATCCAAGCTTCCCTTGTTTGGTATGACACCATCACCTGCGCTGTTGTAGAAAGCTGAATGCTGTGCAACCGGTGTATTTGTTTTACCAGGTTTCATGTTGCCGTGCTTTTCGTGGTTTGCTTTCTGGTGCCCGGTCAGTTGTTCTTTTCTTCAATGTGTCTGGTTCATGGTTAGCAGATACTTCTTGCCTGGCTTCGGTAATGTTTTTTTTGAACCAGAGTGCAAGCATCAGCATAAACAGTGGCGCAGTTACTGCCCAGGGAAAGCCAAGGATTAGTAGGCGGTAAGAATAGGTTGGATAGAAGTAAACAATAGTTATCAATGGGGTAACAGCAGCATTGGCTATTAAAGAAAGTCTTACCCATTTCTGAAATCCTTTTTTTTCGAATACGGGGATAACTGCAAAACAGCATAAGCCCATAAAGATGTAGCCCAGCGCGTCAAAATCCCAAAACATGGAATGTGGCAGTTGCTGAAGTATGCGTACCTGATCTAATTTCCCTTGCATTGTCTGTGGAATTACGGTAGCCAGCTGCACCACATAGTTGGCGGTTACAAATACTGCATACAGTAAAGTGAAGAGGAGTGCCGCATGGCTCCAAAACTTTTTACCATCGGGAGCTGTGTAATGCAGTGCCAGTATCTCAATTATGAAGGGAATAACAATGCAAAGGGAACTACCGTAAATCAAAATTTCGTCTGTTGGGTAGTGAAACACACCATAGAGTTGCAACAGTTGAACTGCACAATAGGTTACGGTTGCACTGAAGGCTATAATGCCCGACCAGAAGCCGATTGTGTGGATGGCTTTATTCATTGTCAAAAAGTTTGAGGTGAACCGATCGTCAGAGGTTCAATCGCAAAGGTGAGGGCAACAGTCCTGAGAGGCAATGACTGGGATTGCATGGAAAGATGATATTCGTCAGAAGCTATCTTTTGTCTCTACCCGGCCATAACTACCTGCTGTAGCGGGTTTGAGCGTTCAGAATATGATGTTAAAGAGGTCTTTCGCTCGATAAGAAAAATTTATTATTTTGTTCTATTGTTCAAATTTAGCACGGGCATTTTCCTCTTTTAAATGATCTGACACTTATGAAGATAAATTATACTGCTGCTTTTTATTTTTTGGCCGTACTCCTTTTTTCAATTTCTTGTAATAAAAAACACGACGATCGACCAGCAAATCCACTGGCAGCAATTACAACGATCGATGCATTTGCCATAACCACAACAACTGCGACATCAGGAGGCCGTATTACTGATCATGGGACTTCTTCGATATCAGAAAAAGGGATTTGTTATAATACAACGGGTAACCCAACAACGTCTGATAATATAATCATATCGGGCAGCGGTTCTGACAGCTTCACTGTCCAGTTGACAAACCTGGTACCGAATGCCAACTATTATATAAGATCTTATGCGAAGAATGGTGCTGGCACAGCATATGGCAACCAGGTGACATTTCGAACATCAAATCAATCAACCAATACAAATATTGATTCTGCAGTAACGATCTATGCAAGCGGCGGCAGAACAAAAAATCTGTATTCGATAAACGCTAAAACGGGTGCTATAAAATGGAAGGTCACGCTTGTTGCAAATGCGTGCGTTTCACCGGTCTACACAAACGGAAAAGTAATTGTGGGTGCATCCAATAATACAGTATACGCTTACGATACCACGGGCCAGTTTTCATGGGCGAGATCCCTGGACACTACTATTGATTATTCTATCATTAATTCCGGGCCAATCGTTAACAACGGCATCGTCTATATTTCTGACTATAAATCTGTTTATGCGCTCAATAGCACGAACGGCTCGATCATTTGGCATTTTTTAGAAAGAGGTGGTGAACAACTTATTCTTAAGAATAACACGATCTATTTTTCTACAAATTATATCGCAGGTCAGCCAAGCTATCTCTTTGCACTCGATGCAACAACCGGCACAAAGAAATGGCAATATCAACAGGGTGTTATTTACACCCCGGCAGTATCTGATGATAAAATTTATTTTATGTCTGATAACTATGCTGTGAATGTGCTCGATGCTGCTAGCGGAGCTTATCTGTGGGGCCACCAGGATTGGGATTTATATTATGGTGGTAGCTATGTTACTCTAAAATATGGAAATCTGTATTGCTTCAGAGGCGGAGTAACAGTTACAGATTCAACTACAGGTTCGGTTTATCGATTTACAGTAGCTCTACCGAGCAGTTATTCGATCACTCCTCCGAGTGTTTCTCCAATTGTAACTGATGGTCTCGTTATCTCTCCGTTCGGAGCGAATGACGCTTTCAATGGAACTGCCAAAGCAAGTTTTTGGCAACAGCGCGAGCCCTGCGGACTTACTTATGCAAATCATATTGTTTATTATCAATCAGGGTATCGGGAAGTGTCTGATCCGAATATCGGGTTGCGTACTTATTCTGATTTCTATGCTTATGATATAACAACGAACTCGTTGCTCTGGAACAATCCTATTCAAAACGAAGATTTTTTTGGAGTTGAGCCTTGCGTCGTTACAAAATCCGGAATTGCATACAAAGGAGGTGTCGCGTACAAATAATATTGTTGCAACTAAAAAACCTTACGATCGTGAAAGGGGGTCAATGAAAAAAGGGCCGGATGGAATGGCTACATTATTACCACAGTTTAAAATTTGATTCAATGAAACAGGGCTTATTTGTTTTTATCCTTTTCCTGGCATCTTCAATACTCAAAGCGCAGATCCAAAATGACACAACGGCGATCAGGCAGCTGTTGGAAAAAGAATCGGCCACATGGCGATCTGGTGATGTTCAGGCCCATGCTGATTGCTGGCATATTCAACCCTATAGCAAGATCCTCGTTTCAACACCGGAGGGCAAGTGCTATGATGTATCGCCGGAAACCATGGTCCATCCATCGCCGAATATGATGGGCAGGGGCGGCAGGGCCGAAAACAGTCATTACACATTCAGTATTCACGACACGAATGCCTGGGTAAGTCACGACGAAACTTCCACCGCCAAAGACGGCTCCATCAGCTATTCACACGAGATCAGAATTCTTGAAAAAATAAACGGTCAGTGGAAGCTCGTGGCCCAGTCCATCCATATCTATAAGCCCTGACCGCAGCTGTCATCAACCGATGCAGAAGGAAGATCAATTCAAGAGATCAACACATCGAACGCACCAAACAAAAGCATAATAATAATGACGGCCATTGCCTATCCACTGAAAAAATCAATCAGCAGATAAATATTCCGTTATTTTTCTTTAACTCCAGAAGGTAATTTTTGAGGGCTGGTAGTAGGACCGAATACAATTATTTTTCCATTCGATACTTGCATGCGGTCAATAAACACTACTCGCTGGTCTCCTGTTTTGGTGGTTCGCGCATGATAAACACAGAACATTTCTTTGCCATCCGGCGAGTAGGTGATGCTGTTGTGGCCTGTGCCGGTTACGGAACCTCCCTTGTCGGTATTCTTTTGCAACACAGGATTATTAGCCGCTTTTTTAAATGGACCCAAAGGGGATTTGGATGTGGCATAACCAACTGCATAATGCTGCCCACCAAAATAATTAGCCGAATACATGATATAATAAATGCCTGCTTTTTTAAATGTTGTTGAGCCCTCGGTCCAGCGGCGGTTCACTTCGCGCGAGGTAACGGAGCGGCTTTCCCACTCTGATTGCTGATCGCTGATGCGCACAGGAGGACGAAGCAATAAAACAGGTTGTCCAATGACTCCCGAAAAATCGGGCTTGAGTTCAATGCCATAGACCCAGCTTTCTTCGATCTCTTTAAACCACCCTTTTTTTCTGGCCAGGTCGGCTATTTCACTTTGTACCGGATGCTTGTAACAGGCGCGCGAATAATACAAATAGGCCTTGCCATTTGAATCAAAAAAAACATCCGCGTCAATAATGGGATAACCCGGATCAAAAACGGGTTTGTTGTTCCTATCAATGAAAGGTCCGGTGGGTTTATCTGCAACTGCTACGCCAATCCGAAAATTTTCCATTTCATGGGTGGGATTTACCTTCCATTGAGCGCTGTAAAACATGTAGTATTTTCCTTTCACCTCATATACTTCCGGTGCCCAGTATGCACCGTCCCAACTTGCTTTTGGATCGCTCCAGCCATTTGGATTATCATAATGATACACCTGGCCTTCGCTCTTCCAGTTTACAAGGTCCGTAGATGAATAGGCGGCAAAGCCTTTGTTTGCCGCTCCTCCCGTACCATACATGTAATAAGTGCCGTGTGTGAACAAAACATAAGGGTCGCCTATTTGTACGTTCAAGGGATTTGAAAAACTGGTCTTACTCTTTTCATTGTTTTGAACAGGCTGCGCACCCAATGGAGTTGGCGACCATGCAGTAAGGACACAAAACAAAACGAGGATGTTTTTCATTCGAATGACTGTCATTCTTAAATTTAGGAGAATTATTTTACGCGGCACACGGCTTCGTAAATTTCGTGCACCTTTCGAATAAGAGCGTGGAGTAGAAGAGATTTTATTCGTTTTAGGAATGGGACCTATCATCTCCATAACGATCGGGCAGCTTATGACTTTGTGGCAACCGCTATAATGTGTGGGCTCATGGGAAGCAAGTCTTCATTCATTTCCACCATTTCAATCATCTCAAACATCTTTTTCATGTAATCCGGATCTTTTTCTTTTTCCAGAAAATCCGGAATCATCCAGCCAAAGCTTTCAACAGGAATTATTTTTTCCAGCACTAAACGACTTTCCGCTATTTCCTCCCTTATTTCTTTTGGTGTATGAAAGTAGGCCGTGGTGAAATATTCGGGGTTATCCGTATTGTTGTAGTGAACTCCAGTTTGAAGATCATTTTTCAGCGCAGAGAAAAAGCGGTCATCTCTCACCAGGTCTCTTCGAAAGCCATCGATCAGGGAAGCATACCGGGAAATAATTGCGCAAATTAAAACGCCATGCGGTTTTAGTACCTTCCTGGCTTCCGACAATGCATGGATCCTTTCGGAGCGCTCCGTCAAATGATAAAGAGGACCGAGCAGTAAAACGATATCGAATTGTTTACCGGAAAAGGGGAGATGAAGTGCATCGGCTGTTTCTATTTTTTCCAGTACAATTCCTGTCTTCTCCGAATATTTTTTCGCCAGCTCCACATTTTTTGGTGACAAGTCCACCATTGTCACGCGATGACCTTTTTCCTGAAGCCAGAATGAATAAAATCCGGCGCCGCCACCAACATCCAGGATCTCGAGACATTTTTTTCCCAGATAACGTTCAATGATTTGTTTTGTTCGGATGCCCTCCAGCTTAAAAGGTTCCAGTTGAAGACGGTTGGATTCGATTTCTTGTTCGTAATAATCCTTTATGCTTGTACGTTTCATGGTTTGCAGTTGGTCTGGCTCTTTTCCCTTGCTCTCATTTCTCAATGAGCTATTGTGCCGGCCCATTCCGTAAAACAACGAATTTTTTTGTTCTGAAGCTTTTTAGAGATTCTCTTTACAAGGGTTTGAATCGTCGAAACGAAATGCTTCCCAAAAGAAATTACATTGAGTTAAATTTCTTCCGACTCAGTTAGATAATTGATCGCAACTGGCCTATTAACTTGAGACATGATCATTTCTGAAAACAAAGAGACCCACCATCGCAGTACTACTATTGCTCGCCGATTGCTCTCCCTGGATTTTATGCGCGGGCTGATCATGGTGTTGCTGGCCCTGGAAAGTACGGGCTTGTACGAACATCTTTTTGATGCTACAGCCGGCAGTCCTGCGCAAGGATTTTTTCTACAGTTCTTTCATCATCCCTGGAATGGCCTTCGATTTTGGGACCTTATCCAACCCGGCTTCATGTTCATCGCAGGCGTAGCGATGGCCTTTTCACTAAAAAAACAGGAGGCACTGGGGTTGTCCTGGAAGGAGCGGTTCGGGAAAATCGGGAAACGCTGTTTTTGGCTTTTCTTCTGGGGTGTGCTTGATTATGCCGTGCGGCCCAAAGGTCTGTCCTTTGAATTATGGGACGTGCTTACCCAGCTTTCCTTTACCACGCTGATTGCTTTTTTAGTCTTCGACTGGAAATTTTGGTATCAGGTTATTTTTTGCATAGGCTTATTGCTCCTTATAGAATGTCTTTATCGTTTTACGCATGTTTCCGGATTTGACCAGCCCTTCACCGACCAGCACAATTTTGGCAATTATGTAGATCTGCTTTTGATGAACAAGATCAACAAGGGTGGATGGGTGGCCATCAATTGTATTCCTACAGCCGTTCATACGATTGTAGGCGCTATAGCTGGAAAATTTTTACTGAAAAATAAAAAGCAGGTATGGCCGCTCATTGTTTGGGGCGCAGGTACATTGCTCCTGGGTTATTTAATGGATTATACGGATATCACCCCCATCATCAAGCGTATTGCGACCAGTTCCTTTACGTTGGCTTCATTAGGTTGGTGTCTTTTGGCCCTGAGTATTTTTTACTGGTGGATCGATATCAGGGATCACAAGAGGAGAGTGCAATTTTTTGTGATCGTGGGCATGAACTCCATATTCATTTATTTATTCTTTGAAATCGTCGGGGACCGCTGGTTCAATGGCTATGTAGGCGCGATTACCAACGGAGTGATGAAACTGGCGGGTACCCCTGATATGTTGCGGTTGGTCATCACGTCCATTTGCATTTTTGTTTTGGAATGGCTGATCTGCTATTTTTTATACCGGAAGAAGATCTTTTTTAAATTATAATGGATAAATTTCTGCATTAGCTTATTGCCTTCCTTTGTCTTGCATTCTTGTATTAGTGCCTTCGACCCACTATCGTTACAAACTCTGAAAAAATAAAAAGTATAAGCTAAACTATCAGTTTTGTCCTGTAGTGAATCGATGTTAGCGGCCTACAGGAGACCGGATTCGAACGTTCACGTCGAAGGCCTTTTAGCAATTATGAAATTTATTAAAGAATTCGAACCGGGAAGCGGGCTTCGTCTGTCGAAGCCTATCCAAATGAAAAGCCCACCTGCTCCGCCTAAGGCGGATTCGGTGGGCGAAGACGATGAGGGAAGAATTCGATCCGCCAAAGGCGCAAGAACTTAAGGCCTATCAAAGATTTTTCTTTTACGAAAGTCTTGCGGTCTGCGACCGTGCTCCGGCGCTGAAGCTTTGGCGCAGGCGCACGAAGCCAACCGGAGTGTAAGAGTGATTGATTATAAAAGCGAAGCCCACCTATGCTAAAGCTTCGGTGGGCGAAGGCGGTGAGGGAGGGATTCGAACCCTCGGTAGAGCTTTAAGGCCCTACGACGGTTTAGCAAACCGTTGATTTCAGCCACTCATCCACCTCACCAGGTTTTTGACTGAGCCGATTTATAAGGGCTGCAAAAATAGGGATTCAGATACAAAAGTTCCAAAGAAAAGTTGATAGTTGGTAGTTGGTAGAAGAGAGAAAGATGTGAGATGAGAGATGTGAGGAGGAATAGGCGCGCAACTATTCTAAGAAGTAAAAAAGCGGAAAGCCAAAAACTTTCCGCTTGTCGATTCACTCCGCCTGCCTGATTACAACAGTTGATTCAGCATCGTTGCAATTTCTTCCCTCGGCGTGCCGATGGTATGGCAGGCCGTGAGAATGGAACAAAGAAGTTGGGTAGAAAAATCAGCAGAGGTGCAGGAACAATCTGAAGGACTCAGATCCAGACTGAAGCTTACCTCGCGGATACTACAGGTTCCAAACGAGATCTTCAAACAGTCACAACCATAAGACGTGGTTGAAACATTCGTTGCACCTGAAATCTCACGCGGTGTACTGCTTCCATCGCAGTCGCCTACTTCAATGGGAACAAGGCAGTCCTTTTCAATGTCCACACCATCACAGATACCTCTAAGCTTGCAATAAGCCCAAAGGGTACCACCACTCACCACAAACCTGCTTACATCATAACATCCATTGACCAGGCGGCCGCCCTGATCCGTTACATGTACACAATGCAGGGGATTTGTTGTTACTGTAGCTGACGGGACAGCTTTGTTGCCCGACGTCGCCATTGTAATACTTCCAATAAATGCCATTACCACACTCTTCATAACACACTTTTAAAAATAAAAAAATCAAATTCACAATGATCCCCAATCCCAATGACATGCCAGTATTTGTACGGGGTCAGAGAGAGATGTGGGATGAGAGATGAGAGATGTGAGGAGAGAAAGAGTTTTAACCGCGCAGAAAGGAGGATGCGGAGGGGGCGGAAGGGATTTCAAGAGACGCCAGGAATTAACCGACAGGATGGGAATGCCGCGAAGAGAATTTTTGATTAACGGTCGTTTTTCAGTTGTATAAATTTTATTGAACTGCATTCTATTTTGTTCTGTTAGAATTGCAAATTTTAAAATTGAAACGATTCTCTTGAATTGAAGACAGCGAAACATCATGAACGAACTAACCTTCAAATAAAAACAGTCTATTCATGCCATCGCGTCCTGAACCCTCCGGGTCCTCCTTTCGGCGCGGTTAAAACTCTTTCTCTTTCTGTTTCCCTTCCTCTTCTACCAACTCCTCTTTCGTATCTAAAAACTCCGGATTCGTCGCATTCAGCTGGTTTTCCTGGAATGGCTGATTACATTTGGTTCATGAATCAGAAATGGTACAGGGCAAAATGGATTTCCTACCTGCTTCATTTTGCCTGCTGGGCCCTGCTCTTCTCTCTTCCTTATTTGCTCAGGCCTTCGTCTGACCTGGACAGAAATGCCATTCAGGAAAACCACGAAGGATTTTTATACCTCAACGTGATCAACCGCCTGTTGTGGGTGGCGCTTTTTTATCTGAATAGTGATGTCATCGTTCCGCGGTTCCTTTACAGGAAAAAATACTGGTATTATGGAATCTGCCTGCTTTGCACATTTATATTTTTGCTTGCGGCAGACTGGTCTTCATTCAGTGTATTGATCAAGGGTGCGCACTATCATCCGAGAAACTTCTTTTCCTTCAATATCTTTCCCATTCTCTTTGTGCTTACTGCCAGCACTGCCTACCGGATGATCCTCGACCAGGTTCGTACAGAAAGAAAACAAAAAGAAAAGGAAAACGAAAATCTCAAAACAGAGTTATCTCTTCTTCGTTCACAAGTGAGTCCGCATTTTATGTTCAATGTGTTGAACAATATGGTGGCCCTTGCACGCTTTCGTTCCGAACAACTGGAACCTTCGCTGATCAAGCTTTCATCGCTGATGCGCTACATGCTGTACGAAACAGATGAAAAAGTATCCTTGCAAAAAGAGATCGAATACCTTCAAAGCTATATCGACCTGCAGCAACAGCGTTTTGGAAAAAATGTGCAGATACAGGTTTCGATGGACCAGGTAGATGCTTCCTATGAGATTGAACCTATGCTGCTGATCCCCTTTGTGGAGAATGCATTCAAACACGGTACCGGATTGATTGCCGACGCAGCAATCCGCATTGAATTAAAAGCCATCAGGGGCATCTTGTCTTTTTCGGTTTGCAACAAATACAACCAGGATAGTCAGGAAACAAAAGATAAAACATCCGGAATTGGACTGACGAACGTAAAAAGACGGCTAAATTTACTCTACGGAAAAAAACAGAAGCTGGAGATCAAAAAAACCGAATCCGATTTTTCCATTCATTTGCAAATTCAATTGACCGATGCTCCGTTGCCTGGCAGTAGATGATGAGCCCCTTGCGCTACAGTTGCTGGAAGACGATATCCGGCAAGTGCCTTACTTGCAAAAAGTGGCTTCGTGCAGCAATGCCCTTGAAGCCATGAAGGTGCTGGAAGAACATCCCGTTGACCTGATCTTTCTCGACATCCAGATGCCCGGTCTCACCGGACTGCAATTCATTCAAACCCTCATCAACCGCCCGATGGTGATCCTGGTGACCGCATACGAAAAATTTGCTCTCGATGGATTCAATCTGGATGTAGTAGATTATCTCGTAAAGCCGGTACCCCTCGACCGTTTTATCAAAGCCTGCAACAAAGCCAAAGAGCTGCATGATCTGCGAAACAAAACAGGTAATAGCGGAATGGATTATTTTTTTGTCAATGCCGGCTACAGTCTTCTTAAAGTGGTGTTCTCCGATATACTCTGGATTGAAGGGCTGAAAGACTATGTGAAGATCAATTTGAAATCATCTTCCAGTCCTGTCATCACACGTATGAGTATGAAATCACTCGAAGAACAACTTCCTCCAGATCGTTTTCTCCGGTTACATAAATCTTTTATCGTTGCCAAAGACAACGTTTCTGCCATCCGCAAGAACAGCGTCTTTGTTGGCTCTATGGAAATTCCTGTAGGAGAAAGCTACCGCGACCTCCTGAAAACACATTTCCAAAGCCCGCTGTGAGAGAGGTTATCCTCAAACCTCAGTCTGAAGAGAAATCAGCAACCGGCAAAAGCAGCAGCATTAAATTTATATAACAATTACCTTTGCGAATTCTCCAAATTCCTCAGTCTCTGTGGTTAATTCTTTGTTTTCTGTTTTGCCAACTACCAACTACCAACTTTTCATAGTTTCAAATTCCAGATCTTCAAGAAAGATGAATTTAAAAAACCGGTGAGATATTTTCTACCGGTTTTTTAAAACCACTTCAAGGAAAATACTTATAAAGATTTTAAATACTCTACCAGATCGTTCTTTTCAGCCTCCGAGAGATTCAGCTTTTTGCAATCATCGTAATGATTTACCACATCAAGCAAGGTCGGAAATCTTCCATCGTGATAAAATCCGCCTTTTGAATGTGCCCAGAGTCCTCGCAATCCTTGCGTGACATAGCTTTTGTCCGGTGAACGATTTGACTGAAAATCGTCAATACAAATTTCATCTGCTTTATGCGTGCTCCATCCCGGTTCTGCAAAAAGTGGTGGAACATGACAGCTGGCACATTTTGCTTTACCACTAAACAACACCTGACCCCTTGCCGCCGCCTCTTCATTGTAAGATCCTTTAGGAGGCTTTGGCGGTGGTATGCATAGCTGATAGAATTGTAAGGCTGCGAGCTTGCTGGTAACATAATCCGAATCGCTGCGCTTATTTCCAAAACCTGCTTTTGCTGCAATTGGATACTGGTCTTTGTTCATCAGCCTTGGGTCATAAAATTGTCCCTGTCCGGATAATTCCAGATTGGCCACGTAAGCGTTCCAGTAAGTAACATTTCCCCATCCGCCAGTCCAAGTATGAAGGTTATGGCCTGCATGTCCAAAAGCTTCAGGGATCAATGTCGCTGCTGGTTTGCCATCAGGACGAAAAGCTTTACCATCCAGATTAAGTTCCGCATCGAATTTGCCAGGGCCCCAGCTTGCCAAAACTTTTTTTACAGTAGCAACATCGGCATTTAAAAGCTTTGCGATCGGATCAAGATTAGGAGCCATTGAAATAATTGCACCCACATTTAAATCTCTATTTGCCCAACCATCTAATCTTTTACCAATTCCAGACGGGTCAAGCACGGTTGAATGACAGGACGCACAAGTAAGACCGATAGATTTTAAATTTCCCTGGCCATCAAATTTTCCAACAACGCCAAGAACGGCATTTATTTTTATCAGTTCAAGCGTGACCCATGGGTCATTCAAAAATTTCCCCTGTTTAATTTTTCGTCTCAGGGGTCTGGGCAATACCGCCAGATCCACTTTTAACCCGGCATCCAGCGCCTGCTTTGGAGTTATTCCCTTTCCAATGCCTCCATGCTTTTCATCGGCGATTACTTTTTGAAGTTGAAGTTGATCTGTCCAGAAAACTTCGTCTCCAAAAGTATCAAAACGAAACACCGCCTTGCCTTTGTCAAACATCTGTTTCATGTTTTTTTCAATGGCATCATTAAAATCATCAGGATTACCTGACATATCCATTGAATTGCGCGTGTCTGTCTTGGTGGTCTTGCACTGAATGAATTGGCTGGCTGTAATAAACAGAGCGATGCTGGTTATTACAACAGTGGTTTTAGATGTGTGTAGTCTCATAACCTCAACAATTGAAGTAATAAAAAAAGAGCAGTCCCTAATTTCATAGATTCTTCTTCCTGTAAAAAGGTTACAGGAGCAATGAATTAAAAAATGCACAAATGCAATACCAAGGCTTGTCAATAACAGGCTTTGTAATTCAGCGATTTATAGAAATGATTTAGGGAAGAAAGACAATGGCATGAATATTTTTTTAAGTATTTGACCCTGAGCACTCAGCAAGTTCATCTTTCTTTCGTCAACTACCTCCTCATCCCTTTATTCTGACCATTGACAATTCAGCTCGACGACCTTAGGGATCCAGCCCTTGCGTTAAAGATCTTATTTCCGTCCGATTCCCTACCCATGGACGATTCCCGATTTCGTCGCAACATTATCACTGCTTGTCTCATTTATCAAAATGAATTTCTGGCTTAGTTTTGATTTGTGTCTTTTATTTAAAGTG
>JBJMLU010000099.1:0-9406 GCA_045805145.1 Flavisolibacter sp. | reverse complement strand
GGGATCGTTATTTTTGATGAAGCAAAAACTATGAATAAGGTTTATAAAAATGCAGACGAAGCCATTTTCGACATCAGGGATGGTGCCAACATTATGCTTGGTGGATTTGGTTTATGCGGCATTCCGGAAAACTGCATTGCTGCACTGGTAAAAAAAGGAATCAAAGATCTCGTTTGTATTTCCAACAATGCGGGTGTGGATGATTTTGGGCTTGGTCTTTTGTTGCAGACAAGGCAGATCAAAAAGATGATGAGTTCTTATGTGGGCGAGAACGCAGAATTTGAACGACAACTTCTTCAAGGAGAATTAGAGGTTGACCTGATACCGCAGGGAACACTTTCCACGCGAATTCAAATGGCGGGCATGGGCATTCCTGCTTTTTTTACACCTGCAGGCTACGGTACTGAAATAGGAGAAGGAAAAGAAGTAAGAGAATTCAATGGAAAAAAATACCTCATGGAATTGGCCCTTCATGCGGATTTTGCTCTGGTGAAAGCGTGGAAAGGAGACCGCTTTGGTAATCTGGTTTTCAGAAAGACCACACGCAATTTTTCTACTTCCATGGCCAGAGCGGGCAGGATCACCATCGCTGAAGTGGAGCAGCTGGTGGAACCAGGAGAACTTGATCCCGACCAGGTCCATGTACCTTCAGTTTACGTGCACCGGATCTTTGAAGGAAAGAATTATGAAAAAAGAATTGAAAGAAGAACAGTGCGCCTCAGCGAAAAAAAATAATTGTTTTAACCTTCTTTGGCTTTGCCGAACTAAGAGTACCAACCATAAACTACTACCACCCATGGCTTTAGATAAATTCGGAATTGCACGACGCATTGCACAGGAGTTGAGAGATGGCATGTATGTGAACCTGGGCATCGGCATACCAACATTGGTAGCAAATTATATTCCCCGCGATATGTTTATTCTGTTGCAAAGCGAAAATGGTATGCTGGGAATGGGTGCGTATCCCAACGAATCAGATATCGACCCCGATCTCATTAATGCCGGAAAAGAAACCGTGACCATTTTACCTGGTGGCGCTTTTTTCGACAGTGCTGAAAGTTTTGGAATGATCCGGGCAGGAAAGATTGATCTGACCGTGCTTGGTGCAATGGAGGTAAGTGAACAGGGAGACATTGCCAACTGGAAAATTCCAGGAAAAATGGTGAAGGGAATGGGCGGTGCCATGGACCTTGTTGCCAGTGCACGAAACATTATCGTTGCGATGATGCATACCAATCCCAAGGGTGAATCAAAACTATTGCCTCGTTGCACACTGCCGCTAACAGGCGTGGGATGTGTCAAAAAAATTGTGAGCGACCTTGCTGTCATTGATGTTACCCCGGACGGTTTCAAACTGATAGAACGTGCTCCTGGCATCAGCGTGGAAGAAATTAAATCAAAAACAGCTGGAAGATTAATTGTAGAGGGGGAAATAGCGGAGATGAGTTGGTAGTTGATAGTTCGTAGTTGGTAGGGAGAGATGAGGGATGTGAGATGTGAGATGAGAGAAGAGAGCGAGGAGCGAAGAGAATTTATTGAATTAGCTTGTATTGTATTCCTAACTGCTCGCAGCTAACAGCTCGCAGCTTTCTGAGGACTATCTCTTCACATACAATAAATATTTTTCCTTAAAATATTCTTCTTCAAAAATCTGGCTGATGTCGATGAGCGTTGGGCGGGCTCCGCTTTCAGAAATTTCCTGCGACAAGTCTCCACCTTTTAAGGAAATGAGCCCGGAATGAAGGACTCTGTCTGCTTTGCCTGTTGAATGAATAGCATACTGCGCCTGTTTCAAAAGCGGTTTGCTCCAATTCCATAATTCTTTCAAAGGGGCTACCGCACGACTAACAGCAAAATCGAATTTGCGGTTCCTGATCTCCTCAGCCCTGATATGTTCTATAGTGACATTTTTCAGTCCGATTGCATCCCTCACCAGAGTTACTACTTTTAATTTTTTCTGAATGCTGTCTACAAGGTGGAATGAAGTGTCAGGAAAAAAAATAGCCAGCGGAATTCCCGGAAATCCACCTCCGGTCCCAATGTCGATGATCTCCATTCCTTTTGCAAATGGGAACAGTGCAGCAATGCTCAAGGAGTGAAGAATGTGCTTTTCATAAAGGCTCTCGATATCTTTTCTGGAAATGAGGTTGATCTTCGCATTCCAGTCCGTATACAGTTCACCCAATGCCCTGAACTGCTCCAGCTGTTTGTCTGTGAATTCAGAAAAATATTTTAAAAGAATATCCATTGGCAGAGGGCTATTCGCTGTGAGCTATTGGTTGCTGGTTGTTGGTGTTCAGAGAAAGTGCTGAATAATTTTTAATTGAATCACTTATTCTTTTATTCATCTGGATGAACAACTACAATTACCATCAACTGAAATATCTAACAGCCACTATCAACTACTTACTATCAACGACCAACTACTTCCACATTTTATTCGGTTTTCGCCAAAGAGCAGGTGCAAAGATGATGTAATAAAAAAGCAGCCAGATATCCCACAACAAAAAAGCAGGGAAGAGGTCTGCTTCATTTAGCTTTTTCATAGCCTTGTTCCAAACCAGGGCTACAATACCAGTGCGAATCACAAAAGGAATGAGCGGCCACCGCCAGTCGAACGCAATCAACGAAGCAATCATCAGCGGATAATACAGCACATAGCTGAATGTGTATAGCCCCAGTAAAAATTTATGCGAAGATTTATAAAATCTGCCCGTAGTATAGTGCCTGTTTTTTTGCTTCCTCCATTCTTTCCAACTTTGTTTTGCTTTAGATAAAGTGAAAGCTTCCGGATTTAGGACAACCGCTGTATTTTCTTTTGTAGCCACACGATTAATGAACAGGTCATCGTCTCCGCTGGGAATATGATTGATTGAGGAGAATCCCTTGTTTTGAAAAAAAAGGTTTTTGCGATAAGCAAGATTGCGGCCCACGCCCATATAGGGCTTACCGGCCAGGGCATATCCAAAATATTGAAGTGCGGTATGAAAAGTTTCAAAGCGGATGATCTTATTGAGCAGCCCCGGTTCTTTTTGATAGGCTCCATAACCTAATGCTACTTCCATTCCATTACTGAACGCATCCTGCATTCTGAACAACCAGCGGTCACTCGCCGGCACACAATCGGCGTCGGTGAGCAAAACAATTTCGTGTTTGGCTTCCTTAATGCCGATGGAAAGCGGGAATTTTTTTCCTGCGATCATTTTTGCTTCCTGCGTAAGAGCAACTACCTGTAATTTTCTAAAAGTCTTTTGCAGTTCTGCCAGGATGTATTTTGTATCATCAACCGAGTTGTCATTCACTACAATCACTTCGTGCGTGGTGGGATAATCCTGCACCAGCACGCCTGGAAGATTTCGCGCGAGGTTTTCATCTTCATCCCTTGCACAAATGATCACCGATACCGGATGCTGTTGCGAATGCTCCTTCGATGGAGGCTGATACCTGCCTACCTTATTGAAAAAATAGAGATAGTAAAAAATCTGCAGCGCCGTCACGGCTACAAAGAGAGAAAAGATAAGAATACCCCAGCTCATAAGCATGGTCACGAAGATAAGGAAGAACGGAAAAAGGGAGGGAGATCTCGTCCTCAGTCGTCAGACGTTGGTCGGCACAAGACATCAGAACGGACATCATCTGAGGACTGAGGACTAATCTCTATTTTCGCCGCTATGGCCGCTTTGCAGTTTGATTTGGAAAAAACCGATGCGCTGAGTTCAGCGCGTGCAGGCACGATTACCACTGATCATGGAAAGATTCAGACACCCATCTTCATGCCAGTGGGGACCATTGGCAGCGTAAAGGCCATTTCACAACAGCAATTGAAAACAGAAGTGCACGCGCAAATTATCCTTGGCAACACCTATCATCTCTATCTCAGGCCAGGAATGGAAACCATGGAAGCAGCCGGAGGACTGCATCATTTGATGAATTGGGACCTTCCCATTCTTACCGATAGTGGCGGCTTCCAGGTATTTTCACTGGCAGCAAACAGAAAGATCAATGAGGAAGGCGTGATGTTTCAAAGTCATATTGATGGCAGCAAACATTTATTCACACCCGAAAAAGTAATGGACATTCAACGCACCATTGGCGCCGACATCATCATGGCATTTGATGAATGTCCTCCTGCCAGTTCGGAATACGGATATGCGCTTGATTCTATGCAGCTCACACATCGCTGGCTTAACCGTTGCATTCAACACTTCAACAACACACCGGACAGGTACGGTCATACACAAAATCTTTTTCCGATTGTACAGGGTGCAGTGTTTCATGAACTGAGAAAGGAATCCTGCCAGTACATCAACTCGATGCATGCAAGGGGTAATGCCATTGGAGGACTCAGCGTGGGTGAGCCAGAACCAGTGATGTATGAAATTTGTCAGCTGTGTTGCGAAGAGCTTCCTAAAGACCGGCCACGCTATCTGATGGGCGTAGGTACACCCTGGAATATTCTCGAATGTATTGCGCTGGGTGTGGACATGTTCGATTGTGTGATGCCAACCCGAAACGGAAGAAATGCCATGCTCTTTACTACAAAAGGCATCATCAATATAGACAACAAAAAATGGGAAAGAGATTTTACTCCCCTTGATGAAGGCCTGGATTGTGAAACCAGCAACTATTATAATAAAGCTTATCTGCGCCATTTGTTTAAGTCGGGTGAAATACTATCGCTTACTATTGCTTCGATACAGAACCTGGCTTTTTATTTATGGCTGGTGCGTGAAGCGAGAAAACATATTCAGTCCGGAGATTTCATGGCCTGGAAAAATGAAATGATCCCGGTACTAAAAACGAGATTATAATAAGAAGTGTGAAAATTCCTCCAATCCTACAAATCTTCAGTGAAATCCATCCTTAATCTGTGAAATCCGTGATTAACTTCGCTGCGTCATGATCAGAAAGCTTGACTGGTACATACTCAAGAAATTTTTTGTCACCTTCATATTTTGCATGCTGCTCTTCACTGTAATTGCAGTAGCGGTAGACAGCAGTGAGCACACAGATGATTTTGTGAAATCGGGCCTCAGCACATCACAGATCATTCGTCAGTACTATATTGGATTTGTTCCCTGGATCTGGGGATTGCTCTATCCTCTTTTTGTTTTCATCGCGGTAATTTTTTTTACGAGCAAGATGGCCACAAGATCGGAAGTAATTGCCATCATCGCCAATGGAACGAGCTACAACAGGTGGTTGCGTCCTTATTTCATTGGAGGATTGGTATTTGCTACTGTTCTTTGGTTTGCCAACCAATATGGAATTCCCAAAGCGGTTGAAATCAAAAGTTCTTTTCAGGCCACCTACATCGACAATCCAAACAATTCGCGTGAATTGACCAATTGTTATGGATGCTTTTATCGAAGACTTGATTCCAATACTTATATCGGCATCAGAAATTATGACACCACCACGCGTGCAGCAGGACCTTTTTTTCTGGAGAAGATCAGGAATAACAAAGTAGTTTATAATCTCAGGGCCCAACGAATGGAATGGGATAGTACGAAAAATAACTGGAGACTCGTGAACCTGATTGAACGCACGGTTGACAGCATGAAAGAATCGCTGCGCGAAATTAACGTCATGAATATGGATCTGAAACTAAAGCCAAAGGACCTGCGCAATGACGAATACCTGAAAGACAAGCTGACCACACCGGAGCTGATCAAATTCATTAAAACCGAACAACTCAGGGGAAGAGAAGGACTCGAGGCTTACATGGTGGAAGAATACAGGCGAACTGCAACACCCTTTACCGTTTTGTTGCTTAGTTTGATCGGAGCTGTGATTGCTGGCCGTAAAACCCGCGGTGGAAGCGGATTGAATCTGGCCATCGGGATCATCATTGCTGCCTTGCTGATTTTATCAGATCGCTTTTCAACTGTATTTGCTGTTAAAGGCGAAGTATCACCCCTGCTCGCTGCCTGGATTCCCAATATTGCCTTTGGAATTGTTTCCTTCTTCATTTATTTCCGGGCACCGAAATAGAAAGTCGTCAGTTGTCGGATGTCAGTCCTCAGAAGTCTTCACGTCTGATGTCTTCTGCCGTCTGACGACTATTTTGTCGCCCCGCCTTCATTGTATAACTTTAGGCCATTGAAATAACAATACCCTCTTGCAAAAAAATATTTGAAAAAATGGGAATGATTAAAGACAGGTTCAAGGAAAAAGGAGACAAGATCGCAGCGGAGATCAAGGAGATTTTAAAAGAGAACGGAACAAAAAAAATTGGAGAAGTGCACCTCGCACAGATTTATCAAGGAATGAGGGGAATGACAGGGCTCGTGAGCGAAACATCCCTGCTCGACGCACAGGAAGGTATCCGCTTCCGTGGTTATTCCATTCCCGAATTGCAGGCCCGCCTTCCCAAGGCAGATGGCGGTTCAGAGCCTTTACCCGAAGGACTTTTTTATCTGATGTTGGTGGGTGATCTTCCTAACGATGAACAGGTTCAGCATGTTACTTCTGTGTGGCAGCGTAGAAGCCATGTACCAAATCACGTATTTGCTACTATCGAAGCCCTTCCTGTTACTGCACATCCGATGACGCAGTTTGTTGTAGCTGTTATGGCACTTCAGACAGAGAATCAGTTTTCAAAACGCTATGCCGCAGGCATGAACAAGAAAGATTATTGGGAAGCGGTATTTGATGATGCCATGGACCTGATCGCCCGTCTGCCGCGTGTAGCTGCATACATCTACCGGCGCAAATACAAAAATGGAAATCACATTCAACCAAATGGATTGCTGGACTGGGCTGGTAATTTCGCGCACATGCTCGGTTACCAGGATGAAGGATTCAAGGAGTTGATGCGATTGTATATGACCATTCATGCCGACCACGAGGGAGGCAATGTTTCCGCACATGCCACACATCTGGTGGGATCTGCGCTGAGCGATCCTTATCTCAGTTTTGCAGCAGGAATGAATGGACTTGCAGGTCCCTTGCATGGATTGGCGAATCAGGAAGTGATCAAATGGATCTTCGAAATGAGGGAGGAGTTGAATACAGAAAATCCAGGTAAGGAACAAATTGCAGAATATGTAAAGAAAACACTCAGTGAAGGAAAGGTGGTGCCGGGTTATGGCCATGCTGTATTGCGCAAGACAGATCCGAGGTTCACGGCGCAAATGGAATTTGGAAAAAAGCACATGCCCGACGATCCATTGGTGCAAACTGTCTGGAATATTTACGAAACAGTTCCACCCATATTGCAGTCGCTTGGAAAGATCAAGAATCCCTGGCCCAACGTGGATGCACACAGCGGTGCGCTGCTGGTTCACTACGGTATGGTGGAATACGAATTTTACACAGTGCTCTTTGGTGTAAGCCGCGCACTGGGTGTTCTCGCAAGTCTTTGCTGGGACAGGGTTTTAGGATTTCCACTGGAACGTCCAAAATCTGTAACAACGGAATTGGTGAAGAGATGGATGAAAGGAGAAGACGAGATCTGGGGCGAATAATTTAAAAGATCAATCAGAAAATAGACAAGGCTCGAGGTCCTTGTTTTTTTATGCGTCAAAAAAAATTATCGAGCGATTTCAAACTGATTGGTTTTTCCCAGATAGTGAGCTTGGCTCCATCCAGTTCGGAAGGCATTGTGGGTCTGAAAGCGCTAATGAGGTGGAACTGGATGTCGGGGAATTTCTGATATAGTTCGGGAAGCTTGTCCCATCCCAGGCCGTCAGGTAGATTATAATCGATGAACAGGAAATCAGGAACAATTTCATTCATTCTGGCCAGTCCGTCGGCAAGTGTGTGGGCGATGTAAACTTCGTAGTTCTTTCGAAGAAAATAGGTTTTCATCAAAAGACAGAGGTCGACTTCATCGTCTATAATAAGAACCTTTTTCCGCGTCATCATAATTTCTCAACAATAGTTTAATTCCTTTAATTATCATACCAGCCAGATCAAAGCAAAATTTCATTTGCTTATAAAATTAATGATTGATGTATATTTTTCTACATTGCACCAGAATAATTTCTGACATGCAACGAGCAGGTCAGTTTGGTATGATTATTTAGCGATTACAGGAAATTATTGATCATTTTTAAAAGGGTTATTATGACTACAAAATCCAAGGTTATTTTGGGACTGGTAGGGGCTGCAGCAGCAGGAGTTATTGTAGGCTTGCTGATTGCACCTGAAAAGGGAACTGATTTAAGGAAAAAGGTGAAGGACACTGCAGGCGACTGGGCTGGTCATTTGACCGACTTGTTTGCCAATGCCAAGGGCGAAATTGACAGCCTGAAAAGCAAGGGCACAAAAGCCGCAGCAGATGCCGGAAACAAGTTCAATAGCGTAAAAGAAAGTTACAGCTGATTCCTGCCAGATGCAGGCCTTAGGGCCTGCTTTATTTTTTATCTTAGAACAAAGCTTATTATATGGAAGAAGCAACAACCAAAGAAGACTTCAAAACCAAGGCAACCAATTTTAAGGATCATGCCCGCGATTATGTTCAAACCTATGCGCAGCTTGCCAAGGCCAAGGCTACCAAAGGCGCTTCCACTGCGGTTTCCGGAGTGGTAATTGGAGTTGTTTCTTTCTTTTTCGCTTTCTTCTTTTTGTTTTTTGTTGCCTTCGGAATTGGATGGTGGTTAGGTGGTGTAGTGAATAGCAGGGCCGGAGGTTTTTTTCTTGTGGCCGCCCTATTTTGTGTACTGACTGTTTTGCTTTTAGCAATGCGCAAGAAAGTGATCGTGCCTTTTATCCGCAATGCAATTATCAAAAAGGTTTATGAGTAGAGCAATCAAAACATATGACGACCTTCTTCAGGAAGAACAAAGGCTTCTGCAACAACTCAAGTCGCAGGAAGTTCTGATCCGTGAAGACCTGGCCGGCCTCAAGGAAAGTCTCAAGCCTGTTGGCAAAGTATATAATGTGTTGCACAAGATGGCCACACGCGATCATACAGGTCCCCTGGCGAATTTTGGAATTGACTTCGGAATTGATGTTCTGGTACGCAGGATCATTCTTGCAAGGGCCGGATGGTTCACCAAGATTCTTGTTCCTTTTGTCATTAAGAATTATTCGTCTCACATCATCAGTGATGAACAAAAAGCCAAGCTCACTCAGAAGATCCAAAACATCTTTAATAAAATACGTCCCAAAAAAGACAAACCGCAGGAAGCTGCATCCTAAGCAACTTCCAAATGAGCAAAACATTTCCCCCTGAGCTGTAGAAGATATTCCCGTTTCAGTGTACTTCTGAGCAAAAACGTTCTAAAATAATTTTCTTTCAGCATAGTACAAATGAGGTATAATTTTTACTTGATATTAATAGGTAAATCAACAGCTAATGGAAGCTCCACGCAATCCCGAAGAAAGAAGACAAACAAATGAAGTGTTGCCCGACGTTACACCAAGAAGGGAAGGAGGGGATGATGCGCTGGCTGAATCT
>JBJMLU010000098.1:0-31500 GCA_045805145.1 Flavisolibacter sp. | reverse complement strand
AAAGAGTGAAGAAAAAGAGAGAAGGCATTTCATTGATACAGCCTTACTCTGTTTCCCCACTTTGAATTCGTTCGCTCTGATTCTGTTTCTCTTTTTCTTTTTCCTCACTCTTCTCTTTCCGTTTCTGTTTCTCCCTTCCTCTCTTTCTCTTTCTGTTTCTCTTTCTCGCTTTTTAGTTCATTCTCTTCTTTAGCACTGTTACTTGTTGTTGCAGGTTGTTCACGAGGCTGGCGAGCTGGTTCACGTCCCATCTTTGCTGGGTGTTGGCTTTGGAAAGGATCATTTGCGCCTGCCATACTTCCAGAATATCTTCTGCACTCACTGTATAAGGTTGGTAAGATGGATTATCGCTGACGAAGGTGAGCTTGTTTTTCTGGCGGTTATTTTTCATGATGCGCTTGTAAACAATGCCGTCGGTTTTTGAAACCACGATATAGGTCTGATTGCTTTTTACATCATCAAGGTTCTGTACACGTTCACCAACGATCACTGATCCGCTCGGAGTAGGCATCATGGAATCTCCAACAATTTCAAAAGCACGGTAGTCGCCTCCGCTGAGCATGGGAAGGGTGAAGGTATTAAGTTCATCCACGAATTCAGGATCGGCATAACCGGCCAGGTAACCTGCAGCTGCCTTTACGGGAACAAAGGGAATATCGGTGCGTCCATTCGCCATCTTTTGCGCCCTGCGCCTGCTGATATAGTTGGTGCGTGTATCACTTACGTCTTTGCGCAACAGGTCATCGAGTGTAAGCTTGAAGATGTCGGCGACAGCTTCGAGAATATCGATGCGGGGCTCGGCCCTTTCTTCTTCGTAAGCCCCGAGCAGAGAACGCTTGATGCGCAACTTCTGTGCAAATTCTTCCTGTGTCCAGCCACGCAGCTTTCTTAAATATTTCAAATTCTTGTTGGCAATTGACATAAGGCTAATTTATTTAGCTGCAAAATACTAATTAATTTAGAATAAGAAAATGGTTATATTTTGGTTATTCATAAAAAGTCACAATTTTGTGGATAAGAAAAACCAATTTGAATGGCCAAAGCAAGGAAGGAGCCGGTGATCCTGATCACGAATGACGATGGAATAACGGCTCCCGGTATCAGGAATCTGATAGAAGCAGTAAAAGATTTAGGAAAAGTAGTTGTAGTAGCACCCGATAAACCACAGTCCGGAATGGGACATGCCATCACCATTGGTGTTCCGCTTCGCCTGCACAAGGTCAATTTTTTTGAAGATATCGAAGCCTATCAGTGTACGGGAACACCTGTGGATTGTGTGAAGCTGGCCGTTGATAAAGTGCTTCATTCCAAACCGGATATCTGTTTGAGTGGAATCAATCATGGCGCCAATCACAGCATCAATGTTATTTATTCCGGGACCATGTCGGCAGCAGTGGAAGCCGCCATTGAAAGCATTCCTTCCATCGGTTTTTCTCTTCTGGATTATAGTCTGGAGGCCGATTTCACCGCCTCGCGCAAATATGCCCGCATCATCGTGGAGCAGCTTCTCCAGTCACCACCCGACAAGCATTGTGTGCTTAACGTGAATATTCCCATTGCTACAGTAGACGAGATCAAAGGCGTTAAGATCTGCAGGCAGGCCTATGCCAAATACGAAGAAGATTTTATTGAACGCAATGATCCGCACGGGCGCAAATATTACTGGCTTACGGGCGAGTTTGTTAACTTCGACGAAGGCACCGATACCGATGTATGGGCGCTGGCCAATAAATATATCAGCCTTGTACCTGTTCAATTCGACCTCACCCACTATAAACAAAAGCAGCAACTTGAAAACGACTGGAAGATTTTTTCTAAGTAAGGACAATTTCAAACTCGGTCTGGTCCTCGGCCTCATCACGCCCATGATCGTACTGGTCATCATTTATTTTTTGAAATTTTCCAGCCTCGACTTCGACGATTTCCTGCAATCTTTTTTTCACGAAAAACAGCTGATCACTTTTTTTGGCGTCTGGTGCCTGGTAGGGAACATGGTCCTGTTCACTTATTATATCAATACCAGAAAAGATAGAACGGCAAAAGGAATTTTTTCTGTTACCCTTATTTATGGAATCGGCATTCTTCTACTGAAGCTTTTCATTTGAGCAGAGGGTATAGGACTAAAAACGAAGCCATCAGCCAATAGCTGACAGCCATTAGCTTTGCTCTCGAAGCTCAAAGCTTTCCCCATTATGAAATATTACATCATTGCAGGCGAAGCCTCGGGCGATCTTCATGGAAGCAACCTGGTGAAAGAACTGGTGAAGCTCGATCATCAGGCAATGATCCGGGCCTGGGGTGGTGATCTGATGCAACAGGCTGGAGCAGAACTGGTGAAGCACTACCGCGACCTTGCCTTCATGGGATTCACAGAAGTGATTCGAAACCTTCCCACCATCCTCGATAATTTTAAATTCTGCAAAAAAGATATCAGTGAATTTGTTCCCGATGTTCTGGTGCTCATTGATTATCCTGGTTTCAACCTCCGGCTAGCCAAATGGGCCAAAGAAAAAGGATACCGTGTAGTGTATTATATTTCACCACAAGTCTGGGCCTGGAAAGAAAACCGCGTACACTCCATTCGAAAGCACGTCGATAAAATGCTGGTCATTCTTCCTTTTGAAAAATCTTTTTATCAGAAATGGGATTACGCGGTGGAATATGTGGGTCATCCGCTGGTGCAGGTAGTGAATGATTTTCAGAAAAAAAATCCGGCACAAAAACCATCTCCTCCCCTCATTGCACTTCTTCCGGGAAGCAGAAAGCAGGAAGTAGCCAAAAAACTTCCGCTCATGCTCGAAGCATCCAAATCTTTTCCTTCGTACCAATTTGCAGTGGCCAAGGCTCCATCACTCGACGATGAATTTTACGGATCTTTTCTCAAAGCTTATCCAAATGTTGATTCGGTAAGAAATGAAACTTATAACCTGCTCGTTCGCTCCGACGCAGCACTGGTGACTTCGGGTACGGCTACATTGGAAACAGCCTTGTTTGGTGTTCCGGAAGTGGTTTGTTACAAAGGTTCTGCTGTATCCTACCAAATTGCCCGTCGCCTGGTCAGGATCAAATACATTTCACTGGTGAACCTGATCATGGATAAAAAAGTGGTGACCGAACTAATACAGGACCAATTGACCGTTGATAATATTGTTCGCGAACTGAATGCCATTCTCCATGATGAAAAAACAAAACAGCAACTAAAAAAAGATTATTCGGAGCTGAAGTCGATATTGCAAAGAGAAGAGAACGCTTCGTTTCGTGCTGCGCAGGAGATCGTAGGATTTGTTCAATCTAGCGTCTAACGAGCTTTATAAAAAGAATGATCATGGCTATGATAAAAAGCAACAGGCTGAGCCGGTTGATGCCATGCATGTACTTTATGAACGTGGTCTTGGGACGATCAGGATCGGGCTTTCTCAAATAAAGATATTCTGCGATTTGCTTCCACACACCCATAAAAAAACTGTATCTCAAAGATACAGTTTCATATAATCTAGGTGGATGCGTTCTTAAGGAGCGGGGTTACGGCGGAGTTTATCCTGCTTTTTAGAGACAGTTCCCCTGATGTTAAAACATTCGGGAGACATTTGCAGCGAACCCGATTTCTTTGCTTTTCTTTTCCTTTTGTCTGTGTTCCCGTCAGACCATCCGCTGGCCGGATGCAATACATTTTCGAAATACACGAACAGGCTACGTAGATAATTGTTCATTTTCATTGGATTTTAGGGTTTTTGGACTTCAATTCTCGCCTTAGGTTTTCCAACCATCTGTTAAGAATTGAACATGAACAAACATAAGTATTTGATTGAATAAAAGCAATGCCCTTCGGCGAGTGCCCCCTTTAGATTGATGAAATGTTTTTTTACTTAGGGAAAACACCTTAGAGGGAAGTTGCGAGATACGAGCTGAGAGCTGCGAGAGAGCTGTTAGCTGCTGGCTGTTAGCTGTTCGGGAGAGTCCTAAGGTCAAGGGGCGTTTTAATTGGTGGCGCATGTGGACGAGGACTATGGATATGGACCTGGTCTCTCAAATCTGGCCTGAAATTTTTGACATTCTCTTTGATGTCAGAGCTGAATTATTCAACAGTGCGGCTGAAGGATTGGCAGGAGTATAAGAATTTCATTCGTCAGTTCTCGGAAAACTGGGCCTACCGTGGCCAGGCCGACGCGCGATGGATTCTGAATAATGCCATTGAACGTACTGCATTCATCCATTTTCATCAGGGAATTGAAGCCGAATTTGTAGCCGAGTTCCAGCGGGGCGCCCGGAATTATCTCACCAAGGACGAAACACCCAATCACCTTATCGAATGGCTGGCCCTGATGCAGCACCACGGAGCTCCTACCCGGCTGCTCGACCTCACGCGTTCGCCTTTCATTGCCGCCTATTTTGCTTTTGAGATCAGTCGTATGATCGAGGGAGAGCATGTAGCCATCTGGGCCGTGAATGCTCATTACCTGCGCAACCGCGCCGTGGAAATACTGTCTGAAGAATTTGGTGATGCGCTCAAACAATCCAGAAACCTGGTGAACGAAGAACTTTTCGAAAAGATTTTTTATCAGAACAATAAGCGCCTTGTTTTTCCGATAGAACCTTTTCGGATGAACAAACGGTATTCTTTGCAACAATCCATTTTCATCAGCACCGGTATTTCCGATATTCCATTGATGGATCAATTCCGTTTTCTGGGAAGACAGATGGAACAATCGGTGATCAAGATCGAGATCCCTTCCATTTATAAAAATGAAGTGTTGCGCGATCTGTTGCAGATGAATCTTCACCGCGCCAGCCTTTTTCCCGACCTCGACGGATATGCAGCTTCCCTTCGCTACCGCTACAACAGCATGAAATCTCCCGACGAACAAATGGAAGAAAAATTGCGCAAACTGGAAGACAATCGGTATCCTTTTATTCCCTGATTTTTGTTCAGAACTTTGAACCGTGAACTTCTTTCTCAGTCAAAATCCACTTCTTTCAAATGTGCTTGAGCCAACTTTTTCCGGTATTCGTTCTTAAATTTTCGATTCTTCTTCACACCAATGCTGGTGCTCATGCCGCTAAAGGCGATCTTGACAATGTAGTTGAAGAAGGAACGGTCGCGTAGACGATCAAAATAGACTACTCCGGTGCGTCCGTTGTTGTGTTTTCTCACCACAAAAGTATTGGCAAGGAAACTAAGTACATTGTTCATAAAGGAAGAATGATTTTCATCACCATTCTTCACCAGTTTTATTTTCAGGTTGTGATAAAACATATTCATTTTGCCATAAGCAAAATTCTCGAGTCCCACCGCCTGCAATTCCAATGAATCGATATGTCCCGAAGCAATTTTTACATTAGACATCGGCGCAAGCACCGGGTTGAGGAAAGCCAGCGTGGTAGGCCTCATCTTCAGGTTCATCAGAAATCCATTCAGTGAATCGGTGTAAGACTCCTTTATTTTGAGTTGCAGGAAAGCAGAATCCATCAGATAAGAATTCAACGTAAGCGATAGTGAATCGCCCGGACGGATATTTCTGTTCCGGATATCCGAGAGTTCGGCCTGCATGTGCGCAAGCAAAAGTGTTCCTTCTGCGCGGGTCTTTGCATGCTTCTCGGTATAATAAAGCGTTCCATCATCCAGACGAATGCTGTTGATCAAAACAGGAAAAGGAATTTTACCAATCATGTCAACCGGAAGCGGCTTGGTGGTGCCCGTAAGAAAAGGAGGCTTCTTATCGCGATACACTGTGATCACAGGATCTCTTACCATTCCCTGGTCGATGATCAGTGCACTATCCTTTTCATATTTTTCCATGTTGAAATCTCTCAGCTCCACCGCACCAGTATGAAAACTGATATAATCAGTCTGATAGGCGCTTCTTGCAATTACCGTATCTCTTGACTGCGTTGGATGATAGCTGAAAGAATCCATGCGAAACAGGTTTTTGGTATGGTTGTATTCCGCATTGTACCAGTTGATGGTGGTGTTGCTGTCTGAATAAACGCCCGTTCCCGTTCTTAACCATGCAGAAAGATTGGAATGAATGATATGGCTGGTATTGGAAAGGTATTCGGAAGAAAGCCGGAGATTTCCCACCGTTGCGTGATTCAGCTCCAGTTTGTTTTTTCCTTTGCCAACCGTAAAACTGTTTGGATTCACCAGGTCAATATGATTCACCAATCCGCTCCAGTAAGGAACTCCATCTTTTTTCCCGAGTCTGATATCCGATAGCTCCACATCCACCTTGCCCTGCTCCACTCCAATCCTTTGTCCGGTCGATTTTTCCAGAATGGCACGATCCGATTGAAGACTGACTGTGCCGAGTTGCACTTCACTTCCCTGCACACTCATTCCAGTCGCTTTGAATTCACTGTTATTTGCAGGAGCGATCAGAATGGTGGTAAGCGAATCATTGCGCCAGCTGCGCACAAGAATATCCGCTTGTGATGCACTGAACTCGTCTATCCTCAGTGTATTGTTGCCCTGCGAATTTGATGGGGCATTTGCGCCTGCAGTTTTGGTGATCCTGATTAGAGGTTTCGTTGCACGTATTTGCTGCAGGTGCAGATTATTTGAGGCCAGTGCATTCACATCAACTGAAAAATCTACATGTTCAGACTGAACACGGATGGAATCGGGAGAACGGTATTGATGAAAATCCAGGTTGTTGAAAAAAGAACCGGGTCCGGACTGCAACGCATAAGCATCTGCATTCACATGCGTAACACCACTCGTTAAATTCAGCCGGCTTCCTGCAAGCAAAAGTCCACCGAGCATCAAAGAAGAACCACGCCTTTTTACCAGTGAAGCCAGTCTGGCCTGGGTAAGAAAGGTAGAAAGCCTGAAGTCTTTTCCAACCAGATCCAGTTTGGTGTCTCGACCTGCAATATTTTTCAGCTGAATGCTTCCGGCTTTTGTTTTTTCTTTTGAAGGCATCATCCGGACCATGATCGTTGCATTTTTCCATCGCAGTCCGTCCAGTAATACCGTCGCCGATTCATCATTGAGGAGGAGATTGTCAATGTAAACATCATTAACCACTGCATGAACCCGATTGGTTCGGCTGGTGACAATGAGCTGGTCGCCATGAATGAGGTTTGTTCCGGTGTACCGCATGTTACGCAGTTGGGCAGTAATATCTTTTATTCGAATGGTTCCATTGGAAAAAGAAAGCATGTCTATCGCTCTTCTCAAACCTTCCCTGTTCTTCGACTTCATCAAAAAATCGCTGTACAAACTAAGATTGAGGTTTTGCAGCATCACCGACGTCTCACGTCCAAGCTCCATATTCACTTCTCCGTTGATGATCTTTATTTTATCCAGCGACATCAGGCTGTCCAGTGTTTGAAGTGTGCCGAAGATGTTTGCTTTTTTTTGAGACCTGCTGCGGATGTTTTTTTTGAAGTGGATCACCGGATTATAGAGCACGGCCTCTTCTGCATTCAAATTCTGGTCAAACACCAGGTCCCACCAATCGAGCCCGGTCAGTTCAAAATAGGGGATCTTGAAATCCCTTTCATTTCTTTGCTTGAACCTTGTTGGTTCAGTATTCACAGAAAAATTACTCAACACCACTTTGTTGTCCCGGAAGTGAATGCTGTCGAATGAATAGGCTGTTGAACTGTCTTCATTATAGAGATGGTAATCGCGCACCAGCATGTCAAAACGCTTCACTACTACGGGCTCGGATGAATCAGCATTGATACGAAGTCCATACATCTCAAAATTATCCCTGTTCGAATTGAAGATGGACCTGTCCTTGCTTCCGCTGATATTGATTTGGATACCGGCATTTTTTACTCCGATAAATGCAAGGTCAAGGTCTCCACTAAGGTCGCGGATCACTTCTTCCAGGTCCGGACGCTGTTTTTTCTTTGCCGTATCCACATCCGCCTTCATCCTTTTGAGGTTGAAATGGAAATTTGGATTTTCACAATACACCGAATCTGCCTTAATCAGGTTGTACCGGTACATGGCATCGAAGTCAACACCAATCAGAAGCAGTTTTTTGAAGAATAAAGTGTAGCTGCTCTTGGTAATTCCAGTAGGGAGCGCGGTCACCGTACAACTATCCAGTTCCATTCTGCGGCCGAAGAGTTCCAGGTTGAAATTTTTGAAAGAAAGAATATGCCGGCCGCTGGGTAATTTTATGTTCTGGTCGAAGGTGTGCAGGGACACGCTTTGCTGATTCATCACATACATATCTCTGCGTCCATTCACTTTATCGGCGCGCAAAAGATCGAAATAGATATTTGATATCACCACGGGTTCCGGATGGATGTTGATCTTATTCACGAGGCTCAATCGCGCGTTCTCGATGATGATGCGGTGGATGCCAAAACTTTCCAGCGCATCGAGCATGGAATTATACAGTTTGCCCATTTGCTCGGGAACTGTAAGATCATTGCGAACTGTTTTAACCGTAGAATCTTTTCTCCATTGGGTTACTTCAATGTCCGGATCATGAAGTTTTATGGAATCGATCAGAAGTTTTTTCTGAAGGATCAGTGGCCAGAAGGAATGAATGCGCACCGTTAGTTTTCTAAATCGAACATGATAGGTCATAGGACCAGAACTGCTGTCAGTACTCTGAAGATCCGCTGACCTGACCTGAAGCTGATTGGAAAAAAAATTGAAACTAAGCTGGGAAAGCTGAAGACGAAGCTTTCCTTCCGATTTTTCTGCAACGATCTGGCGCAGTACTGCTTTGGCATTATTCACAAACCAGATATGTAACCCTGCCACCGCCAACACCAAGGTGATGACCACGATGAGGCCCAGTCTGAGTAATCGCTTGTACACGGATGCCGGCTTTTTCTCTGGCATAAATTCTAATCATTGTCCCATCTCAGATCTTTTCCTGAATGGCTATGTTCATTTTACAAAAATCGTTCTCAACAATGCTACAGCAAAAAAACAAGACAATAAAAGGATTTAAGTTCCTTTCATTGCCGAAAAAAGGAAATAAGGACTGACTAAAAAAGAAAAACCATTCCTGTTTTGTCAGGAATGGTGAGAATCAGCTACGTTTTTTTATCAGTATCCCGGATTTTGTTGGTCCCTGATATTTGGATTGGCGTCTAGTTCAGATTGTGGAATGGGAAGGATCCTCCTGAAATTGGTGGTACTAATCAACAAAGGTACTCCAGGATAATTACCTCCCAGGTTCACGCGCATCACATCCAGGTTGTATCGGGCAAGGTCCCAATAGCGGTGACCTTCAAAAGCCAGCTCCTTTCTTCTTTCGAGCAGGATGTCGCTCAGAAGCTGTGCGCCTGTTGAAGTATAACCCGTAAAACTGGCGTCCCTGCGGGTGGCTACCGCATTGAGATAAGTTCTGCTGAGGGTTTCGTTTGCAGTTTGATAAGCTGCCTCGGCTGCGATAAGATACACCTCCGACATGCGGATCACTTTCACTTCATCCTTGTCGGGTTGCGAGCTGTTGGGATATTTGTTCACCACTTTTACATTACCCCTTGTAGGACTTGAAGTAAGAATGAGGCTTCTCCTGACGTCAGTCGCGGCATACGTCCGGTATAGTGATTCAGAAGCAAGAGCGTCTCCATAGCCTCCGTTCTGATCATAAAAATAAGCGAGAGAACTGTTTCCAATATTGCCCACGAGGTCAAACACCACTTCAAAAAGTGTTTCAAGCTTGTCGGTGCGCGGAGTGTTGGAGGCCCAATATCCCAATACCTGATTCAGGTTCAGCAGGCTGTATCCGCTGTTGTTGATCACATCCTGCGCCGTGGTAAGTGCATTGGTCCAGCTGCCCTTGAATTCATACATTCTTGCCAGTATGGCCTTGGCTGCATAACGCGTAATGTATCCTGAAGAGCGCGGCAGTGTGAGCAGAGGAATGGCAGCCTGCAGGTCTTTTTCAATTTGCGCATATACTTCAGTGACAGTATTACGTTTTGGTTTTACAAATGGATCATAAGTAAGAATCAGCGGCACACCCAGTGCATTGGGATCAACGGTGTAGGGCTTTGCAAAAAACTTAACCAGTTCAAAATACATCAGTGCGCGCAGTGTCAGGGCTTCTCCTCTGTATTGATCGGAATTTGCGGTTCCGCTCACAGAACTGTTGATCACATTATTGGCATTCAAAATGGCATTGTATGCGGACTGCCAGATACCTTGCGAATTGCCGTTGTTCACCGTGTAATTCACCTGCATGAATTCGAGATAACGGTTACTGTTGGTGGTGGAAATATAAACGTTGTCGGCCAGCAGATCGCCAACCAGTGGAATGGTCCGGCCATAAAGGTTGGGACTCCGCAGGGTAGCATAAATTCCATTCAAAGCCGTTTGCATGTCGGCTTCATTGGTGATGGCATCGTTGGTGGGTAAGCCACCATAGGGCTGGCGGTCAAGGAAGGTTTTTTTGCACGAGCTGCCCGCCACCAGCAGGATCATGAGCGATAAAATTATCCTGGATTGAATTCTCATCGTATTTTCTTTTAAGCAATAAAAATTATAATTGAAGGGTCAGTCCTACTGTATAAGACTTCGGAATAAAGAATTGCAGATCGCTCAAACCACTAATGGGTTGTTCAGGATCCATGGTGAGGTTCTTGTCAAAAGTCTTTGTCCACAGGTTTGTTCCGCGTACATATATTCTTGCGCTTGCCAAATGAGCTTTCTGCGCCATTTTCAGGGGCAGGTCGAATCCAAGCGTCACATTGCGCAGCCGAATGAAATCTCCTTTGTACAGGTAACGTGTAGAAACTTCATTGGAGGCAGTAGCGTTGCCATAAACAAATTTTGGTACGTCCGTAACATCACCGGGCTTCTCCCATCTTTGCAATTCTTTTTGGTTGTGATTCAGTCCCAGGAATGCACCATCACTGATGAACAGGAAATCCCACTGGTTATAAATATAATTTCCGTATTGATAATTGAGCTGGGCATCCAGGCTAATGAATTTATAATTAAACGTTGTGCTGAACCCACCAAAACCTTTTGGTGAAGCACTGCCTCTGATCTCTCGTTGTGCCTGACTGAAATCACTGGTTGTTTCTTTTTTGCTGGCATCCTTATACCAAAGTGGGTCTCCGGTCTGAGCATCGGCACCTGCCCATAAGCGCAGAAAATAAGACTGCACATCTTCTCCTACGCGAAGGGTAAAGGGATTGCCGACAATTTCATCCACGCCTTCACGAAGCTTGGTGACTTTGTTTTTGTTCCAGGCTGCATTCGCAGATACGCTCCATGTAAAATCCTTTCCCTTGATTGGAGTAGCGTTCACTGTAATTTCAAATCCTTTATTTTCCATGGCACCTACGTTATTGCTGTAGGTGTTGAACCCGCCGGTTGCAGACAAAGGCTCGTTGAGAAGAAGGTTTTCTGTCTTACGCTGATACCAGTCAGCTTCCACTGAAACACGGTTTTGCAGCACGCCTACTTCCAGTCCTATGTCAAGGGGTTTGTTTTGTTCCCAGGTAAGATTATTATTGCCTATGCTGTTTTGAAAACTTCCGGGCTCACCGTTATAGGTAGTCGAAAACAGGAAAGTACTCCTCCAGTCATAGTTGCCAATGCCGGCATTTCCATTCACACCATAAGATCCGCGCAGCTTCAGTCCCGAGATGACCTTGAAGTTTTTCATGAATCCTTCTTCATCAACATTCCACGCTGCACCTACGCTCCAGAATGTTCCGTAGCGATTGTCCACACCAAAACGTGAAGAACCATCCCGACGAACACTTCCGGACAGACTGTAGCGGTTCAGATAATTCAGCTGGGCACGGGAGAAAATAGATGTGAATGCATAGTCAGATCCGCTAACGGACGCTGTAGTGGGAACAGCAGGAATCGCATAAACGATGGCGCTATTGGAAGGCAGTACATTACCCACACCTGATTGGGTGTAAGCTTTGGATTGTTGGGCCTCGTAACCCACCGTAACAGTTCCATTGAGCCTGCTGTGCATGGTAAGAAAATTATAATCGCCGAAATTGGTCCATACCCAGTTGAACAAGCGGTTGTATGCATTGGCTGAAAGTCCTTTTTCTGCTACAAAGTCACCAAACAAGGGATTGTAATAATTGTATTCTTCGATGTTGTTGTAGTCAATTCCCAGCCTTGAAGTGAGCTTGATATTTTTAATGGGCGTGTATTCTAGGTCTGTAGAACCAAGCAGTTTGGAAGTCTGGTTGGTTGCTTTGTCATATTGATGTATGGCCAGTGGATTATAGACCTGGCTAAAAACATTCGGATCATAATTTACGGTGCCATCGTCGTTGAATGCTTTTTGGGTGGGAAGCAGCGCCAGTGCTGCAATGATCGGGTTGCGGAAATTCGCCGACTCTGATTGTGATTCCTGGCTAAACGAAGAAAGATTCAGATGAATGCCTACACCTACTTTTTGGCTGATCTCATGGCGCACATTAAAATTGGTGCTGTACCTCGTAAGGTTCGACCCGATCACTGGACTTTGCTGACGGAAATAGCCGCCAGACAAATAAAACTGCGTCCTTGGATCACCGCCTGAAGCGGAGACATTGACTTGTTGTTGCAGTCCTTTTTGGGTCACGAGCTTGAGCCAGTCGTAGTTGGCGTCCGTGTTGAATCCGAAAATATCGTTCATCACAAAATCAATCGTGGCCGCGGGAAAACCTGCATTGGCCAGTCCCTCGCGATAAAGGACATTCAGTTGATCTTTGTTCAGGGGTTTGCCCATAGGAGGCTCGTAGGCGATATCATTTTTTCCAAATTCTGCATCCACCCGAATGCGTGTAGCACCGGCCCTACCTTTTTTGGTGGTGATCAGGATCACGCCGTTCGCCGCCCTGGAACCATAGATGGAAGCAGCTGCAGCATCTTTGAGTACAGACACACTTTCAATATCATTTGGATTGATAGTGGCAAGCAGGTTGCTTGAATTGGTAAGCGTACTGGCATCACCCGAATTAATAGGTACACCATCCACTACATAAAGAGGTGAAGACGATGCGCTGATGGAACCAATACCACGAATGCGGATCTGTTGTGCCGCACCGGGTTGTCCGGAAGTGGCTACCGATTGGAGGCCGGCAACTTTTCCCTGGAGGATCTGGTCCACAGAAGTCATGGGCACATTTTCGAGTTGCTTGGCAGAAACCTTACCAACGGCGCCGGTCACTTTTTTTCTTTCCTGTTCACCATAAGCAACTACCACCACTACTTCGTCCATGGATTGAATGCTGCGGCTCAGGGCAACAGAATAATTGGTTTGGTCTGCGATCAGGTTTATTTCATGTGAGGCAAATCCGGTGGAGCTAACAACCAGTGTGCGGGCAGAGGAGGGAACAGTGAGACGGAAAAAGCCATTTTCATCGGTTGTAGTACCAGTCTTTGAATTTTTTACGGTGACGCTCACACCCTGAAGGGGTGTTTTGTTCTCATTGTCCACTACCTGGCCGCTCACTTCGCGTTGGGCCCAGGTGAGGAAAGAGAACAATAGCGTGCTGAAGAGAAATAGAATTTTTTTCATTCCTAGCTTTTCCTGTTATGGACAATGACGAGTTTCCATTCGCTTCTGAAAAGTGGAATTCATTTCGCAAAACATGATTATATGGTATTGACTCATGAAAAATGCGGATCGAGTTTATTCTCTTGATTCATGAAAATTGAGCTGTGAAATTTCGTTTCTGTGACGAACGGCTTTTGAGCAGTAGGAAAGGCAAGGAGAAGTTGGTGATTGATAGTTGGTGGTTGGTAGAAGAGAAAGAATGCAAGGGGAGAAAGGAGGAGAGTTTTGCGCAGATGAAACGATGGTGTGGTTTTTCTTTCTATCCCCGGTCACTTTGTTTCTGTTTCTGAGTCAGCGAGCAAATAAAATGATTGTCAATTATGAGGGTGAAGAGTTTGCGATCAGCCCCAACCAAATCATTCCTTCCCCTCTTTAAAATAAAAAGCCGGAACAACAGAAGATAGTAATTTTAACAAAGGAATTATGTTGCCCAAACCAGAACGGACAACATTGGGTTTTACTAAATAAAAAAATATCAACATGGAAGCAATAAAACAAGCAGCAGAAGGGGTCACCACGGTTAGTTCAAAAATGATCAAGGCATTTGGCGCTGAATCAGCTGAGGAAGATTTACAACAGTTAAACATCAGGAGAAGAAGAGCTACACCGCACGATATTGAAATTGAGATCCTCTATTGTGGTGTTTGTCACTCCGACCTTCATACTGTAAGAAACGAATGGCACGGCACTGTTTATCCTTGTGTACCCGGTCACGAGATCGTAGGCAAGATTGTAAATGTGGGAAGCCATGTTACAAAATTTAAGGTAGGAGACGTGGCTGCAGTAGGATGTATGGTTGACAGTTGTCGTGATTGCCAGTACTGCAAGGAAGGTTTAGAACAATATTGCGAAATTGGAAATACAGGAACCTATAATTCACCGGACAAATACCTTGGCACACATACTTATGGGGGCTATTCGGAAAGCATTGTTGTGGATGAAGCTTTTGTTTTACGCGTGCCGGAAAACCTTGACCTGGCTGCAGCTGCCCCACTCCTTTGTGCAGGTATCACAACGTATTCGCCATTGAAGCACTGGAATGTGGGTCCAGGCAAAAAAGTAGGTATTGTAGGAATTGGAGGATTGGGACATATGGCTGTGAAACTGGCCAAGGCCATGGGCGCAGAAGTGATAGTATTTACTACTTCAACTTCTAAAGTGGAGGATGCAAAACGTCTCGGTGCCGATGAAGTGGTATTGTCTAAAGACGAAGACCAAATGCAACGTCACATGGGCAAGCTTCATTTCATATTGGATGCCGTGTCCGCAACCCACGACATCAATCTTTATTTAAGTCTGTTGAGAGTAGACGGATCGCTGGCACTTGTTGGAGCTCCCGAACATCCGCTTCCTGTGGCAGCATTCAGTCTTATTCCTTACCGGAGGAGTTTTGCAGGTTCCATGATCGGCGGCATTGCCGAAACACAAGAGATGCTTGATTTTTGCGGAAAACATAATATCGTTTCTGACATTGAAATGATCAACATTCAGCAGATCAACGAAGCCTATGAACGTTTGCTGAAAGGCGATGTCAAGTACCGTTTTGTTATTGACATGGCGTCGTTGAAAAAATAAAAGCTACATAGAAAAGAGATTACAGCAAGTAACAACAAGGGCTTAGGCTTCGGAAGAAATCACTTCTGGAGAATAGTCAGCTGATTTGGTGCAGACCTTGCAAGAAAAGAGGGTTGAAAAACCCTCTTCCATTATAATTCTGGATATAACTTCCATGGTTCAATGATAAGACTTCAACGTTTGGGAAGTTTTCGAAATTTTTGGATCGTGTTTCCCAAAATATCTCCCACGTAAATATTTTCATCCTTGTCTACTGCCAGGTCGTGGTACCAGCAAGTGTGGCCTTCATAAGAACCGCTTCTGCCAAACCTGCTTTGCACTTTACCAGCAGTATCAAAAATAAAAATGTCTGAACCGCGATGCTTCACCGCTAAAAATGTAAAATCATCCACTGCAAATAATTTAGAATTTGAAGGATCAAAAGCTACGGCGCAAAAGGTCCCAAAAGAATGGTCGGAAAATTGCCTGATAAATTTTCCGGTGGAATCAAATACCTCGATCCTGTTGTTTTCACGGTCTGCTACATAAACTTCACCATTGCTGTCTAAACAAATTCCATGGGGCAGATTGAATTCACCTTCTCCATTTCCTTTTCGTCCCCATTCAAACAAATATTTTCCGGTTGGTGAAAATTTGATGATCCTGTTGTTTCCATATCCGTCACTCACATAAAATGAACCATCTTTTGAAATAGCTATATCGGTCGGTCTGTTGAAATGTGTATGATCATTTCCCGCTACTCGCGCCTCGCCAAGTTTTAATAAAAGTTTTCCATCATGGCTGAATTTAAAAACCTGGTTGAGCCCAACATCCGTTACCCAAATATTATTCTGGAGGTCCACTTTCAAACCGTGAGGCATCACAAATAAATTCTCGCCCCAGGCGGAGGCGAGCTGTCCGTTGTCCTTATCAATCACCAGAATTGTTTTGTTAGAAATGGGTTTCGTCGGCATTGAACCAAGAACTGGCCATGCTCTATTTGATCTTTGAAAAACCACAAGGTTTTGGTTGCAGTCAAAGCACATGCCTGTGGGATTTCCCAGCTTCAATTCTTTTGGCAAATGAAGCCAGTTGTTTACCAGTGCATATTTGGTATTTGTATCAATCCCTTTTCCTCTTTTAATGGGTTGAAAGAAATAGGATAAGAATAAAACTGTTACTATACCAATGATGATGTAGATGATTCTATGTTTCATTAAAATACTAGTGATGCTTTGGCAAAGCGAACCTAACCCATTCAGAGGAAGTTATTGATGCCAACTTGCTACTAAAGTTGAGGTAACTATAATGAAAATGAGGACACAAAGCAAAAGTATCAACTCGAATTGTTGCGCGTTTCAACTGGAATCAAACATGAACTCGTACCTGATATTGGAACGCTCCGGAAAAAAATAGAGGCCCGCATTGCTGCACACCTTCAAAGCTTCGTTGAAAAAGATGGAACCAAGGACCTTACCTGTCGGAAGGCTCTGGATAATTGCTATTCTCTATCCATTCACGATTTCTCCTCCGTTTGGATGCAGCACCTGTCCTGTCATATAGCTTGCGTCTTCACTGGCAAGAAAGAGATAACAAGTGGCAACTTCTGCGGGCTCACCTGCTCTTTGCATGGGAACATCGCTCCCAAAAGTGGAAACTTTCTTTCGATTAAAACTGCCTGCGATCAAAGGAGTCCATATGGGTCCCGGTGCTACTGCATTCACACGAATGCCTTTGCTTACAAGACTGCCTGAAAGACTTCTGGTGAATGTAAGTATCGCGCCCTTGGTTGCAGAATAATCCATGAGCGAGGGACTTCCTCTGTAAGCCGTCACTGAAGTAGTGTTGATGATGCAGGATCCTTTTTTCAAATGAGGAAGTGCTGCACGGGTGATTCGAAACATGGAAATGATGTTGGTCTCAAAAGTCTCGTATAGCTGTTCATCTGTGATATCAGTCAGAGATTTCTGTTCAGTTTGAGTAGCTGCATTATTTACAAGAATATCCAGTTTTCCATATTCTTTTATTGTAGCATTTACCAACTTCTCGCATGTTCTTGCATTTCGAATATCGCCGCTGATAAGAAGACATTTCCTCCCGAATTCTTCTTCCACAATTTTTTTTACTTCATCTGCATCCTTTTGTTCTTTGAGATAGGCGATGGCAATATCTGCTCCTTCTTCTGCAAAAAGCAAGGCAACTGCTTTTCCAATACCACTGTCACCACCGGTTATCAAAGCAATCTTTCCTGCCAATTTCTTTTTTGGCTGAGGTTTAATAGAGATTGGCTTTGGATTCATTTTTTGCTCCAGACCTGGCATGCGCTGGCTCTGTGCCTTTCTAACTTTTTTGGCTTCTCCACCTTTCTGCATGATTAATTTTTTTACAGCTATAGAAATTATTATACCATTGATAGGACGCTCTTCCTTATTTTTGCAGGCCTGAAATTAAAAAAGGGGAATTAGCTCAGCTGGCTAGAGCGCTTGCATGGCATGCAAGAGGTCGTCGGTTCGACTCCGATATTCTCCACCTTCGGCCACCGAAGCTTTAGCGCAGGTGGGCTTCGCTTTTACTAGCCTTCTTACTATTCAGTGGGCTTCGGCGGACGCAGTCCACTTCATTTTGGTTCGACTTTTTGTTCGGTCACCTAAACTAGCTTTAAAAGGTTCGCAGCAATGCGGGCCTTTATTTTTTATAGAGTGTATAGTATTTGGTTGCAATGGTGGTGGGCAGGACTGAATTGGGCCTAAAAATAAAATGATAGAACAAAGAGAAAGTTATTTTGAAACCCACAGGTTTTAAACGGCATTATACGCTTTCTTATTTCCAATTTTTTGTATGCAGCGAAGTCGTATTTCGAAATGTCTTCCAGGAAATTCCACCTTTTTATTGACAAAAAATATTCGCTATGAAATATTTTTGGAAGATTGCAAAAGTCAATCACTCTGTAAAAAAAGAGATACCTGGGTGTTGTCGCAATTTTCTCTTTTAATAATTCGGTTGCCCTTTCGCTATATGTTCCGTTGCCCTTTTTTTGAGTTGATGCACTCCTATCTATTAAATCTAAATCAAAACACATGAGAAGAAAACTATTGTTTAGTTTTTGCTTTCTGCTATTGCTCTGCCTTCAGAGCCTGGCGCAAACAATTACGGTGACTGGAAAAGTAACCGATGAAAAAGGTAGCCCTATCCCCGGCGCCTCGGTTATTATAAAAGGCACACACAAAGGAACGGTAACCAATGCCAATGGCTCCTTTAGTCTGAGTACAAACCAGGGGACACATTTTATTGTCAGTTCCGTAGGCTACGAAGACATTGACGTTGCAGCAGCACCAGGAATGACCGTCGTCCTTACCTCCGACGCCAGGTCAATGGCTGATGTGGTGGTGACCGGTGTAGGCGTTGCCACCAGCAAGAAGCGCGTGTCTATTGACGTAGCTTCTGTTTCATCAAAAGATTTTGCCAAGAGCACCACAACCTCCATTGAGCAAGGCTTGCAGGGTCAGATTGCAGGTGCGCAAATTCAGCAAACCAGCGGCCAGCCTGGCGCGGGCTTTAATATTATTTTACGGGGTATCAATAGCCTCGGAAGCACCAATCCACTGATTCTGCTCGATGGCGTGGAAGTAACGGATCTGTCTTCGCTCGACCCAGCCAATGTGGACCGCATTGAGGTAGTGAAAGGTGCTGCCGGCGGTACTTTGTATGGAGCCCAGGGCGCCAATGGGGTTATTCAGATTTTTACCAAAAAGGGTGCGCTGAACAGCAAGCTGAATATCAATTTTAGCTCGAAAGTGAGCATCGACAACGTGCTGCATGGTCATGATATCCTGGCCAAATTCCACCACTATGTCACCGATGCAAATGGAAATATTCTGGATGCATCTGGCCGTATTATTAGCCGCGACGCCACCGGCCAGTGGGCCGATCCAGCAGTGCCGGATCCATCAACCCACCCCGAAGTAGTCAATAACAAGACATACAACATACCGACTTATGATCATCTGGACCAGGCATTCAGGCAGGCTCTTACTACCACCAATTCTCTTTCGCTGAGTGGTGGTAGCCAAAATATTGATTATGCTTTTGTTGTTTCTCGCCTGGATCAGCAGGATGTATTCAGCAATAAATTCAGCCGCACCAATTTTTCATCCAACCTCGGTTTTCAACTCTTTAAAGGATTTACACTCCGAAGCAACACACAAGTGATCGTGGGCAAAAACGACCTGCTCAATGGAAACCGTTTTGCAGTATTGAATGCGTATCCGTGGGTAGACCTGAACTGGCTTGATTCCACCGGGCACCGCGCCATCAAAACATCTGCAGCATCAAATCAAAACAACTCACTATCGGAACAGGAATGGCATCAGCGAAACAACCAGACCCTCGAGCTTGTACAAAACTTCAACGCAAACTACAAGTTCAATCGTTTTGTGGAGCTGGATTTCAAGTATGGCATTAATTACCACACTACTGACGCCTACAATTATTACCTGAACCAAACTGCAGCCCTGCAAAGCAGTCTGCATTGGGGGCCCGACAGACAAGGCAGCATTACCGATTCTTATCTTACCGACACTTATAAAAATGCACTGTCAACCATTTATCTGAAAACAGATTTCCAGCGGGACTTTCATTCCAGGCTTCCTATTCGCACCGTAACGCAAGTGTCGTATGACTGGCGGAAAGACAACTATCGATCCTACTACACACAAGGTGTACAATTGCCAACCTATCCGCCTGCAAACATCAGCGTAGCCAACACAAAAACCGGAGGCGATTACAGTTCTGCCTTTACCACCTTCGGTGTGTTGTTGAACCAAACAATCGACTTTGGAAATTTGGTGGGTATCTCTGCAGGTTTCCGCTCCGATTATTCTTCGGAGTTTGGTGCTGCTTCCAAGCCCTTTACATTTCCTCGCGGAACAATTTACTTCCGTCCTTCAGAGTTGTTGCATAGCCAACTTCTCACGGATTGGAAATTGAGGGCAGCGTACGGCGAGGCGGGTATTCAGCCTGATCGCTATCAACGCCAGGTAACCTTCGATGTGCAGACATTGGGTACTGGTGGTGTTGGACTTTCATTGCCGACCGTCGCCAGTAATCCAAATCTCCGTGTACAAATCAGCAAGGAGTTGGAGGTGGGTACTGATCTTACCATTAACCCATTCCGCGGAGGCGAATGGCTTTCCCGTGTTACATTCAGCGGCACATATTGGAGCCGGAAATCGGAAGACATTATTCAGCAGGCAAACGTGGCTCCTTCATCAGGCTTCAACAACCAAGTGGACAACCTCACGAGCATCTCTTCGAAAGGTGTAGACCTGTCGCTGGATGCAACAATGTTTAACGCTGCTAATGTAGTATGGAATATGGGCATTCGCTTTGGTTCCAGCAAAAGCAGGATTGATAAAATTGCCAATAACCTCGATGTGATTGTTGGAGAATTTGCACTGAAGCCCGGCGAAGAATTGGGAATTTTCTACGGACAAACACCGCTGCACAGCGTCGATCAGATCAACCCAAATACAAAAACAGCATACATTCCGCAAGCCCAGCGCGGTAATTATACTTTGGTAAATGGAATGGTGGTTGACACCAGAACCAATGGCGTAGTGTTGACCGCAGCAAACGACCTTAGCGTGCTTGGTAAAGCATACCCAGATTTTACGGGCTCTTTGCTGAACAATGTTACACTGTTCCATAACCTGACTGTTTCATTTCAATTCGATTGGGTACATGGAAACAATATTTACAACATGACCCGTCAATGGCTTTACTCTCCAGCCGGAGGTTCCGGTGGTTCTGGCGGTGTGTCGAGCGACTTTGACAACCCCGTTACCATCAATGGACAGACGGGTGCGTTCGTGAACTTTTACCAAAGCTTATACAACCTGGTGAAACCAACCTCCTGGTTCATCGAAAACGGCTCTTTTGTTCGCCTGCGTGATGCGTCCATCACTTACGATTTTACCCGGATGATCAGGCTTGGCTGGGTGAAACGCCTGTCTGCAACCGTAGCGGGCCGCAACCTGCTGACCTTTACAAAGTATACTGGACTTGACCCGGAGAACACAACTTCTGTTGATACACAAGGAAACCAGTTGAATGGCATTGGTGCATTCAAAGGTGTTGACTACTTCGGTATTCCTAACCTGCGGTCATTTCAATTCAGTGTAAACATTGGTTTCTAATTTTCAACCTTTATTCAAATAGACATGAAAAAATATATTTTGATTTTTCTTGCTGCCACTGTTTTGCTGGGTGCCTGTAAGAAGTCATCCCTGCAACTCTCCAATCCAAATCAGCCCACACCAACTTCGTTGAAAACAGAAGCGGGTATTGAATCGTTTGCCTCAGGCATTTTTTCCAAATGGCTGGCAAACGTTCCGGGCGAAGGCACCACGAACATCATGGAAATTGCCCTGATAATTCACAGCAACATGGGTGATGAAGATTTCTCGCCCTGGGCCAACTGGGGTTTGCGTTATCCCGCTAACGTGACCTCCATTACACTACCGCCGCCCTACAACACAAAATGGATTAACCCCACCGGAGTAGATCAGAAAACCATACTCGCAAGCAACAACAGCCGCCAGGCCGGCGAGTCCAATTCCTTGCAATACGAATGGAATGTTTGCAATTTTATGAATGTACAGGCGAACTCCTTGCTGCAGGCAGTGGATGATCCGGCCTTGCAACTGAGTGGTGACGCGGCAACAAAAAAAGCATTGCTGAAAGCCTGGGCTTATTGGTGGAAGGGCTTTGCTTATTCCCGGATCGGTTCCATCTATATTGCAGGTGTCATTAACAACGAAGCCGGCAACGGCAATACCAACGGCAATTATGTTGATCACAATGCCATCATCGCCGAAGCCAATGCAAACTTTGATAAAGCCGCGACAGCTCTGAACAGCATTGCTGAAAACGCAGACTACGACCAGACCTTCAAAGCGATTGTGCCTTCATTTAATTTGAATACACGAATTATTACACCTGCCATGTGGGTGCGGCAAATCAATACCTATAAAGCCCGCAATTATTTGGTCAATCGCAAAGTGGCAAGCATGGCAGGATCGGATTGGAATCAGGTAACCAGTCTTACAGCAAACGGCATGGTAAAAGGAGATTATTCTTTTATGTGGGGCATGGAGCCAGTGAATGATGTTTCCTTCAACTTCTTTCATCCCTATGCTTTTCATTCCTTCGGAAGCGGATTTGCCTGGGCTTCGGAACGCCTGATCCAGGATTACCAACCAGGCGATCAACGTCTGGCAAAAAACTTTGAGCTGTTGGCAAGTCCCGTTGTGAATGTTCGTAATCGCGGTATTCAGTTTGGTACACGTTGGAATGTCGTTGACATTGAAAATGGCGGCTCGTATGCAACAGACAACAACACCGGCGCAGTGAGCATAGGCGCCACATGGGAAGAAAACCAACTGATGATTGCTGAAGCGAAAATCCGCTCGGGTTCAGATGTGCAAGGCGGTTTAACCATCATCGACAACATCCGGGATGCACAAGGTGCAGGACTGGCACACATTGCCGGTACAGGTTTAACGCAAGCGCAAGCCATCGATCAATTGCGAAGCGAAAGAAGAGTGGCTTTGTATCTGCGAGGCGTAGCATTTTACGATGCACGCCGCTGGGGCATCACAGCACCTGCTTCTGCCGGCGGTGGAAGAGCCAATGCCAACGTGCTGGTGCCAGGCAGTTTGATCAACTCCACATCAGCAAAACTTCTTCCTTGTTTCATTGATTACAATTATATGGACTACTGGGACGTACCACAAAACGAACTGGATTTTAATGTAACAGCTCCTGGCTCTGCGCCGGTAAAAAGCTAATCAGCTTCTTTGTTTTGAAACAGCCTCTTTCCTGCAAAGAGGCTGTTTCATTTCAACGATAAGCTGTCTTTGTTCCATGCCTGCAAGTTTAAAAAATTGCAGCCTGTTATCCTAAAAACAGGATTCATTGAGCAATGAATCGTCAAGGAATGATGAAGTCAAGATCATTTTTCTGTCAGGAGATTTTTAGCATTGGCAGCAGCACACTAGATGCCAATCAACCTCAGAAATGAAGACGTACACTCAAATCTTTTGCAAATCACGGATCAGAAAAACATTTTGCCTTGCTGTGATAAAAAGATCATTCAAATCTTTTCCGCCCCAGCAGATATTTGCGGGAATAGTAGGAAGTGAAATCAATGCCATTCTTTCGCCTTTGCGGTCCAGGATAATGATGCCGTCTGTGTTGCATAAATAAATATTTCCGGCACCGTCGCATTCAATGCCATCACTGGTTTCTTCAGCGAAAATTTTTTTAAACCTGTTGGTTGCCGTATCAAAAGTCGAAACGAATTTTTCATAGGGCTTATTCGAGCAGATATACAAAGTCTGTAGGTCGGGCGACAAACAAACTCCGTTGGGATACTGGTACTGCTTGCTCACTAGCTGCAACGATCCTTCCTTCCAGCAATACACTCCGGCGAGCGATTGAAATTTTTTGGGATTTAGTTTTCCATCCTTTAGTCCATACGGAGGATCACTAAAATAAATGCGTCCATCCTCATGAAGAATTAAATCATTGGGACTGTTCAGTGGCCTTCCTTCGTAGCTGTTGATAAAAGAATGCAGTGATTTTCCATCATAGCGGGCCATGTCATGACTCCCATGACGACAGACCAGGAGCTGACCCTCTTTGTCATAAGCCAGTGCATTAGAACCTTCCTGGCCAGGTTTGAGATCAGGATCATTGGGATGATCCGTACCACTATTGGCTAAAAAAACTTCCCTGTTTTTTTCTTCCGTTATTTTGAAGATGCAATTGCCGGTGATATCGCTAAACAAATAAAAGCCATCCGGATTCCAAACCGGGCCTTCGGTGAACTGGCAATCACCAGAAAGCAATTCTATCTCGAAATCCTTTCTGATAAAATCGAAAACCGTTTGCTGATAAACCTTGAGTGAAGGGGGCATCATTTCATTTGTGCTGCTAATTTACTCAGAACTTTCTCCAGATCGATGCCTTTTCCAAGCACAGGCTTAAACAGATCACCTACGTTTTCCAATCGGTCAAAAATATTTCGCGCATTAAAATCTGTTGGCTTCAGTCCTTTCTTCAGCTCCGACCAATCGAGTGGAGTTGATACAGGCACGCCGGGCTTGGGCCGAAGAGAATAAGGAGCTGCTGCGGTCTGTGTGTCGCGGTTTTGCAAAAAATCAAGATAGATCTTTCCTTTTCTTTTTGAAGGACTCCTTTCCACGCTGGTTATTTCCGGCATTTCATTATTTACCAGGGTGACGACTAGTTCAGCCAATTGCTTCGACTGATCGTAATTGTACCGTGCGCCGAGCGGAATATAAATATGGATTCCAGTTGAACCGGAAGTTTTGCAATATGCTGTTGCACCAATGGAATCGAGCACCTGCTTCACCTTCCTGGCTACCTGCATTACCTGATCAAAACTATTTTCCGTATCAGGATCCAGGTCAATGAGGCTCCAGTCGGGATTTTGCCAGGAAACTGTACGCGAATGCCAGGGATGCATTTCAATGCAGCCAAGGTTGGCCATATAGATCAACGTAGCTTCATTGCTGCATACCAGATATTGCACGTCCTGATTGGTAGACTCGCTGAAATCATTGTGTGTCTGCATCCAGCCGGGAAGCTTTCCCTTCATGTCCTTTTGAAAAAAATGAGGACCATCAATTCCATTGGGATGCCGGTTGAGCGACTGCGGCCGGTCCTTCATGTAAGGCAAAATAAAAGGAGCGATTTTCAAGTAATAATTGATCATATCGCCCTTGGAAAATCCTTCTTTCTTCCAGTACAATTTATCCAGGTTGGTAAGTTGAACGGTTTGCCCATTCAACAAAATTGATTCAGTTGAAGAGGAAACGGAACGGCTTTCGGAAAATGATTTGGACAGATTTTTTTTAGGAACAGGTTTTACTACTGAACGCGGAGAATCAGATTTTTTTGAAGTCTTTTTCGATGCTGATTTTTTTGCGGCGCTCTTTCGCAGGGATGTAGCTGATTTTTTTGAAGCAGACCTGCCGGCAGTTCTTTGCTGTCTAACAACCTTCTTTTCTTTCTTCGAAGCTGACCTGCGCTTCGTTTTTTTTGCCGGAGATTTTTTCAAATCTTTTTGTGCAGAATTTTTTTTCAGTGAAGAAAGTGTGACGAGCTTTTCGAAGCTCACTTCTTTTGCTTTCTTATCTGTTCTCAGACCCATGAAGATGGGATGCCGTGCAATACGGTCCTTGGTCCATTCGGTGAATTTGATCTCACAAACAAGTTTGGGTTTTACCCAGGTCACCGGCATATTTCCTTTAGGACATTTTTCAAAGGGACAGTTATCGGTAATAAGAGGCTGAAGTTTTTTGTAAATCGCTTCCAGGCTTTTTGCATTGAATCCGCTCCCTGTATGTCCGATATACACCAGTTCATCTCCTTCGTACAATCCCAACAACAGTGAACCAAAAAATTTTCTGGTGTTCCTCGGCTCTGTGTATCCGGCAATCACTACTTCCTGTCGCAGGCTCACTTTTATCTTTACCCAATCCTCCGTTCTTGTATTGACCTGGTAGGTACTGTTGGCTTTCTTGGCCATGATGCCTTCGAGTCCCTGCGATACAGCTGCCTCAAATAATTCTTTTCCACTGCCCCTTACATGGTCGCTGAACTTGATCACTTCATTCGATTCGGGAAGTACATCTTTAAGGATCTTCTTGCGTTCCTCCAATGGAAGTCCGGTCAGGTTGTAGCCATCGAGCCAGAGAATATCGAAAACAAAATATTGAAGCCTAACCGGAGTGTTCTGCCAGTTTTGTAAAGATTGAAATATGGCCAGGCCTTTTTCATCCACTGCAACGATCTCGCCATCGAACACAGCTTTCAACTGCAGTTCTTTGAGTGCATCTGTTACGGGATAATATTTTTCTGTAAACAGACTCAGGTTACGCGAGATCAATTCCACCGACTTTCCATTGCAATAGGCAACCGCGCGATACCCGTCCCATTTGATTTCGAAGAGCCAGTCTTCACTATCGAAGGGTTCGTCGGTTAGCGTAGCGAGCATGGGGGTGATCTCTTTGGGCATCGCTGATTTCTTTGTTGCTTTTTTTACTGATGCATCGATCTGCTTTGCAGAAGACGAAGAAGTGCGAGCTGATTTTTGGGAAGCAGTTTTTTTAGAAGTTGGAGCCGGCGAAGAAGTTTGTGAAGATGATTTCTTTCCATGGGCATCGGGATGGTTTACGGTTGTTCCGTTTTCTTCTGCCACCTGCACCAGTGTCTTTCCAGTTTTGACCGATTTTTCATTGAGTGTAATATCTTTTTCGCTGGCGTATTGATCTTTTTTCTTCACCAGGATCCAGGACCTTTCTCCCCTGCTCTTCATTTGAAACAGGGCAAATTCTCCATTCAGTTTTTTTCCATGAAGAATAAATTTGAGGTTGCCTGAATACAATTGCTTCAACAAAATTTTTTCCTGTTCTTTTCTGGACAAACCTTCTGATTCCAGGGGTTCATAATAACCTTCATCCCACACGATCACTGTTCCACCACCATAATTTCCGGCAGGGATCACACCTTCAAAATTCCGGTAGTCATAGGGATGATCTTCTACCATCATGGCGAGTCGCTTGTCCTGTGGATTTAAAGAAGGGCCTTTGGGTACCGCCCAACTTTTGAGCGCGCCCTGCATTTCCAGACGGAAATCGTAGTGCAGGTGTGAAGCATCATGTTTTTGAATGACGAAGCGCAGACCTGACTTCGAAGATTTTTCTTTTCCTTTCGGCTCCGGTGTTTCTTCGAAATGACGCTTTTTATTGTACAGGGAAAGACTCATATAAATGAAGGTGAAAAACTTATGCCATAAAGAGAAGCTTCTAGCTGTTGGCTGATCGCTGATGGCTTTGGCTCACAGCCCGGAGATATCAACGAACAGCTAACAGCCAAAAGCTAGTATCTTTCTTTGCCTGGCACGAAATTATTATTCATCTTCTCCTAAACATTAACTTTTATGGCAACCAGGAAAGACAGCAGCACACAAGATGTTGATGAAAGCAGGAGCAGTGATCTTTCACGCCAGGGCAATCTTTCATCAGACCAGGAACGGATAAATGATGAAGACAATCTGGATACACGCACGATATCCAGTGATGTGGAAGAAGGCGACGAAGACTACGATGATGAGGAACTCACCGAAGCAGACTTTGATGTGGACGACGAAGATGTTGAAGAGGGGGAAGATGAAGAGGCCTGATTAAACTCAGATTCTTAATTGCTCAAACGCCCCCGTAACCGAGGGCGTTTCTTTTTCAGATTGTATAACTGAAAATAAATAGATACAATTAACTTCTTCCACCATCAACCACTACCAACTATCAACCACCAACTATCAACGCCCTTAAGCTGTTTTCTTTTTTGAACCTCCTCCCGTATCGAGGCTTTGTTTGAGAACTTCCATCAGGTCTTTCACTGTAGCTGTAGCCTTCCTGGGTTCTGCAATATGAATTTGTTTTCCCGCTGCTTTGGCCTTGATGATCTTTTTCAGCTCATTGGCATAAGTATCCTTGAAAGCAGCAGGATCAAATTCTTCGGTGAGCTGATGAATCAGTTTTGTAGCCAGCTGAATTTCTTTGGGAGAAATGCGGGCACTCTTCTTTTCGACTTCAGGTAGTTCGCGAATCTCTTCCTGATATCGCATCTGGTTCAACAGAAGGATTCCATTGTATGATTTGAGCGCGCAAATGTGCATCCGGTTGCGAAGCATGAATTCGGCGAGGCCCACTGTTTTTGTTTCTTCCAGTGCTTTTATCAACAGCAGATATGATTTATCTGCACCCTTGTCGGGAATAACATAATAAGGCTTCTCGTAATAGATAGGGTCAATCTCTTCTTCCTTTACAAATTGGACAATGTCGATCGTCTTTGATTTTTCGGGGCTGGCTTTGGCAAAATCTTCATCTTCCACCACTACATACTTGCCCTTGGCGTACTGGAAACCTTTTACAATTTCTTTCCAGGGAACTTCTTTACCGGTCTTGGTATCAATCCTTGCGTACCGGATAGGAGCCATGTCTTTTTTGGACAGCATGTCGAAATCCAGGCCTTCAGAAGATTCGACAGCGCTATTCAACTTCACAGGAATATTCACGAGGCCAAAACTGATGGCCCCTGACCAGATGGAACGCATAATTCAAAAATTTACGAGGCCGGATAATAGATATCGGGCCGGTAATTATTGGAGTTACGGAACCAGGTGCTCACCGTGCTCACGGTATTGTGCCACCAGGAGCTTCGGTTGGTCTTGGTTTCGTAGTATTCTGCCTTAACGATTTTTACTTTCACCAGCACCATTTCATTCAGGGCCAGTTGCTTTGTTTCTTCCGGAAGGGACACAAAGGCATTCATTTCTTCAGGATCGTTCACCATCCATCCTTTCCCGTTCACCTGGAGGAAACAACCTTTTCCCTTTCTGAAAAAATCAAGACGGACGGGGAATTCAGTTTCAAATTCCTTCAGGCTTTGCCGGGGCTTTTGAATAAAGAACCAGACATAACCATAGTCGTCCACCTTTAGTGTCGTAACGATGGAAGTAGGCAGCTTCAGTACGGAGTCGCTCAAGTTGAAGAAGATTGCACTACCGATTTCCTGAATCTTCTCCTGCAGAAAGTTCAATTGTTGATTGGTTGCCATGTTAGCCATAACTGTTTTTTTCGTAAAGAATCAATGACGTATGGATATAGCTCCAAATTAAGTACCACAAAAAAAATTGGATAAACCTGAAAATCATCCGCTGGCCATGTGGAAAAAATGCTACAGATCGCTTGAACAAATTTCGGAAGATTAAATGATTGCTGGCACTATTTTTTTTACTTACTAGCTCTATCGTTAATCTTTAAAACATTTTTTTATGCCGAGAAATACAAGTACGTCCGGAACAAAGAAGGCCTCAGCACCCTCTAATATGAAGAGCGAAGAAACGATGTTGAAGGAATTGTTTGTAGATGAACTTAAGGATATCTATTGGGCAGAGAAACACCTGACCAAGGCACTGCCGAAAATGAAAAAGGGATCTACTTCCGAAGAACTCGCCAATGCATTTGACGAGCACCTAGCTGTGACAGAAGAGCATGTGGCCCGCGTAGAGCAGGTATTTGAAATGCTGGATATGACTGCAAGGGCAAAAAAATGTGAAGCCATGGACGGATTGGTTCAGGAAGCGCAGAACCTGATGGAAGATCTTCCCAAAGGGACAGCCGTTCGCGATGCAGGACTGATCATTGCCGCTCAAAAAGTAGAGCACTATGAAATTGCTGCCTACGGTAGCCTGGTGCAGCTGGCCAAGACCATGGGCGAGAATGAAATAGCCGACCTGTTGCAGCAAACACTGGATGAAGAAAAAGAAGCAGATCAACTGCTCACAGAACTTGCAGTTAGTGGAATAAACATCGGCGCAGATAATGAGCCCGAGAAATAAAAGCCTGCGTACCGTTTAAACAGTTTCACTGAAACTATGCGACAGCCAGACCAGATTGGTCTGGCTTTTTCATTAGCTTAAGAATAAAATATATAAAATGGACTCGAGAAACGAACTAAAGAAAAATATCAACCAGGAAATCAAGGAAACAAAATACGTTCAAAAGACCAGCGGCTTCAAGGCCAAGTTTGAAAAACTGGCTTCAAATATTACACGGGCCACCGGTTCCTCTACTGCCTTCCTGCTGGCTATTTCCATTATTGTTATCTGGGCTGTCACCGGCCCCATATTCCATTATTCCGATACCTGGCAGCTGGTGATTAATACCGGAACGACCGTCATTACTTTTCTGATGGTTTTCATCATCCAGCAATCGCAAAACAAGGATTCATTGGCCATCCAGCTCAAGCTCAATGAACTGATCGCCTGTGAAGAAAGGGCCAGTAATCGCCTCATCGATGTAGAAGACCTGACCCAGGAAGAGCTGGAGACCCTGAAAAAATTCTACATACAACTATCCGAACTCGCCGAAAAGGAAAACGATCTTTTCAGTTCTCACTCTGTTGATGAAGCAGCGGGCCAACATAAACACAAAATTGAATTAAGAAGAAGGCCCAAACTTAATCGTACTTCCAATGAAAAAACTAGTTGAACTGTCTCACAAGGAATATCTCAAGATAGACCGTGATTATAGCAAGGCCGCAAAGGCCGCCGATCTGGTGTATGTGAACGACCAGCAAAAAGGGATCAGCCGGGTGAAAAAAGGACAAGGCTTTGTTTATCTGTACGACAACAAGCCACTAAAAAATAAAACAGAGCTGGAAAGAATTCGAAAACTGGTTATTCCTCCGGCCTGGACCAATGTATGGATCTGTGCAAAAGAAAATGGTCACATCCAGGCCACCGGCTTCGATCTGCGTAAACGAAAACAATATCGTTATCACCAGCTTTGGAGTACGCTGCGCAATGAAACCAAATTTCATCGTCTGTTCGAATTTGGTAAACTACTTCCTTCTATTCGGCTAAGGATAGAAGAAGACATGAACAAAAAAGAATTGTGCGAAGAAAAAGTGATCGCTACCGTCGTCAGCCTGATGGAAAGAACTTCCATCCGTATCGGAAATGACGACTATGAAAAACTATACGGCTCTTATGGACTTACAACCCTAAAGGATAATCACGTGAAGATCGAGGGTGACAAGGTTTATTTTTCGTTCAAAGGGAAAAAGGGCATTGAACACAAGATCACCTTGAAAAACAAGAGGCTGGCGAAGATGGTGCGGCAGTGCCGCGACATACCTGGTAAGGAATTGTTTCAGTATTATGATGCAGACGGAAACCGCAGGTCCATCGATTCGGGAATGGTGAATCGCTATATCAAGGAAGCGGCGGGCAGCGATTTTACGGCAAAAGATTTCCGAACCTGGGCAGGAACACTCAATATCCTCCGGGCTTTTCGATCCATGGGACAGGCAGAATCAGGAAGTGATTGCAAAAAAAATATTGTTGCCGCCCTCGATGAGGTCAGCAAGAAATTAGGCAATACGCGGACTGTTTGTAAAAAATATTACGTTCATCCCGGCATCATCAAACTATACGAAGAAAGAAATCTCGACAAATATCTTCGTGAGCTGGAAAAAATAGAACGACCCGATGATCTCACCGGGCTGGCAAGCGAGGAACGAATACTCATGAAAATCCTGAAAGAGTTGGTCTGAGCGAGTTATGCAGTCGGCGGACGTCAGAGGTTGACCGACAACCGCAATTTAAAAGTTTGAAGTGCTGAGTTGGACAAGGGCAGTTATCCTGCGTAAGTTGACAGCAATTGCTGATTTTTGAAATCATTTACAAAAACTATCAACCATCACTGATAAATTTTGACTTCTTACCACCAACGATCAACTCCCAATTCTTTCTCTCAACCTTTCCTACCCGATTTTTTTCTAGCGCCTTTTT
>JBJMLU010000097.1:0-11942 GCA_045805145.1 Flavisolibacter sp. | reverse complement strand
CCTTGCCTCATAATTTGAGGTGTTACTTTATTAATTTGAAGGTGTTACTTACGCAAATAACTAATCAGCATGATCGAAACAGTAATGCATTTTTGATTTGGCGTCATTGCGAACGCAGCAAGCATCAGGTCTTAGACTGTCCTTGCATTAAAGGCAGCAATAAAAACCCGTAGTGAGCATCGTAGTATAGGCGTCATTGCGAGCGCAGCGCGGCAATCTCCTTGCAAGCGAAGCGAGCACCAGTCCCAGGACCGCCTCCTAGTACACTCACAAGCAGTAAGGCGCTCCAAAACAATGAAACCAGAATCATTCATGAACATCATCGCAAGACTCACAAGACCAGTCCAGGCCCGCCGGAGGCGGGGGAACACATCACCTTGACGCTCTTCGAATAAAAGGCCTTCGATTATCAAATACATTGATTCGAGTAGTGAGCTTTATTCTTTGAAGACCAGACTGCTTAGTAAAATGCAACTGCAAGACAAGCTTTGGGTGACTATTGTGCCGCGGCCGACAATCCTCCCGCACGTGCGGGATTCGGATTGCCTAGACCTTTTGCTCCACTTTTGGGGCAATGCCAAAAGTGCAAAAAGAAAAAAACCAACCCGTAAAGACTGACTGCCATTAAAAACACTCTCCAAAATACCTAACCGCTAAGGACTGACTGCCGTTAAGAATCACTCTCCAAAAAATCCAATCATTAAAGAATGATTGCTGTTTGGCATCTGGAAAACAGAGAGCATTAACATCAGAGGAATGGTGACTGCAAATTTCACATCGAAACGCCAGTTAACCAGAAATAAGTATTTCACGCAAAGACACAAAAGCCAAAAAAAGAATTAAGAACCGCATAGGCAGAGGGCACAAGGGTTGGTATCCGATAAGAGCAAAGAGTTTTGCAATGAACAGTCACCGTTATTGAATTCATTCTTTCCAAACAAGCTTACCCAGGAGAATTACATGAAGATGACCTTTTCCTGGTCTGCCGCAAGAAAGACTCCATACTGTATCTTCGTCTGAGCATATATTTACGCTCATTAAAATCTCTCTATGAATAGAAGTTGTTTGATTGTCCTTCTTCTGACTTTTTTTGCCACAGCCTGCTCTTCCCAACAGATCGCTATCATTCCTCAACCGGTACGGGTACAAACCAGCAAGGGAGTTTTTCTCCTTTCAAAAAAAACCGTGATCGCTGCAAACGATGAAGAAGACCTCAAGGCCGCCAAAATCTTTAATGATTATCTCCGCCAGGTGTATGGATTTACATTGGGCATCGACAAGCAGGAAGGAAAAAATTATATTCGCCTCACCACAAAAAAATTTATCAAGGCGCCGGATAAAGATGCCTACACACTGAATGTAACCAGGGACGGAGTGTTGATTGAAGGCGATACTTATGCAGGAACTTTTTATGGCATCCAAACGTTGATCCAGCTTCTGCCGGTTTCTGTCGATAACAATACAACTCCTTCATTTCAGATTCCGTTCGTTTCTATTCACGATTATCCCCGATTCGACTACCGTGGATTGCACCTGGATGTGGGTCGCCATTTCTTTCCTGTTTCGTTTGTAAAAAAATATATCGACTACATCGCGCTGCACAAGATGAATTATTTCCACTGGCATCTCACTGAAGACCAGGGCTGGCGCATCGAGATCAAAAAATATCCCAACCTCACCAGCATTGGTGCATACCGGAATGGAACCATCATCGGCCGGTATCCCGGAACAGGAAATGACAACACACGCTATGGTGGTTTTTATACACAGGATGAAATAAAAGATGTGGTGCAATATGCAGCCGACCGACACATCACTGTGGTTCCTGAAATTGAAATGCCCGGTCATTCTTCTGCAGCCATTGCTGCCTATCCATGGCTTAGTTGTTTTGCGGATGAACCCACTGTGATCAAATCCCATCCTTCTGATCAAAGTATCCAGGAGCAGGCAGCAGGAAGAAAAAAGCTGGTGCAGGAAACCTGGGGTGTGTTTGATGATGTGTACTGCGCAGGAAATGATTCAACCTTTATGTTTCTTCAGGATGTGATGGATGAAGTACTCACCCTCTTCCCTTCGAAATATATTCATGTGGGTGGAGATGAATGTCCCAAAACAAACTGGAAACGTTGTCCCAAATGCCAGAAGCGAATGAAGGAGCTTGGACTCAAAGATGAACACGAACTCCAAAGCTATTTTATTCAACGGATGGAAAAATATTTGAACAGCAAGGGCCGGATATTAATTGGCTGGGATGAAATCCTTGAAGGTGGCCTTGCACCCAATGCTCTTGTCATGAGCTGGAGAGGAGAACAAGGTGGTATCGATGCGGCCAGGCAAAATCACCAGGTGATCATGACTCCTGGTGCCTATGTGTACCTCGATCATTCGCAAACAAAAAATGAAGACTCGGTAACCATTGGAGGATGCACGCCATTGGACAAGACATACAATTATGAACCCGTTCCAAAAGAGCTCAATGAAGCGCAGGCAAAATTTGTGTTGGGCGCGCAGGGAAATGTATGGACTGAGTACATGGGTTATCCCTCCAAGGTGGAATACCTGGTCTTCCCACGACTCAGTGCGCTGAGTGAAGTTCTCTGGAGTCCGAAAGACCAACGCAGCTGGACGGAATTTGAAAAAAAATTGCCGGTTCAGTTCAAGAGATACGATTTGTGGAAAGCCAATTATAGCAGGGCATACTATGATATTGGTTCGAACATTCTTCCCTCGGATAAAAACAATGGGATTGTTTGGAAAGTAAACAGCAAGTCGCCGGATAAAATTGTTGTGATCAGTAATAACAAGGATGAAGGTTTCGCTGTTGATACCATGAAATTTATTCCCATTCGTTACAATGATTCGGCTACCTATTTTGCGGAACTGGCACCGTATAAAAAAACAGTGAAGAATGGAAAAACGGCGATGCAGGTGCAAAGATTGGCCACGGCAAAAAAACTGGAGCAGAAATTTTATTTCAACAAAGCCACCGGAAAAAAAATTACTATTTCAACGCAGCCCAATGAACGCTATCCGGGCCAGGGCGGTGCTTTTTCATTGGTAAACGGAGTTTATTCTCCGAAAGGATTGAGTTATCCAGATTGGTTGGGGTGGACCGGCGATGATTTGGAAGCCACGATTGATTTTGGGAAAAAAGAAAGTTTTGATTCGGTGCGCCTGCACACCATCAATCAAAATGGAAGCTGGGTGTACCTGCCACAATATGTAGAAGTGTTTGCATCAATGGATGGAAAAAATTTCAAGTCGGTGGCAAGATCTTCTGATTTTACAGGTGATGTCCTCACAACGGGATGGATGACGGTACAGACGCCGAAACAGACAGCCCACTACCTGAAGCTGGTCGCAAAAAATTATGGAACCATTCCGGAAGGCAAGCCAGGGGCCGGCAATAAGGCCTGGCTCATCGCCGACGAGATACAGGTTTATTAATGAAAGGACATTTACCAATAACCTTAAACGAAAGGAAAGGGAACGCATAGAAGCCAAGCCCTTTGCGATTCTCTGCGTTCTTTTTGTCCTTGCGTTTAAACTCTCTCCGATATTAAGCAACTACCCAAAACCAATGATCATCTCGATATTAAAAAACAGCTCTCAGCTAAAGCTAGCAGCTAGTAGCTTACCTTAGCAGCCATCATGCAAAACCAAACAGCTGGTATCAACCTCATTGATGCTTTCGAACGCATACCCGTAAAAATTTTTCCCGACCTCCACAATGGTTCTGTCTATGCCGCACAGGAAATTGCACGCCTGATCCGCGACAAAGAATCCAGAAAACAAAAATGTACGTTGGGATTGGCAACAGGTTCTACACCGAAGTTGGTTTATTCAGAACTGGTTCGACTGCACCGCCACGAAGGACTGAGTTTTAAAAATGTGATCACTTTCAACCTCGATGAATATTATCCCATTGAGAAAGATGCCTGGCAAAGTTATAACAACTACATGCACCGCCTTCTCTTTGATCACATAGATATTGACCACAAGAATATTCATATCCCCAATGGTGAATTGCCCAAGGAAGAAATAAAAAAACATTGTGCGGATTATGAAAAGCAAATTGAAGAGGCAGGCGGTATCGACCTGCAGATCCTCGGAATAGGAAACAATGGACATATCGGTTTTAACGAACCTGGCTCCAGCATTCACTCGCGTACAAGATTGATCAATCTTGAAAACTCCACGAGGCTGGCCAATGCCTACGAATTTGCCAACATTTCTCAAGTGCCCCGACTGGCCATCACCATGGGCATCAGCACCATTCTGAAAGCAAAGAAAATTATTCTGCTTGCCTGGGGTCCGGGCAAAGCACCTGTTGTACAAAAAGCAGTAGAAAGTCATCTCACCGAAACCGTTCCTGCCAGTCTGCTGCAACAACACCCAGATTGCAACTTTGTTTTAGATGAAGCAGCTGCGTCTGAGCTTACCCGTTTTAGATCGCCCTGGCTCACCGGAGAAATTGAGTGGACTTCCAAAATGATCAAGAAGGCGGTGGTGAACATGGCACTGAAGCTCGAAAAGCCCGTTCTTTCTTTAACCAATAATGATTACAATGAATTTGGCCTCGGCGACCTGATTGTAGAAGAAGGCGATGCTTACGAGATCAATCTGCAGGTCTATTATCTACTTCGCGATTCCATTACCGGATGGCCCGGCGGAAAGCCCGATGTACACCTGCCCACGCATCCCGAACGTTCGGAGCCTTATCCGAAAAGAGTGATCATCTTCTCTCCACACCCCGATGATGACATCATCAGCATGGGCGGAACCTTTCAGCGACTGTACGACCAGGGACATGACGTGCACATTGCTTATCAAACCTCTGGTAATATTGCCGTGACCGATGAATTCGTAACCCGCTTTCTGGACTTCGCCATCGGCTTCGAAGAAATTGCGGGCGTGAACAACGACAAGACCGAAAAAATTTTTGAAGAAGTTCGCAATTACCTTTCCCGCAAAAAATTAAACCAGATTGACACCGCACAAATCAGGGCCATCAAGGGATTGATCCGTCGTTGCGAGGCAAAAGCCACCTGTCGTTACGTTGGCATTCCTGAAAAGAACATCCATTTCCAGAATCTTCCTTTTTATGAAACAGGCACCATTGAAAAAAAACCAATGGGTGAAGAAGACATCCGCATAACAGTAGAACTACTCCGCGAAATAAAGCCGCACCAGATATTTTGTGCCGGCGACCTTGCAGATCCGCACGGAACACACAAGGTTTGTCTGGACGTAGTGATGGAAGCGCTCAAGAGATTGAGGTTCGAAAAACAGGAATGGATCAATGACTGTTGGCTGTGGTTGTACAAGGGAGCATGGCAGGAATGGAATATTGAGGAAATTGAAATGGCAGTTCCTATGAGTCCCGACCAGGTTCTCAAAAAAAGATACGGCATCTTCATTCATCAATCACAAAAAGACATGGTGCCTTTCCAGGGAAGCGACTCCAGGGAATTCTGGCAACGAGCAGAAGAAAGAAATGCCAACACTGCAAACCTGTATGCACAACTTGGCCTCACGCACTATGCGGCGATGGAGGCATTTGTGCGATGGAAGTACTAGGAGGGGTTTCGCGCAAACCTGCCTGCCGGCAGGCAGGTTTGCGTGAACCCCCGCGCTTCTCTTAATCAGATGTTAACAGATTTTCTAATCGCTCCGGTTCGGGGAGCTTTAACTATCTTGCGCGGTCAATGGAGGTTGTGCAGCCATATGCTGGTTCTAGCTGGTCGGAAGCAATGGCTCTGCCAGGATTCAAAAAAAAATTGATCATAGGAGTAGTTTCATTACTGCTGGTCCTTTCTTCCCTTCCCTATTTTTTTCAGTTGATTGAGCAAAGACATGGGATAGTGTTGCGTGATGCTTTTCTTTCCTTTCTTACGTCGCGTAATGTTTCGGTACCTATTTTTACTGCACTTTGGTCTTGTACACTTCTTGCCCTGGTGAGAAGCTTCGGGAGTCCCCAGTTTTTTCTGCAAGCCATTTATGGTTTTGTGATCATGGAGCTGGTGCGGATCATTACCATTTCGCTGATGCCCCTGGAAACACCACCCGATCTCATTGCACTGGTAGATCCAATCAGCAATCATTTCTATGGAAAGAGCTTCATAACCAAGGACTTGTTTTTTTCCGGCCATACAGCAAGCTTGTGCCTATTATTTTTCTGCTTTCAACGAAAAATTGACAAAATAGTCGCATTACTCTGTACCATTGTTGTTGGTTTTCTGGTATTGGTTCAGCACGTACACTACACTGTGGATGTGGTGGCTGCACCATTTTTCACCCTACTTTGCTATGCTATTGCGAAGAAAATTGTAGATTGGTGACTTCATTGCCAGCTAACCAAGACTTAAAATGATTTTTTAGAATTAAACTCAAAATTTCTTTTGTAAGTTTTGAACCGTTAAACCATGAACAAGCTAGAACTACCAAATTTTACTTTAACTAATCAGCTTACTGAGGAACAGCTCCGCCTGTTCGACAAGTTTGGAGCTATTAAATTCCCCAATTTTATTCCCAGGGAAACGGTGGACCTGTTCCTGAACGAAATCAGAAGAATTGAAAAGGATTGGTTGGTTCAGGGGGTTGAAAAGGTCAACGGCATTCCGTTGAAATTTGGAAAAGATGAAATGGGAAACAAGACCATTCAGAGACTTTGCTTTACTTCTCTACATAGCTCCATACTCCACGAATTTTTGCAGGACGATCGGCTCAAAGCGCTTCTCGCACTGGTTCGCCCCTATGAAGGACGCATTGGTGAAAATGAAAAGGACGGACTCGTTGTAAACAACTATATACATACTCCCAACAGCGCCTTTTCTCAAATGGGATGGCATACGGATAGCCCCAGGGATCTGTTCATGGGACAAAGGATCATGCCCATGCTGAATGTAGGCATTCATCTCGATGACTGTCCCATTGAAAACGGAGGGCTTCGCATACTTCCTGGTACACACAAGCAGGGAATGTTGAAACTCCTGTTTAAGAAAAAATATTTTGTAGACCACAATCCCGATCCCAAAGAAGTAGGCTTCGATATCAAGGCCGGCGACCTTACAGTTCATGATGGAAGGCTCTGGCACCGCGTGCAGCAGTCGCCATACTATGGAGAAAAGAGTCGTCGCCGGGTGATGTATGTTCCTGTGGTTACAGGTAAGTACATGCCGAAAGACCGAAACAGCAAAACTCCCTTCTATCATAAATTCGCTTCTACCGTTCAGAACTAATGAACCACTCATTTGCCTTAGTCACCGGCGCCAGTAAGGGTATTGGCAGAGCCATTGCCTTGCAACTTGCGCACAGGGGAAAGCAGTTATTACTTGTTGCCCGCAACGAACAGGAGTTGCGCAATGTTCAGGAGGACATCCTCATTAGTTATGGCATCAAATCACACTACTTCGTTGCCGACCTCTCGCAAAAAGATGCCACCAAAAAAATATACGACTGGTGCATGGCAAATGATTTTCGCATCAATGTCCTGGTGAATAATGCAGGATTCGGACTTAGTGGTTCTTTCGAAAAATTTTCGCTGGAAGAACATGAGTCCATGATGCAGGTGAACATGAATGCGGTGGTTGAACTGACGTATCTTTTCTTACCTGTTTTAAAATCGCAGCCCCGCTCCTATATTCTTAATATCTGTAGTTCGGCCAGTTACCAGGCCACGCCTTATCTCACGTTGTATGCAGCTTCGAAAGCATTTATCCGGCTGTTCACCCGCGGACTAAGGGTGGAATTAAAAAAGACCAGCGTATCGGTAACCTGTGTTAGTCCGGGTGCCACTGACACGGCTTTCAATGACCGTGCACAGATAGGAGACAAGGCCCGCAAAATGGCAAAACGATTGAGCATGACACCAAAGGAAGTAGCGGCCATTGCCGTATCGGCGATGTACAATCACAGGAGCGAACTGATTGTTGGTGCCGTCAACAAGTTCGGTGCCTTCCTTTCCTGGGCCCTTCCCAAAAAATTTGTAGAGAATACAGTCTCCCGGATTTACCAGTGAGCCGGTTTTCCATTGCTCATTTTCTCCTATATTTGCGTCCCCGATTGAGGTATTAGGGTAATAAGGTAATCGGTATTACGGATGTTGGAATTGGGAATTGGGAATTAGGAATTAGGAATTGGGACGACAATGATTATTCCAAAAGATTCCATTATGAACTCGCAGCTCGCGGTTCAAACCTCGCAGCGGGAAAACCAGATCTTTTTTTAAACATTTTCTCTATTGGCCCCGTAGCTCAATTGAATAGAGCATTTGACTACGGATCAAAAGGTTTCAGGTTTGAATCCTGACGGGGTCACCAAAGCACTCGATCATTCGAGGTCAGAAGCCAGCAAATCATTGATTTTGCTGGCTTTTTTCGTTTTGTACCTGTTCAATTTGGATCAATTTTGATCAAATTGTGGTGAGTAATTCGGTGAGTCGAAATTTTGACCAAAATGACTCACCGAATTAGCCGCAAACCCGCGTCCAGCAAGGTGTTCAGAATTTGAACCCCACTACTTATTCCATAAAAATCGTCCTATTTTAGGATGTTTTGAAAGTGTAGGTAGTGACAAATTAGACGCATATGACAACAAAACACACTTTTTCACTTTGCCCCTATCTAAAGAAAGGGAAAACCCACAACGAACAGCTCGTTCCCGTTTACTTGCGCATCACCATGGACGGTGCGCGCACAGAGATTTCTACCAAGACCCTTGTGAATCCTCAGAAATGGGACGCAAGAAAAGGAAGACTAAAGGGATCGACTGAAGATGTCCAGACCAAGAATGCATTTATCATTACCCATGAACACCGGGCGCGCGAGATTTACAATCGACTTTTGGAAAAAGGCAAGCCATTCCGCGTGCAGGAGATTCGCGATGAACTCACTGGTATGGTACATAAGAGGCGCACATTGCTACAGACGTTAAAATGCCATGTGGATGATATGGAAAGCCGAGGCACTTATTCAAGAGGAACTGTCAAGAACTGGAAGGTGACCCGAGGGCATCTGCAGATATTTTTAGAACAGCAATACCATAGAAAAGACATTTCTTTCAAAGAGCTGGATGAAAACTTTCTTCACGACTTTGACAGCTTTGCCCGTAAAAAATGGCAGTGCAAAACCAATGCGGTGCTGAAGCATCTGCAGCGAATAGGCAAAGTGGTGAAAAAGGCCGTATCAAAGGGATGGCTGGATAAAAATCCTTTCCTGGGTATGGAGGCCAAATGGGAAAAGACTCACCGCACCTTTTTAACCCTCCAGGAATTGCAAAACCTCGAGGAAAAAACGTTCAGTGTGGATAGGCTGGAGAGAGTCCGCGACATTTTTGCTTTTTCCTGCTACACGGGTCTGGCGTATGTCGATATCGAAAAGCTTACACTGGATGATGTTGTTATTGGAATTGATGGGAAAAAATGGATCTATACTTTCAGAGAAAAAACGAAGGGGAAAAGTAATATTCCATTGCTCGCTCCTGCCCTTTTGATTCTTGAAAAATATAAAGACCATCCGATTAGTTTGCAGAAAGGAAAACTGCTGCCACTTATTACGAATATTAAGACCAACGAGTATCTAAAAGAGATAGCAGACCTGTGCGGTGTTAAAAAGCGACTGACTTTCCATATGGCGCGTCACACATTTGCCACCACTATCGCTCTGTCAAATGGAGTTCCGATGGAAACTGTAAGTAATATGCTAGGGCATACGAAAATTACCACAACCCAGATCTATGCAAAGGTTCTCGAGAATAAAGTAAGCGATGATATGCTGGCCTTGGAAAAGAAGCTTAAGAAAGGAAATCAAGTAATTTCTGTTTAATAAAGCATCGGAGGGGTGCAATAAATCAAGATCCCATTTTATACGGATGCGGGTTAGAGTCCCGTCCGGTCCGCTGAATATGAATTAGGTCATTGTAAATCAATGGCCTTTTTCATTTAGTCGAATTTTTTGTCGAACTGACCTGTGGTTTGAGAATTTTCCGAACCCAACTTTACAAAAGAGCAACATATCAGTACAAAGATACCAATTCTACTAATATTTTTAGCCCCGCTCCTTTCTAAAATCTCCGGCGCTGTTTGTGATTGTTGGATGTTAATTCCTCGATAAAGTCATCAAGAGGTAGAGTATGAATATAAGGGATGCAGTAAACAATTCACTATATGGCGCCTTTTGCGGAAAATGCGACGAGATCCGTCTATCCGCAAAATTCTAAAAGGCGTCGCCCTTGGTCAGTTAAAAAACACTACTGAAATCGTTAGGCCTTGCAAAGTCATTGTAATTAAATAATTTGTTATAACAACGAGGTTTGTTGTTTGCCGAGCTTGGTAACTCGAAAAGTTATTTTTGGTGATTTGTAAAGACTTTTTACCTTAATATCTAAACTCCAAAACTTACAACATTATGAAAAGTTTAAGTTTATGTATAATCATTATTCTTTTTTCATTTATTGCCAATTCTCAAGAACGTCTTGAATTTACCTCAGGTGGTAATCATGGCAACACCTTACTAGCTGGACATGACTACTATGTTCATGCTGACCATAACACATTTGTTGGATTGTCAGGGAACTGCAAAAATCTGACGGTTGAACTAGACGGTCAATCTGGAATCAATCTTCGAGGTCTCAAAATTAGTGATGACTTGATTATCGAAAGTATCAATGGTGCATCTCATCTTATAGAAGAAGACACCGCTAAAAATTATCCGAAGAATACCATGATTACTTGTCGCGGCATTATCGTGAAACATTTTGATAACCCCAATTCCTACATTGATCTGCGACACTATATTTTTAGAGGTGCTTACTTGGGACACCTAGGAGAGCCAATTAATGGGGATGTGAGAAAACTACTTAAGTTAGAGCCTGGATTTAACCCTTGTCTCAATTGCTCAAGTATTAACGGAGGAGGAAGTATAGATTTGGTCGTGAGCGGCGCCGCTGTTGGAACGATATTAGGTCAAACTAGGGTGACGCTATTAAAGACCAAAAAGAAGTTTACACCAAATTTAAGTCAGTTAGCACATCCCGACTGCCCAGGTTGTATTCAAAATCTGTAATCATCAACTTAAACAATAAATAAAAACCCCTATACCATGTTTCATGCGGACGCAAAGAATCGGAAACCCACGTATTAACTTTTGTCTTTTCACTTTCAAAGGATTTTTCAATACAAGCTGACCATGCAATACTCGAATTGAAAGCAAGAGTCCTCAGTTTTTCGTCACCAAGACATTCACAGCCTTAAAATTTGCAGGATTGGATTTTACCGTTGAAAAAAGAAAGCTGTTTACCTATGACAACGAAAACCAAAACGGCAATCCAGATACTGATATAATTATTCCAGAAATTGAGGTGCCTAATTTCTACGCCACTGTCAGAACTGATAACGAAATGGTATTGGGAGTAGTCGGAAAAGATTATGAAGTGGTACAAAATATAGAGGCTTTTAGCTTCTTTGATTCGATTGTCGGAGGAGACGGAATCCAGTATGAAACAGCGGGAGCATTAGGCAACGGAGAGCGGATTTTTATTACAGCTAAATTGCCCGGATATATAAAAGTCGGAACAGATGATCTTATTGAACAGTATTTGTTTCTGACAACCTCGCACGATGGATTCGGTAGTGTCACGGCAGCGTTTACACCTGTTAGAATTGTATGCCAGAATACCTTAAACGCAGCCCTTCGGAACCATAGCAATTCTATTAAAGTACGGCACACTGCCAATGCTAAAGACAGGCTGGAATAGGCGTTAATAAAAAAAACTGTACTGGTGACCAGGAAACTCATTTCATATTGGTAATATTAGCTTGCAATGACTTTTCCATTTTTGGAATTGGTGCCTGTTAATTAGCGCTCCCAATGGTTAAATCACCATTTTACCCGTCGATAATTTTATGGTTTGAATTGGAAAAATAATATTTATATATTGTTACT
>JBJMLU010000096.1:0-8102 GCA_045805145.1 Flavisolibacter sp. | reverse complement strand
CTCTCTTTTTGGAGGCTCCTTTTCTGGACGATCTCTTTTTAGAAGCGCCCTTCTTGGATGAGGATCTTTTTTTGGAAGCGCCCTTTTTGGAACCTCTTTTTTTGGAAGCGCCTTTTTTCGTGGGAACCTTAGCGCCTTCTTTGCGGGCTTCAGACAGGCCAATTGCGATGGCTTGTTTTCGTGAGGTTACTTTTTTTCCGCTCCGGCCGCTTTTTAGTTTGCCACGCTTTTTTTCATGCATGGCTCTTTCTACTTTCTGGCCGGCTTTTTTTGAATACTTAGCCATAAATTCCAGGGTTTAGTCGTAACATCATTTACTATAATTATTATACCGAGGATAGAAAACTGTACGGTATGATTTTTTGATGATACTGCTAAAAATCAGCATATGGAAAATGAAAAAGTGAACGGCATACTCAATGACCTCATCCGTATAAACAACGACCGAGTAGAGGGATATAGCAAAGCAATTGAAGAATTGAAAGATGAAGACTCAGACCTCAAGTCGCTGTTTACGCGCTACATTACTGAAAGCCGTCAGTATAGTCAGGAACTCACAACTGAAATCAGCAGATTGGGTGGTGACACAGCGGAAGGCACTACCAATTCAGGAAAGATCTACAGGGTTTGGATGGACCTGAAAGCTGCCATCACCGGAAAGGATCGTAAAACCATTTTAAATAATTGCGAGTTTGGTGAAGATGCCGCACAAAAAGCCTATGATACGGCACTGAACAGCGATACAGACCTCGAGCCTTCACTGCGTGATCTGATCGTTCGACAGAAAGCAGCATTGAAGGTAGGACATGATGAAGTAAAACGTCTTCGCGACATGCACGAAGCAAATAAATAAGTACAATCATCAACACCAATAAAAACCGGTAACGCAACTGGTTTTTATTGGTGTATCACAACATCTACCCTAAGATTTCCGCAAGGTTCAATTCAGTCACCATAAATTCTTCCCATGATCGTCAACGAGAACAACACCATTCCCTATATGAAAAGTCTGTCGGCCTGCCTCAATGCAATGGTCGCGGAAGGCTACACGGAAAGTTTTCAGATCACAGACCGGGGACTTGAATCCCTTGACAAGCAGACCTATTACACGCCCGAACAAATCCATATTCTTAACTTCTTTCGCTTTGAAGGAGAATCGGATCCGGATGACAACGCCATTCTATATGCCATTGAAACCACCGACGGAATCAAAGGAGTGTTGATTGATGCCTATGGAGTTTATCAGGATGTTCGAATCGGCAGATTCATGAAGGATGTAGAAGCCATCCACAAAAAAGTTTAAACTTATGATTGCAGCCAGTGTCCATACCCAGGCCTGTTTCAATGCCTGGATCAACTGCGAAAACCTTTTAACGAATCTTGCCCAGGCAGGAACCCGTCTTTCGAAAAAAATAACCAAGGTAATAGATGAATGTGCCTTCATTTGCATGGGCACTTTTCATGCGCTCAAAACCAGTTCTGTGAACTCCGGCAGATTTGCAATTTTATGTGTTGGAGTTTGCGAAGAATGCGCGGAAGTCTGTGAAAGTCTTAAGGAAGAAAAATTTGTGGAGTGCGCAAGAATATGTCGCTTCTGTTCAAAAACCATGAGCGCTCTCGCTACTAGCCACGATCTTAATGATTAAAGAAAACTTTTTAACTCGTAAACATTAGTCAGCGCAAAACATTTTTTCGATAATTCATTGATTCCATTCAATGATCCGTAAACGGTTTTAGATTTTTTTCCTTGCACTCGAATTTCTTTTTCCCGAAAAATAATTCAACCTCTATCTGGATAATCCCGCAAAAATCCTCGTTGAAATAATCCACGAATCAACAACTCCTGACCATAAGTAATCACACAAAATCCCGCCAATCCCGGTTAAAAAAATGGCTACAGTAGAAAACTGTAGCCTTGCTGATAGAATGGACCGTGTATATGAGAAAGATTGATTAGTAATTTACGCCCTTCGTATAATGGCCAGCAACAAAGAGATCACAGCCAGCACGATCAAAATATGGATCAAGCCTGTGGCACTATATACAAATATGCCCAGGAGCCAACCAATAATCAAAATAACCGCGATGATGTACAATAGTGATCTCATAATTGATGTTTTAATTGAGTACGTCCTCTGTTATCTATGAAAAAACACTGCCAGCTGCAACAATACTGGTTTCATCTTTCTTTGTCAGGGCAAGTTCTTTTGGCTGATCTTTTTCTGTGTAGTAATTTCCACAGGGCGAAGTTTTATCCCATCCACTCGACGAACGCACCAGAAGTATAACCCAAATCAGGCAATGAAGAAGATCAGAAAGGTTTTATCCCTGCTCAAACATACAGCCATCGCCTTCACCGAAGACAATGCCTTCAAGTTAAGCGCTTCCCTTAGTTACTACACCATTTTTGCGTTGGGGCCCTTGCTCATTATCATCATCTCACTGGCAGGAATCTTTTTTGGAGAAGATGCAGTGCGCGGAAGAATCTATGAACAGATTAATGGACTGGTAGGCAGTGATGCCGCCCTGCAAATTCAGGAAATCATTAAAAATGTTCAGCACTCACATGCAACGAATGCGGGTGCGGTAATCGGTGTGATCATTTTGTTCATTGGAGCAACGGGTGTGTTTACAGAAATGCAAGGCTCCATTAATTTTATCTGGTCCGTAAAAGCCAAGCCAAAAAAAGGATGGCTCAAATACCTGGGCAATCGGTTGATTTCATTTTCCCTCGTAGTTGGACTTGGATTTGTTTTGCTTGTGTCACTCATTGTCAATGCCTTGCTTACCATTTTGAGCGACCGGCTCATGCGCCTGTTTCCACACTACACCGTGTATGTATTTCATGTCGTCAATACCCTGGTCATACTTGCAGTCATTGCCGGCTTGTTTGCTGTGATCTACAAAGTGCTTCCCGATGCTGTTATTTCCTGGAAGGATGCCCTGATCGGATCCGGATTTACCGCCATTCTTTTCCTGATGGGTAAGTTTCTGATAGGCTTTTATCTGGGCAGAGCCAATATGGGAATTACTTACGGAGCTGCGGCATCTATTGTAGTCATTCTAACATGGGTGTATTATTCTTCCCTCATTTTATATTTCGGAGCAGAGTTTACCAAGATCTATGCACTGCATTCGGGAGAAGGCATCCGACCAAAACCAACTGCAGTATTTATTATCAAAAGAGAAACAAAGGAAGTTCCTGCTTCATTTCTGGATACTTAATCCAGATTTTTAATTGCCTGACTTTTATGCACGCGCCGATATTTCCCCCGCAAATGATCAGTGCGTTGCCCTGCGACAGACCGGCCGGTCAATTATGTTTTCTATTTTGAGATGAATGGAATGGCATAGATTTTTAGTCACTCAAGCTGGAACAGCTCTCAGGATGAACCCAAACACGTGTATATGAAAAATCTCAGACATCCGAATTTTATTCTTGCGATTGTTAGCGCCATTGTTCTTTTATTTGGAATAGGCATGAGGGGCAATGGCTATCAGGCAGGAGATTATGTACTGGGTGCCGGCGCCCTTCTGGCAGGCATTCATTGGATCTGGGCAATTATTGATGTGATTGGAAGGTCGGATATGAAACCCTTTCAGAAAAGGTTTTGGCTGATTGTAGTGATTGCTGTTCCTGTATTCGGAGGCATGGTCTTTTATGGACTTCACCAGGAAGGTGGCAAAATCACAACCTAGTGATGAAAAAATTTTTCCGTTTCCACATCAACTCTCGAACTGCCTCTACTCCGCGAATAGAAACGACCCATTCACCATTGACCCCCTTCACCATCACGCCGCAGGAAAAGTGATCACAAAAGTAGTTCCGTGGCGAAGCACTGAAGTAACATCAATGGTTGCTTTGTGAGACTGAAGAATATTCAACGTGGCAGCCAGTCCCAGTCCCATACCATTTCGCTTGGAAGTAAAATATGGTTCGAAGAGGCGGGAAATATTTTCTTCCGGTATGCCACATCCATTATCACGAATAGTAACGATGTGCGACTCACGGGTAGAGTCGATAAATATTTTTAGTTCACCCTTGCTGGCTTCCACTGCTTCCACTGCATTGATGATGATATTGAGGAAAGCGATCTTCAGTTTTTCCCTGTTGGCCATGATATAACAAGGCTCGTCGGCGTAACGGATCTGCATGTTCACATGCTGAAGGGTGATGCGGTCCAGCGCTTCGGCAATACTCTCGTCCATGATGGACTGCAAGCTGCTTCTGTCGAAGATCAGATCCGAAGGGCGCGAAGTATCCAACAGCTCTGTGATGATATCTCCGATGCGTTTGCTGTTTCTCTGAATGATGTCCAGAAAAAGAGGTGATTCATCATTACTGTTTTCACCGGTTTGGAGCAATTGCTCTACCGACATATTGATATTGTTCAGCGGATTTCTTACTTCATGCGCCAGTGTGCGAACCAGCCTTCCTGTGGCACCGAGCTTTTCGATCAGAAGGTTTGCCTTTTCAGCTCTTTTGAGGTTGGTAATATCATGCATCAATCCCTGATAATAAGAGCCGGTGCCATCAACCGTTGCAGTTACAGAAAATATGCAGGTTTTTTTATCTCCCGATTTTGTAGTGAGCTCCAGCTCCAGGTCATTCACTTCCCCTTCTTCATAAATAATTTTCTCGAGCAGTTTTTTGTCTGCTTCATCGGCTACCAGTTCATAAACTGTTAATCCAAGTAATTCTTCTTTCTCAAAACCGAGCAGGGCTGAAGTAGCAGCATTCATGTCAAGGAAACTAAGCGACTGGTCGGCGATGAACACCGCGTCTTTCGAGAGTTCGAATATGCTTCTGTATTTTTTTTCGTTGGCGCGAAGAGCTTTGAGGTAGGCCGTACGCTCCAGTGAATAACGAATGCAGCGTTCAAGTTTGTCTGTGGTGAGTTCTGTTTTAATGAGATAATCGGTTGCACCCATTTGCATGGCCTCAATGTCCACATCCTTGTTACCCTTACCAGTCAGCAACACTATAGGTTCTTCACATCCCAGACGCACGGCTTCTTTCAGGAAGTCGAGACCTGTTTTGGCGCCAAGCCGGTAGTCAACAAAATACATGTCGTACGAACGTGCCTGCAGATGCTGAACGGCATCTGCAAAACGATAACACCAGTCGATGTGCAACTGGTATTCCTGAATTTCCTTTAGATATTCAGAGGTGATAAAAAAATCATCTTCATCATCATCAATAATCAGGATACGGACCATGGGTGGCTTAAGGGAAGGCATTGTTAATGAAATTTACCGGGTACCGAAAGTGAAAAACTACATCCTGCAGGGTCCATGGTTTTAATAAAAAGTTCACCGTCGTGTGCAGACAGTAAATGACGGCAGTCGCCAAAACGCAAAGCATGTCGGTCCAACCATTCCTGATCTGCAACAATATTCGAGTGGATCTTGATCGTAAAATATTTCATTCCTTCCACGAAGTTCTTTAGTTTTTTATCTTTCTCTTCTATACAATCGATATACAAAAATAATTTCGCGCCGCTGGGAGCTGAATGGAAGATTACTTCCAATAAATTCTCCAATAGTTTAACCATGTCTTCTTTTTTGCCTGGCACTGTGGGAAGCGTTTCGCAACGGATCACCGCATCCACCTTGTTAAAATGGAGCTGCAACTTCCTGATAGCATCCCTGATCAATTCGTTCAGAGACATCATAAAGTGGACCGGAATATTGTTTCCGATATTATGTCCCCTGTTGGGAACAGCATCAGGTAATGACATGGCCGGATTACTGGTTGTTGAACTCCTGGTATTGTTTCATCTTATTGTACAAGGTTTTCCTGTCAATATTCAGGAGCTTGGCTGCCTTGCTTTTATTAAAATTTACTTTCTTCAGCGCTTTAAGAATCATCTCATATTCTGCGTCTATGCTCGCGCCTTTGAGTGTGGTCTCAGACAAATTTCTCGAGCTTTCGGTAACTTCTGTAAATGAAGTGGGAATGGATGAATTGGTAACAGGAGTAGGTTCTGCCTGTTTTTCAAATTGCAGCTTGCTGAAATGAGAGATCTCAAAAGGAAGTGAGCTCGCCTCAATTTCTTCTCCATCCGAAAGTAAGGTGGCTCTCTTGATCACATTCCTTAACTCGCGCAGGTTGCCATACCATACATAGGTGCGGAAAATATTTTCGACTTCGGGGCTGAATCGTTTGATATTTTTAACCAGCTCCATATTGGTTTGATGAAGGAAGTGATTGGCAAAAAGCATAATGTCATCAGGCCTTTGGCGAAGCGGGGGTACGTCAATGCTAAATTCATTGAAGCGATGATAGAGGTCTTCGCGGAATTTTCCTCTGCGTACTGCATCCCAAAGTCTTTCGTTACTTGCAATGATGATGCGTACATCCAGTTCGATATCTTTCACTCCACCTACCCGGCGCATTTTTCTTTCCTGAACCACACGCAGCAGGGACACCTGGATATCGTAAGAAAGATTTGCGATCTCGTCGAGGAAGATAGTTCCTCCATTTGCGAGCTCAAAACTTCCCGTCTTCTGATTCAAAGCTCCGGTGAATGATCCTTTTTCATGTCCGAACAATTCACTTCCTGCAAGTTCCTTGGACAGGGCACCGCAGTCAATGGCCACAAAGGGCTTGTTTTTTCTTTTGCTGCGTTTATGTATTTCCTGGGCAATGGCTTCCTTACCACTTCCGCTCTCTCCATGAATGATCACTGTATAGTTGGTAGGAGCAACCAGGTCTATTTGCTGAAGGATTTGCTTGAATACCGGTGTATCTCCAAAAATATAATCTCCCGATACGGTAATGACAGGACCTCGTTCCCTCGCAACGGTTGGACCTTCCTGTCTTTGTTCTGTTGGTGAACCATTTCTGGAAACAGCAGCTATCTCCGGCTCGCGTGAAGAAGTTTCCAGTGCTTGTTTAATGGTCACAAGGATCTCGTCGGGGAAGAGTGGTTTGGTGATGTAGTCGTATGCTCCCATCTTCATTACCTCCACTGCAATCTTGATATCGCTGTAACCGGTGATGATAATTACCGGCAGGTGAGGATATTTTTCTTTTATTTTTCCCAACAATACATTTCCTTCCATATCCTCGAGGCGGAAGTCGCACATAACCAGTGATGGTTCGGTGGATTCGAGGAGTTCCAGTGCCTTCTTGCCGTTATAGGCTTCCAGCACCTCATATCCATGGCGGGTAAGAAAACGTTTGAGGAGGAGGCACATATCACGATCATCATCAATAATTAAAATGGTCTGCATCTGGTTAATTGTTTTATGGTTCGTATTCAAATTAACGAAATTATGCCCATAAGCCACGAACGTGGGATACGGGTATCTGTAATTGTTCCCTGTATTTGGCAACCGTGCGGCGGGCCACAGAGAAACCTTTCTGGGAAAGGATTTTTACCAACTGCTGGTCAGTGTAAGGATTGTGTTTGTCCTCATTTTCTATGACTTCTTCAATAGCAGACTGAATTACTTTGTTGCTGATCACCTGGCCCGTTTGATTGGCAATTCCTTCAGTAAACAGGTCTTTGAGCAACAACAATCCAAATGGTGTTTCCGCATATTTATTACAAGTGATACGCGAAACAGTGGATATATCTACATTCACCATTTCAGCAATATTCTTCAGGATCATCGGCTTGAGCTGGTTGATATCACCGGTAATAAAATAGTCGTATTGCATGTGCACGATGGCTCTCATGATCTTCAGCATGGTTGATTCCCTTTGCTGAACGGCGTGAATAAACCACTGGGCCGACTGCAATTTGTTCTTAATATACTGTACCGCCGATTTATCGGTGGTTACTTTTGCATTGTTCTCCGCCATTTCCTTCCACGAGGAATTAATATTCAAACTCTCGGAGCGAAGGCGGTATAATTGAACTTCTATGCTATCGCCATTACGCGTTATGATAAAGTCGGGCAAAATATTCTGATTGATATTGATTCCTTCCTGCAACTCACAGACCGGTCTCATCTTCAATGAAGCGATCAAGCGGAGTACGATCTTCAATTCTTCTTCGTCAATAACGAGATGGGTTTTGATCTTGTCCATGTTACGGTTATGAAGATCGGTTAAATGTTAGTTCTTTAGTGTGTTTTGTATGGTAAGATTT
>JBJMLU010000095.1:0-8032 GCA_045805145.1 Flavisolibacter sp. | reverse complement strand
TATGAGATAGTAAACGCCCGTGATGCTTGCAGTGGCCAACGCTTCTCGGCTGAGATGTCCCAAAAAAATGTTGTTGACGGTAAAATTGATCTGCGGCACCAGCAATGCAAGGCTGATGGGCAGGGCAATCTTTAATATCTGTTGGTATGAGGTCTCAACCTGTAAGCGGTCAGCCATGAAAAGATGTGAAGCTAAGAGAAAGGCATTTTTCCGCCAACAGATTTTACTGAAATGTGTACTTTGCGAAAAATAAAAACGTGCTCAAGACAGTTTTTTCCATCGGTTCAGAGAGAAGCAATACGGATACTTTGCTGATTGAACTGGGACAGGATTATTGCGTGTATGGATATTTGAACCTTGAGTCAAAAACTTTTGGACAGATCCGTTACATGGCTTTTGAAGAATGGGAAGCGGAGGAAAAGCTTGGTCCCATCCTGGACCAGCTCAGGGAAGAAAACCAGGGACAGGTGATCGTTTGTTCTGCCTATTCACAGGCCCTTTTGCTTCCTCAGAATTACTTTAACAACTACGCGCTGCTTTCGATTTATGAATCACCATCACAAAAACATTTTCATGACAGCATCGAGAGATGGCAAATGGTAAATGCCTATAGTCTTCCTTCGAGTATTTATGAAATTGTAGAGGAAAGATTTTCGCCTGCGCAATATCTGCATGTGTACACTACAGGATTAAAAGTAAATAATGGTTTTGGCGCTCCCGACCAGATTGAACTTTGCTTTACCACCCAGTTCTTTCGTGTGCTGGTGAAAAAGAACAATGAAATTTATCTGGCCCAGACCTATGCTTATAAAACACCGCTCGATGTGGTTTATTTCCTGCTCAAGATCTGCTACGAGTTACAGTTGAATCAGTCGCTTGTGGTGTTGATCATTTCCGGCTTGGTTGATCAGGATTCTGCGCTTTACCAGGAGCTGCACCATTATTTTTTGAATCTGAATTTTACACAGGAGCCTTTATACGTTTTGCCGGAGAATGAACATCCTCATTATTATTTCAATTCACTGTATAATCTTGCTGCATGCGTATCATAGGAGGGGCTCTGGGAGGAAGAAAGATCAATCCTCCGGCGAAAATGCCCTATACGCGTCCCACTACGGATATGGCAAAGGAAGGATTATTCAATATTCTTCAAAATCGCCTGGACCTGGATGGAATCAAAACGCTTGACCTGTTTGGAGGCACCGGCAGCATTAGCTACGAGCTTGCGTCAAGAGGCGCATCAGATCTTACCATCGTTGAGAAAGACGCGCAGATGTCGGCCTTCATTAAGAAAACAGCGGACATGCTGGCCATAAAAAATTTCAAACTGGTTCGTTCCGAAGTATTTCGTTATCTAGATCAGTGCTCAGAAAAATTCGATTTTATTTTTGCCGGACCTCCTTACGCACTGGAAACGATTGATGAATTGCCCAAAAAAATTTTTGAACGACAACTGCTTCATCCCGGCGGATGGTTTGTGTTGGAACACACTCCGAGGAATCACTATGATGCTTACCCTCATTTCAGTTTTGTCCGCAACTATGGAACCACTGTGTTTTCTGTTTTCATTTTTAACACGGATGGCACGGATTAGGTTGGGAATTAAGGTAATGGGGTATTGAGGTATAGAGGTGGAATTGGGAATTGGGAATTGGGAATTAGGGAGAGAAAAGTTTGCATGAAATTGTCAGTTGTGAAAACTAAAAACTGAAATGCTAAAAAAGGACGCGCGAAATTATTTCAAACAAAAACGCTTTACTGTTTCAGCATCCGACAAGATGAAATGGGATGACCTTTTGTTGATCCAGTTTCAGATGCTGGAGTTGCCTTTTTTGAATTATGTGCTGAGTTTTTATCCCATCGAACAGAACAACGAAGTTGATACTTTTCTCATCACCGATTATCTTCATTTTAAAAATCCAAACCTGCATATCTGTTATCCCAGAACGAAGCTCAAAGAAGGCAGTATGGAAGCTGTGATCTGTTCGGCCGACAGCATATTTGAAGCAAACGATTATAATATTCCCGAGCCCCTGGATACAAGGATTGCAGATCCTTCTCAACTCGACCTGGTGATCATTCCCATGCTTGCCTGTGATAGGAAAGGAAACAGGGTAGGATATGGAAAAGGTTTTTTTGACCGCTATCTTCCTCAGTGCAGAAATGATTGTCTCAGGGTCGGATTTTCCTATTTTGAACCGCTGGATTCGATCGATGATGCCAATGAATTTGATGTACCTTTAGATTTTTGTATTACACCGCAAAGAACTTATGTTTTCTAACTGGTTTCTAAAATCTTTCCGGGTTCTCCTCCTTCCTTTCGCTGTTCTGTTCTGGCTAATCATTTTGATTCGCAACTGGCTTTATGATCAAAATATTTTAAAGTCTACCTCCTTCGGACTTCCCCTGATCTGTGTAGGCAATCTTTCGGTGGGCGGAACAGGAAAATCACCCATGGTGGAATACCTGGTCATTCATTTAAAAAACAGGTTCAGGGTGGCCACGCTAAGCCGGGGTTACAAGCGAAAAACCAAGGGCTATGTACTGGCTAACGATGAAACTACGGCTATTGATATCGGTGATGAACCCACGCAATTCCGGATTAAATTTCCGGACGTGCCAGTAGCTGTTGGTGAAGAAAGAATTGTTGCTATTCCCCAACTTTTGCACGACCACCCACAGACCGAGGTCATTATACTTGATGACGCATTTCAACACCGTTCCATCAAGCCAGGACTCAATATTTTACTCACCGACTACAACAATATGTTCACGAGGGATTTTTTTCTTCCTACCGGCGACCTTCGTGATCTTCGGGCCAGTTCCAAACGGGCACAGCTGATTGTTGTTACTAAGTGCAGGCCTGATTTGAAGGAAGATGAACGACAGCAAATGATACGCGAAATAAATCCTTTGCCCTTTCAGAAAACATTCTTCACCTTCATCTCATATGGAACACCCTATCACCTTACCCGCCGCCATTTTCAATTCATAGATGAAAGAACAGAAGTGCTGCTGGTCACCGGCATTGCCAATCCTAAGCCATTAAAGAGTTATCTGGAAGAAAGAATACAGACCTATTACATGATGCATTATAATGACCATCATATTTTTTCCATAGATGACTGGAAGGACATCAGGAACAGGTTTGACGCAATTGATTCGGAAAAAAAGATCATTCTGACGACAGAGAAAGATGCCATGCGTTTATTGAAATTTCACCACGACATTGATGGCATGCCTTTTTTTGTGATTCCCATAGAACATAGATTCCTGTTTCAACAGGAACATGAGTTTAATGAGTCAGTGATTAAATTCATTCAAAATTTTAAACAACCATCCTAATATCATGGGCAGAAGAAATGCAAAAAAACCAGGAAAGAAAAGACAGAAAGATTTCGACGAATATAAAGGCGTCATGGAAGTAACAAGGTCGGGAATGGGCTTTGTTGTAGTGCCCGGACTGGAAACAGATATTCTGATCAGGCCCAATGATTTTAATACGGCCATGCATGGCGATACGGTGAAAGTGGAAGTGAATCCTGAAAAAAAAGGTGGGAAAAGAATGCAGGGCGCGGTAATAGAAGTGCTCGAAAGAAAGCAGCTGGAGTTTGTTGGAAAACTGCAAATGAACAAAGGGTTTGCATTTTTCGTTTCTGAAAGCGATAAAAAAGTTCCTGATATTTTTATTCCTCAATCCAATTTCAATGGGGCACAGGATGAAGACCGCGTTGTAGTAAAAATTACAGAGTGGGAAAAGGACAGCAAGAAAAGACCGGTTGGTGAAGTCGTAACTGTTCTTGATGCAGAAGATATGAACGATGTGGCCATGAAAGAGATCCTTCTCGAAAATGGATTTGCACTTCAGTTCACAGATGAAGCCATGGAAGAAGCCAGTAGAATCCCCGACACTATTTCTCAGGAAGAGATCATTCGTCGCAAAGATTTTCGCGGTATTCTCACCTTCACTATTGATCCTGTAGATGCAAAGGATTTTGACGATGCTCTTTCCATCCGGGTTCTAAAAAATGGAAACTATGAGATTGGTGTGCATATTGCAGACGTCAGTCATTTTGTTCGTCCTGAAACTATATTGGATAAGGAAGCCTATTCAAAGGCAACATCTGTTTACCTGCCCGATCGTGTGAATCCAATGCTTCCAGAACAGATCTCCAATTTTCTTTGCTCTCTTCGCCCCCGTGAAGACAAGCTCACTTTTTCTGCAGTGTTCCAAATGACGCCGAAAGGGCAGGTGAAACAGTATTGGCTGGGCAAGACTGTCATTCATTCCAACCACCGTTTTACCTATGAGGAAGTGCAGGAGATCATCGAAAAGGAAGATGGAATTTACATGGACGAAATCCTTTTGCTCAATAATATTGCACAAAGACTGCGCAAAAAAAGATTTGAAGCAGGCGCCATTAACTTCTCAAGTCAGGAAGTAAGGTTCAAGCTGGATGAAAAAGGAAAACCCATCGGAATTGTCGTGAAGGAAAGCAAGGAGGCACACCAGTTGATTGAAGAATTTATGCTGCTGGCCAACCGCCATGTTGCTGAAAATGTATCCAAGATAGAAATAAACAAAAAGCCTGTGCCCTTTCCTTATCGCGTACATGATCTTCCTTCAGAAGAAAAATTATTGCCTTTCATGGCTTTTGCCCGGAAGTTCGGGCATAAGTTCGATACATCTACCCCTGAGAAAATAGCAGAATCATTCAATACCATGCTGAAGGATGTGCAAGGGAAACCCGAACAGCACGTGTTGGAACAACTCGGGATCCGCACAATGGCGAAAGCCATTTACACCACGGAGAATATTGGTCACTACGGATTGGGATTCGAACATTATTGTCATTTTACTTCTCCTATTCGCAGATATCCTGATGTAATGGTACACCGCGTTCTGGAAGAAGTGCTGGAAAAAAATATCCGGCCCGACAAAAAAATGGATCAGAAGTGCAAACATAGCAGCGAAAGGGAAAGAGCGGCAATGGATGCAGAAAGGGCAGGGAATAAGTACAAGCAGGTAGAGTATATGAAAGATTTTATCGGTGAAGAATTCGAAGGCGTGATCAGTGGTGTTGCTGCTTTTGGATTTTGGGTAGAAACGGTGGAACACAAATGCGAGGGATTGGTCAGTGTTACCAGTCTGGCTGAATATGATGAATTCCGGCTGGTGGATACGGACTATAGCCTGGTGGGAATGCGCAGTGGAAGAAAATTCAGGATGGGTGACCGGGTTCGTATAAAAGTAATTGCTGGTAATCTCGCAAGGAGACAACTGGATTATGAATGGGTACTGACCACCAACAATGAGGATGAAATAGCGCAACATGAAAAAGAAAAACACAAAGCAAGAGAGAAAAAGGGGAAGAGAAAGTAGGTATTGAGGTATTGAGGTATTGAGGTATCGAGGCGGAATTGCCACCTACGGCGAGCCTACGGTGTCCGGAGAGGAATTCGGAATTGGGAATTTGGGTGAGAACTGGTTTCTATGAAATCATCAATCTAGCTAATCATTTTAATGCCGAATCCTGGTAATCTTGGTAAATCTTTGCAATCCTGATTGGAATTAGGGAGAGAAGGTTTCTGTAAAATCTATTAATCCGCGAAATCTGCGATTATGAAATCCGTGATTCAAATTAAGTGAAAAAAGAATTTTATATGGTGACTAAGTTCCGCTGACTAACGTCTGATGAATGCCGACTCTTAAACGATCTTTTCCTATGCACACGTTTGAACAATTATCAGAACAATTTTCAGAAATTTTTATCAGGGACCATTTTCCTTCGCAACCGGCTTCCCTGTATGATCCGAATCGCTATTTTTTGCAGATCGGAGGCAAAAGAGTTCGTCCTGTTCTGTGCCTGATGGGGAACGAATTATTTGATGATATCAATAAAGACGCATGGTTGGTAGCAACGGCCATTGAGTTGTTTCATAATTTCACGCTGATTCACGATGATATCATGGATCGTGCTCCGCTGAGAAGAGGGATGGACACTGTTCATGAAAAATTTGGATCCAACACAGCTCTGTTGGCTGGTGATGTGATGCTGGTGGCTGCGTATGACTACCTGAACAAGATCGCTTCAAAATATCTTTATTCCATAATTAACCTTTTCAACAAAACCGCACGCGAAGTTTGTGAGGGGCAACAGCTCGATATGGATTTCGAAAAAATGCCCAGCGTTCCCTTTGATGCCTATATGAATATGATCAGTCTGAAAACTTCGGTTTTGTTGGCTGCGAGTTTGAAGATGGGAGCCATTCTTGGCGGTGCAGGCGAACGAAATCAAAACCTGATCTACGAATTTGGAAGAAAGCTCGGACTTGCATTTCAGGTGCAGGACGATTTTCTGGACGCCTTTGGAAAGCCGGAGAAATTTGGCAAACAAGTCGGTGGAGACATCAAATCGAACAAGAAAACTTTTTTGATGATCCATGCTCTTGAAACGGCAACAACACAGCAAAAAGAACAATTATCCCAGTTGATGAAATCCAATGATGCGGACAAAGTAAATGAGGTGCTTTCCATTTTCAAAAAATGCAAAGTGGACGAATGGGCCAGTGAACTCAAAGAAAAATTTATTCTGGAAGCATTTAATCATCTTGAAGACGTAGCGGTACTTTCAAAAAGAAAAGAGCCCCTAAAGCAGCTTGCTTTTTTTCTTACACAACGACAACACTAGAAGGTTTTCTAAGAACAGGCTTAGTATTTTAGTATTTAAAAAACTGCTCATGGCAAACAAGCTATTCCGGAAAAAATCCATACCCACCATTTTGCAGGAAGCAGAGCAGGGACTTACCGATGGCCATGGCCATCACGAGGAATTGAGGAGAGTGTTGAAGGTGAAGGACCTCACTTTTTTTGGAATTGCCGCGGTAATTGGTACAGGTGTGTTTACAGCCATTGGCACTGCAAGCTTTCATGGAGGTCCTGCAGTAGTGCTGCTGTTCATGCTTACCGCTGTTGCCTGTGGATTTGCAGCTTACTGTTATGCCGAATTCGCATCCACGGTTCCTGTTTCAGGAAGTGCCTATACTTATTCATATGTTGCTTTCGGTGAGATCTTTGCCTGGATCATCGGATGGGATCTTTTGATGGAATATGCCATCGGTAATATTGCTGTAGCCATCTCCTGGAGCCAATATTTTGTTCGCGTGCTTGAAGGATTTCACATTCATATTCCCTCGTGGATGACCATGGATTATTTTACAGCACGACGTGGATTTGAAGAGGCTGGTACTGCCCTTTCAAAAGGAACAAAAATTAATGCCTTGGATAGTGGAATGACGAATGCTTACAGGGCCTGGCAAACAGCACCACAGCTGGGAGGCATACGTGCCATCATGAACATCCCTGCGTTACTTATTGTTGCTCTCATCACTTACATTGTCTATATAGGAATCAGGGAATCTAAAAAAGCCAACAACGCTATGGTGATGATGAAACTAGCGGTGATCGTGCTGGTGATCATTGCCGGTGCTTTTTACGTGAATCCTGGGAACTGGAGCAATTTCATGCCAAATGGATTTACAGGGGTTATGAGTGGCGTGTCGGCTGTATTCTTTGCTTACATCGGCTTTGATGCGATTTCCACCACGGCAGAAGAATGTGAGAACCCACAACGCGATCTTCCAAGGGCCATGTTCAATACCCTGATCATTTGTACCATTTTGTATTGTGTGTTGGTGTTGGTTTTGACTGGAATGACCAATTATTCAAAGCTGGATGTAGCCGATCCCCTGGCTTTTGTTTTTCAGGATCAGCATTCCAAAGCAGGCAACTGGATCTCGGGAATTGTTTCCATCAGTGCCATATTCGTGATTGCATCAGTACTGTTGGTTTACCAGTTAGGGCAGCCGCGGATTTGGATGAGCATGAGCCGTGATGGTCTCTTACCCAAGATTTTTTCGCGTATTCACCCCCGTTATAAAACTCCTTCGTTCTCCACAATCCTCACAGGATTTATGGTGGCCATTCCGGCGCTGTTTCTGAATCTGGATGTAGTGATCGCGCTCACCAGTA
>JBJMLU010000094.1:0-68122 GCA_045805145.1 Flavisolibacter sp. | reverse complement strand
TACCGGGATGAGGAAAAGTGCGGAGTCGGGAGTTCAAAGTTCAAAGTTCAAAGTTTAAAGTTCAGAGTTTAGAGTTTAGATTTCTCAATCCGCATACTCGATTATCCGTCTGCCAACTACCAACTATCAACTTCTCTTAATTGACGATTTCATAGAAACCTGTTCTCTCCCTAATTCCAAATTCCCAATTCCTAATTCCAATTATTACCCCAATGCCTTAACTTCTTTACTGAGTAAACAACTTATCCTTCGCGACGACCTTCACCTTCTTTCCTGTTTTTAAAGTTTTATTGATTTCATTGAACGGTCCTGTTACAATCTGCTCTCCTTCTTTCAAACCGCTGGTGATCTCAATGTTGTTGATGTCCTGGATGCCCGTGGTTACGGTTCTCTTCTCAACAGTTCCGTCGGACTTGATTACAAAAACAACTTCCTCCAGTTCATCTCCGGATACTGTATTGGTATCATCCTGGTTGTCGTCGGTTGTTTTTTTCTTTTCCTTTTTCTGGTCCTCAATGCTCTTGTCACTTCCTTTTACTCTGGCAGCAACGGCGGCAATGGGCACGCTCACTATATTGTCTTTTCTTTTTGTTTTAATATCGGCACTGGCATTCATCCCCGGACGAAAAGGGAATTTTTTCGGATGCGAAGGATCTATGAGGTCTTTATAGGAAGCAAAGTCAAGACGGATACGCACTTCATAGTTGGTTACATCAGCTGAACTAGAAGCAGAATTGCCCTTGGTGCTGCTGGCGATCTGGTACACTTCTCCTTTGAATTTGCGGTTGTTGTAGGCCTCTACTTCTATATCAGCCGAATCACCGATACTCACTTTCACAATATCATTCTCACCCACGTCTACCCTTACTTCCATGCTGCCCATATCGGCCACACGCATCATTTCTGTACCCACATTGAAACTATTGCCCGCTACCCTTTCTCCTTTTTTTACACTCAGTGAAGAGATCACGCCATTCATAGGAGCCGTGAGCGTTGTGCGACTCAGGTTTTTGTTGGCGGCTACCAGGGTAGTGCGAGTACTTTGTGTTCCTGCCTGGAGGCTTCGGATATTTTGGATCGCTGCATTGTATTGAGACTGCGCTGATCGAAACTGCGTTTCGTATTGTTCGAATTCTGATTTGGAAATGACTTTCTGATCGAAAAGATCTTTGTTGCGTTCATAACTGGTTTTGGCCTGTTCGAGTTGTGCTTTCAATGCATCAAGCGCGGCCTGGCTGTTGGCTACGCTGGCTTGTGATTGTGCTACCCTGGCGGCTGCTTCGTCACGCTGGGAAGAATAGATATCGGCATAGATCCGCGCCAGCACTTGTCCTTTCTTCACACTGTCACCTTCTTGTACATTGAGCTCTGTGATCTCACCGGAAATATCAGGACTGATCTTGACCTCCACTTCGGGATAAACCTTGCCGCTGGCATTCACCGTTTCAATGATGGTGCGTCGCTGCGCTTTTTCTGCTGTTACCTTAATTCCTTCATTGGAAGACCCGCCCATCACTTTGCCAACGATCAGCAAAATGATTACGATTCCCAATCCAATTAAGATCCACTTGACTGTCTTGTTCATTGAACGATGTTGTTAATTGATGATGAAACAAATTACCTGTATCTCATTTTACTGTTTATAATCGCAATCCCTGTCCTTTATAAAATTCCAGCAATTTCAGTCGGAAAACATATTCAAATTGTGCGGACAACATGTCGATCCTTGCCCTGGCCACGCGGTTCTGGTTATTGAGAAGATCATAGGAAGAAAGCAGGTTAGCATTGTACCGCTTCTGTGCAAAATCAAATGCTTTTTCTGCAGCTGCAACAGCCTTCCTGCTGGCATTGAATTTTTCAACTGCGGCCATAGCATCGTTGAAAGCCTTGTAAATATCCTGCTTCAGTGTTTGTTTGTCCTGGTCATTTTGAAGCTCATATTGTTTAACCGACAATCTTGCACGTTCATAATTGATCTTTGCACGATGGCCATTGAAGATTGGTACCTGAATTCCGACGCCTATACCTTGCCCGAAATTATTGGATAGTTGAGAGCTCAGTGGATCTGATTTGATATAATCTCCGGTTGCCGCGCCCTTATTAAAAATAGGTGATTGAACATAGTAAAAATTTCCACCTCCAGCGTCCACACGCAGACTTGTAGTTTGATAACCGTTAAGCAGCTGCTCATAAACCGGTAATTTATACACGACAAAACGCGAATTCAGGTTGCCAAATGCAGATATCGTTGGAAACATTTGACCCTTCACCGCTTCAGCGGTTTTGTTGGCCGATTGAATTCTCAGCTCATTCACCCTTTGCTGGGGAAGGTTCTGGATGGCCAGCTCATAAACTTTCTCGGGCTGCAGATCCGCAAGGTTCTCTACCGGTATCAGTTCGATTGGTGGTGTAGTGACGTCAAATGGAAGGGCTGCATCCAGGTAGAGAAGAGCCTTCATTTGCAAAACGTACTGCTGGTAAAGTGCCTGCGAAGAAATCAGAGAAGAACTATCAGTGGCCAGTTGCGCTTCAATTTCGGCAGCATTCAACTCAGGTAGTGTTCCGGCTGTTACTTTCTTTTGTGTCAATTCCAATTGTGAAAGGTCTTGCTGCACCTGCACCGCATTTATATTCACTTGTTCTTTAGTCAACAAAATCTGAAGGTAAGCAACGGCAACATTGAGCGCAATATCATTTTGCACTTTTGCTGTTTGCGCTTTCTCCGCTTCGATGGTGAGGCGGGTTGCTTCAATATCGTTTTTGATGGAGAACCAGTTGAAAAGCGTCACCCCGCTCTGGAGCCCGGAGGTGGTACTGAAGGTCTTTTGGTTTTGAAGTATGCCTGTGGTGGGATTCTCGCTCAATCCAAAATTGTATCCTGAATTCAGACCCCAATTGAGGGTGGGATATTGCAGGCCTTTATTTTGTCTGTAATTGAGTTCAGCAAAACGCACCTGAAGGTCGGCCTGCTTTACGGAAATATTATTGACAATCGCATATTCCACGCATCTTCTCAGATCCCACTTGTCCTGCGCCCTTGCGATCCCACACATGCCCAGCAAAAACAGCAAGCTTAATAATGGTTGCTTCATAGCTGTAAAAATAATGGATAGTCGTCAGTTGTCAGACCTTAGTCCTGGACGACAGTCGTCAGAAGCAGTGCAAACTGTTTTCCCGTCATCTCCCATCTATCTTTTATCATCTTTTTCTAAAGCTTGCCGCAGGTCTTCGATGAGATAAGCAGGGTCTTCGAGTCCTACATACATGCGAATGTACTGGTGACTCTCGTCAGCGGGGTTAAAGTCCGGAGGATTCATACCGGCACATTTGGGAATGACCAGGGATTCATGTCCTCCCCAGCTAACAGCCATGAGAATGTGTTTGAGCGATTCGCAGAACCTGGTGATGGAATCAACAGTTCCATTCTTTATTGAAAAAGTGAATAGTCCGCAGGCACCCTTCATTTGTTTCTTCGCAAGATCGAACTGCGGGAAAGAAGGATCAAATGGAAAAATGATCTTATCGATGCGCGGATGTTGTTGAAGAAAAGCAATGACTTCGGCGGTGGTTCGGCTGATGCGGTCCAACCGGGCCGGGAGCGTGCGTAATCCCCGAATGAGCAGCCAGGCATTAAAAGGCTGGATGCCACTTCCGATATTGAGGTATTCGCTGTCAAAAATTTTTTTCATCATTGCATGCGTCCCCGAAAGCACTCCACCCAATGTATCACTGTGTCCGCTGATATATTTGGTGGCTGTTTGCATGCATAGGTCAATTCCTGTTTCGGATGGCCGTTGATATATTGGCGTGCAATAGCTGTTATCGATCATGGTAACAATTCCTCTTGAGCGCGCCAGTGCTGCAACAGCTTCCAGATCCTGCAATTCATAGGTCCAGGAGTTGGGCGATTCCAGGTAAATAAAACGGGTATTGGGAAGAACTGCCAATTCAAAATTTTTGACTTCCCTTCCATCTACATACGTTGTGGAAACACCAAACCTCGGAAGGATCACATCAAACATTTTTTGCGCCCAGGTATAAGGCTGTCTTACCGATACTATATGATCGCCCGATTGCACATTGGCAAGCACTCCGGCAAAAATGGCGGCTGCACCACTTCCGAACACCAGGCAGTCCTCTGCTCCATCAAGGGCTGCAAGTTTTTTTCGCAATATGTCCACGGTAGGATTGAGTCCGCGGCTATACAGATAGCCGCCCATTTCGTCTTCAAAAGCTTTTCGCAGATCGGCCACCTTTCTGAATGCAAAATTGCTGGTCTGCATGATGGGTGGTGCAATGGCATTGAAATAATTTTCTCTGTCTTCTGCCAGTTCGGTGAGGATATAAGAAAGGTCCATCAGTTATTTTTCCTTGATGCTTTATATAAGATGAAACAAAAAATAATTCCAACGGCCAGGGCCACGGATAGTGCAATGACCTTCCATTCTGGTCCCTTGTTGATCAGTGTGTATCCCAGCATGAACAGGACCATGAAGGTCATGAAGATCCAGAGGATCAGGCGTAAATTATTTGGCCCGGGCTGATTCATCTGAGCGGCGAATTAGAAAATAAATCAGAAGGAATCCGGCAAGCACACCGGTTCCCGTGGCTGCTAATATAGGCGTATTAAATGCAATGGACACTCCTACAAAAATATAAGCGGCAATAAATATAAGTGGAAGGAAAGGATAGAACTTCATTTTATAAATACCAGTGTTATCCAGGTGTTTTGTGCGTGGACGCAGGAAAAAAATCGTCGCAGCAGAACTGGCCATGCCAATGGAATCCAAAAAGATGGTAAAGCCCAATATTTCATTAAAAGTATTTGCAAAGAAAAGAACCAGCACGCCCATGCCGGCAAATACAGTAAGGCTCACCGTTAGTACGTCTTTTTTCTCTTCCCTTTTTTTGAATGCCGGTGGAAGAATACCATCTTCGCTCATCGCAAACATCACACGCGGGTTGCTCAGCAAAAGCACATTCACATAGGCCAGAACTGCAACAAAAAGCAAAACAGAAGCAATGGTCCTTCCGGTAGCACCAAACATTTTTTCTACCACGATGGATGCAATGCCTTTCGAAGTCTTCAGGTTTTCAAAACCTATGGCATGATAATAAGCATAACTAACAGCCAGGTAAAGCGAGATGATGATGAGGATGCCGACAAAAATCCCTTTAGGAATGGTACGTCTTGGCCGGTCCACTTCTTCTCCAAAATTGATGGTCTGCTGATAACCTCCATAAGTAAACGAAACCGCGATCAGGGCCACACCAAAAGAACGCACATAGTCCATCCAGCTGAAAGCATGCACAGTGTGAACGGACGATGTTGCGGGGGAAACAAAAAAGATGGAGCTGATGAGCAGTACCAGCATTCCGATCTTGATGATCATTAAAATATTCTGCGCCATCGAACTCATTCTGAGTCCCAGCAAATTCACTCCATAAAAAATAATGATGGGGACCATGGCAATGAGCGCGCGCGTTGTATTATCGGGTTCTGTTTTAAAGATTACCTGTCCGATGTATTCACTTCCAATCAGTGCCACACCCGACATGGAGGCTGCATTGGAGATGAGAATGATGCAATTGATGGCGAAAGCAACGGATGGATGATAACATTCCGCAAACACTTTATAATAGCCGCCCGTTACCGGAAAGCGCGACCCGATTTCTGCATAGGTCAGTGCTCCGCACAGCGCAACCAGCCCGCCTGCCACCCATGCAACAAAAAATAAAGAAGGAGTAATGGCTGCATTGGCCGCATCGGAGGAAGTACGGAATATGCCCATGCCAATCACCAGTCCCACTACAATCATCGTGAGGTCGAACAGCATCAGCTTTGGTTTCACTGCCATGGTTTGAAGATAGGAGAAAGTTGGTGGTTGATCGTTGGCAGTTGGTTGAAGAGAAAGAGAATAACCACGGAGAAAGGAAGACGCGAAGGATTTCGCAGAACATTCAATTTTTAGTCGGGATATTTTGATAAATAAAAAATATATCTCTCCGAAAATCTCTGCGTCCTCCTTTCTCCGCGGTTTCTCTTTAAACTATCAACTATCACCTACGAACTATCAACTATTCCCCTATTTTTGCCGACGCAATGGGTTCCCGAATGTTCGGGATGAAAAGGGAAGCCGGTGAGAGTCCGGCGCTATCCCCGTAGCTGTAAGGTTTAGGAGTAAGTTTTTTACTCCGCTGATGGACTTCGCCACTGCTTCGATGCAATCGGAGCGGGAAGGCACCAGCAGTGAACCAAGCCAGAAGACCTGCCCATTGCAGCAATCCGCCTTCGCAAAGGCTAGGCGGATAAAACAAATCATGCTTTCGGAGGAAAAGCAGAGATGATAAGTTGCATTATCTTCTCTATTTATTACCGGAAGCAGTCACCAAAAAATTTTGATTCTTTATGAGAAAAATTTTTGTCGTGGCTGCACTCATCACCAGCAGTCACCTCAGGGCACAAACAGCCACAGATTCCAGCAAGACCATGGAAGAACTCACACTCACCGCTACCAAGTATTCTGTCAAGACTACAGAGACCGGAAAAGTAGTGACCATCATTAGCCGTCAGGACATAGACCATGCAGGAAGCAGGGACCTGGCGCAGGTGATCACTGAACTAGGTGGAGTATTCATCAACGGTTTCAACAGCAATGCGGGAAAAGAAAAAAATATTTACCTGCGGGGCGCAAGAGTGGATCATACGCTCATCACCATCGATGGTGTTCCGGTGTATGACGCATCTGGCATTGGAAGCAATTTCGACATCCGCAATATTTCGATTGATGATGTAGAGCGCATCGAAATCCTCAAGGGAAGCCAGGGTACACTTTATGGAAGCGATGCCATTGCCGGTGTGATCAACATCATCACAAAAAAATCGGGAGCGAAAAAATTTTCTGTCTCCGGCCGCGCGGACTATGGAACCTACAATTCTTTCAGAGGCAATGCTGGCATTAGCGGAGGCACCAAAGTTTTTGACTACCAAGCAGGATACAGCCGCTTCAGCACAGATGGTTTCTCTGAGGCAAAAAAGCCAGCGGGAAGTACAGCTGTATTTGACAAGGATCCTTATCAGCAGGACAACGTTCAATTGAGCCTGGGCTTTCATCCCTCATCGAATATTAGCCTGGAACCTTTTTTCCGTTACGACCGTTTCAAAGGAAGCCTCGACCAGGATGCCTTCACCGACGAACTGGATTTTACCAGCAGCACATCCAATCTGCAAACCGGTTTGCGCAGCACCATCAGCTTCGATAAGACCAAACTCAATGTGATTTACCAGTTCAATCGCACCAAACGCAACTACCTGGATGATTCCACACAGAGTCGGAATGGATTTTACATTTATAACAATCAGGCTTACCAGGCAAGCGAACATTTTGCAGAAGCTTTTGCTGTAATTCCCATGCATGACCTGAAACTCACAGCCGGTGCGGATTTCAGGGCTTCCGGAACCGACTACCAGGCGATTCAGAAAGATCCTTATTCCGGACTTAGCAGTTCTTCCTTCAGTCACGATTCAGTACACCAGAAACAGGTTGGTCTCTACGCTGCACTCAATTATTCCGCGCATGGACTATCCCTGGAAGGTGGCGGACGATTCAATCATCATTCGGAATACGGAAGCAATGGCGCCTTTAACGTGAATGCTTCTTACTTCGCTCAAAAAAGAGTCAAGTTCTTTGCCAATGCTTCGAGCGGATATAAAACACCCAGCCTGTATCAGCTTTTTTCAATCTATGGAAACCGTTCACTCCTTCCTGAATCCTCTTTCAGCGTGGAAGGAGGGTTGCAGTTGTTTTCCCAGAGTGAAAAGGCAAGTCTGCGCGCCCTGTATTTTAAAAGAAAGGTGAAGGATGTCATTGCATTTTTTTATGACCCCGTAAGTTTTCGTTCCAATTATATCAACCAGGACAAACAGAATGACCATGGATGGGAGCTGGAAGCCAATGCAAAAATGAGCGACCGTTTTCAGTTGAGGGCTGTGTACAGTTTCGTCAATGGTAATGTGACGACAAAACAGAATGGAAAGGACACTACGTATTTCAATCTGCTCCGCCGTCCGAAAAACAGTTTTGTTTTTTATGTGGGCAGTCAGCTCACGCATCGCATTTATGCAAATGTTCAAACAAGCTTTGTTGGAAAAAGACAAGACGTGTATTTTGATCCGGCTAGTTTCCAATCACAGCCGGTTACATTGGACTCTTATGTGCTGTTGAATTTTTATGCGGAGTATAGTCTCTATAAAAACAAATTAAAATTGTTTGCTGATCTCCGCAATATTCTGGACAAGGACTATTCGGATATTTATGGATACAACACGGCGGGCTTCAATGCTTATGGTGGACTTTATTTTCATTTTTAAACCAGGTAGATGAAGGTTTTTTTAAATTGGAGCGGAGGCAAGGATGCAGCTTTTTGTTTGCAGAAGTTGAAGGAAACATCCATTCCTGTTTCCGCTTTGGTAACCACGATGAATACGCATACCAACCGCATCAGCATGCATGGCGTGTGCAGGGCATTGCTCGAAGAACAAGCCAGGTGCATTGGACTGCCGTTGCATACAGTGGAACTTCCAGGCGAAGCAAGCATGCTTCTGTATGAAGAAGCCATTCATCATCAGAACAAATTATTGAAAGCAGAAGGATTTTCGCATGTAGCTTCAGGTGATTTATTTCTTGAAGATTTAAAAACCTACCGTGAAAAACTTTATGCCCGGGACGGAATCGAATGTCTCTTTCCGATCTGGGAAAAAGACACAGGCATGATGTTGCGCCAGTTCATTGAGCTTGGATTCAAGGCCCTCGTCGTTTGTGTGAATGCTTCGGTACTGGACAAAAGTTTTTGTGGACGAATGATTGATGAATCTTTTATGGATGATCTTCCAAACAGTGTCGATCCCTGTGGCGAAAACGGAGAATACCACTCATTTGTTTTTGACGGTCCTGTTTTCCAGCGCGCCGTTCCTTTTGAAAAAGGTGAATTGGTGTACCGTGAGTACCCTGCACCTGCAAATAACAAGGAGAACGAAAATAAGTCGACCGCCGGTTTTTACTTTTGCGATCTCCTGCCCTGCTGAAGTTTTGAATTAGATTTGAAAAAAATAGGAATGGAGATCAATCTCAAGGAACTCGTGACCGTCACCTTCACGCTCTTTGCCATCATTGATATTGTGGGCGCAGTTCCTGTGCTCATTGGCCTGAAGGGGAGACTGGGAGGAATCCGCGAACTCAGGGCCACGGTCATTTCCGGAGCATTGATGATCTTATTCCTTTACACCGGTGAACCTTTATTGAATCTGCTGGGACTGGACATCCGCTCTTTCGCGGTAGGAGGTTCCATCGTAATCTTTATCCTGGGTCTGGAAATGGTGTTGGGATTAGAATTGTTCAAAAGTGAAAAAGATATGCGGGCTGCAACCGTTGTCCCCATTGCCTTTCCACTGATTGCAGGTTCGGGAACACTCACCACCATTATTTCCCTGAAGGCCAACTATAATTATTCAACGGTACTTCTGGCAATTCTTATCAATCTGGTCATCGTATTCCTCGTCCTGAAATCGTTAAGGTTCATTGAAAGAATCCTGGGTCCTGCGGGATTGATTGCGGTGCGCAAGTTTTTTGGTGTAGTTTTGCTCGCCATTTCGGTGAAGATATTTGCATTGAATGCCCACGGATTGATTAAGTGAGAGAAGATGAGGGATGAGGGATGTGAGGAGGAAGCTTCATTGTAAGTAATTATCGAAATAAAATATCCTGGTGACCTTAATTGGCCTCGTAGTACAATGGATAGTATCCCGCACGTGCGGGACGAAGCTCCAGATAATAGTCAGTTCTTTGTTTGGCCTCGTAGTACAATGGATAGTATAAGAGTTTCCGAAGCTCCAGATACAGGTTCGATTCCTGTCGAGGCTACAGTTTTATTACGCAGATTTTCCTTCCTCCATATTTTAAGATGACTTATTAGCGTATGATCTATAGAGGCTATTCGAAAAACCAGGATTTCTCTTTATCTGGGCAAGGTCTGTTAAACTATGGGCCAGCGTTGTTTCCTTGATTATGTTACCCTATATTAGCCGCTTCCATTATGAAAACTACTTCTGTGAGACTTGCATTGATTTTGCCTCTGAGTATTTTCTTTGTGTTCAGGAGCTTTGATCTTTTCGGACAATGTTCTCTTCCTTCAGCAATTATTACAGGAAACACCTGCGTTGGTAGTAGTTTAACAGCGTCTTCAAATATTCCCCCATCTTCGATAATCTGGAACCTCAACGGTTCAACTATGGTGGCCTCACAGACAATAAATTTGCAACCCAATGGAATTACCGTCGCAGGAAGCAGTAGTGGGATTAGTGGCTCAGGGGCAAATCAATTTAGAAATCCAGACAGGATTTTTGTGGCAGCAGATGGAACTGTGTATGTTCCTGATTTAAATAATGCCCGTATACAAAAATGGCTGCCAGGTGCTACGAGCGGCATTACTGTCGCTGGCGGAAATGGCGTAGGATCCGCGGCAAACCAGTTTAACAGACCCGCCAGCGTATTTGTGGATAAAAATGGAAATATTTATGTAGCAGATCAGCAGAACGGAAGGGTACAAAAATGGGCACCAGGAGCAACTACCGGAGTTACCGTGGCAGGCGGGAGTTTTGGTTCTCTTTTATTTCCTACCGACGTTTTCATTGATGCAAACGACAATCTTTATGTTTCTGAACAAGGTAATAACGTTGTAAAAAAATGGGTACCTGGATCGACAGTGCCTGTTATCGTTGCAGGAGGACACGGATATGGTTCTGGTGCAAATGAACTGAGTAGCCCAACAGGAATTTTTGTAGACGCCCAGGGATCTATTTACATCTGCGATACCGACAATAATAGGATACAAAAATGGCTTGCCGGTGCTACCACCGGAGTAACGGTTGCAGGAGGAAATGGAGGTGGACCGGGAGCAAATCAACTAACAAATCCGCTTGACATGTATGTTGATTGTTTGGGTACTATGTACATTGCCGATTATAATAATAACAGGATACAAAAATGGCTCGCCGGTGCATCAAGTGGAACAACCATTGCCGGCGGCAATGGTGTCGGCACAAATCCTAACCAATTACGCGGACCGGTCGGGGTGTTCATGGATGCCAACCATACACTATACGTCTCAGAGCTGGATAATCACCGGGTCCAGAAGTTTTTCAGCTCTTCCGTGTCGTTGTCATATACTCCGCTGCTGCCGGGCGATTATACTGCAACCATTGTTTATAACGGAGGAAGCACCGTTTCCAATGTAATTACAATCAACACTACAAAAACACTTTCAATAAGTGTTGCCGCTTCTTCTCTAAATATTTGCCGCGGGGATGCTGTTCGTTTTACTGCTGCCCCTATAAATGCAGATGCATCTGCGACTTTTCAATGGAAAAAAAATGGAGTAGCTACTGGCAATAACAGTGATACCTACATTGAAAACAATATTACCAGCAGCGATATCATCACATGCACTGTCTCATCGACTGCGAATTGTCTTTCTCAAACAACTGCGAATAGTAATGCCGTTAGTGTTAATGTATACAACTCTCCTGTGGTTTCTTTAGACCATACAAATGCATTGTGTGAAGGAAGCACAAGGGAGCTTGATGCCGGGAATTTTACATCATATGCCTGGAACGACGGAAGTACAGCAAAAATCTTATCTGTAAATACACCTGGCATCTATTATGTGACCGTTACCGATAATAACGGTTGCAAAGGAAGCGACACTGCAAGAATAACTTCTCTTTTGGCAAAGCCTTCAGGCTTCCTGCCCGCTGATAGTATTGTGTGCAAGGATACAGGCATGCTTTTGAAACCCTATAATACATTTAATAGCTATTTATGGAATACAGGTTCCACTAATGCCGTATTACCAATTACCACCTCGGGTGTTTATTGGCTTGAAGTAACAGATGCAAATGGTTGCAAGGGTAAGACGTCAGCAAACGTTGTGATTAAACAATGTTTATCGGGGTTTCATATCCCCAATGCTTTTACGCCAAATAAAGACGGGAAAAATGATCTTTTTCAACCAATACTGATCGGCACAATAAAAAAATATGATTTCAGGATATATAACAGATGGGGACAGCTTGTATTCCATAGTACCGATATAAACAAAGGATGGGATGGCAATTTTTCCGGTACAATGGTGACCACCGGTGTGTTTGTATGGTATTGCACTTACGCCGTGGATAGTAGTCCAATCGTTACAGAAAAAGGAACCGTTACATTAATAAGATAAGTTGTTATTTGTTTTACCGTTATTTCTATTCTTCATACTAGCTATTCTTTAAATCGTCTCTTTAAGCCTGGCCACAGAAGTGTCTCCTTAAAAATAAGATTTACTGATAATTGAACAAAAGACGAAAAAGGCACATGAAAATCTTTAAGGAAAGGTTCGGAACACTATTACTATGTCAATTCTTAAGAACTGAAATTAAGTCATTGACCAAAAAGTTCGAAGTCTTTCTACTCTGGGCTACTAGATACAACAAATATATATTGATTGTTGGGTCATTATCGGTAAAATTATTTGACAACTCAGTAAAATGGGCTAAACTGATTGCAGTTGTTTTTTAGTTGCTGCTTTTTTCGTTCTTGCAGTATGTTTCATTTTTGCATCGTGTTTTATCTTTTCGGCTTTTCGGGCTCTTTGAACCTTGTGCACTTTTGCACTTCGGTTTATTCCAGCGTTCTGAACTGTATTCTTAAGCAGATAAGGCCGGTTAAATGCTTCCTGGGTCATTTTGAAATGCCTTGCCAGTTTCCTAATCACTTCCTTTGATAGTCCTTTCTTATAATTAAGTATTTCAGATAAGTAACTTTTAGAAATGCCCAATACCTGCATAAGCTTTGTAGGATTCAAATTGTGATCTTTTAATAGAGATTTAATCAGTTGGATCGGATCCAAATCATTAAAAGTACTATGTTCACTATCCCATTTCTCAATCAAAACGGTTAATAGCTTCATTTCTTCTTCCTGCTCTTTGCTCGTTTCATCTAAATCAATAAGCCCGTCTACAATATTGCAGTATGCATTATATTGAGTCCTATTTTTGATGACAGTATATTTTAAATGTTCCATATCACTAGTGATTTATTGTGTATTGATCAACATCTTGAGATCGCTTTTTTTTATTTTTCCCATAGCCACATAGTTTATCGTATTCGGAATGTGCACCAATCCATTTAATTGATAAATGAACCTGCGTTTTAGTAAACTTATATTTACAAATCATTCTATACCCATTCCCACCAATATCAAAAACCACTCTTCGGGAACTCTTTCCTAGTAAATCCGCCGTGCCGAACGTGGCTTTTATTTCTTCCGGGCTAATCCAGTCTGCTCGTTTTAACTTGGCCATCCATTCCTCGAAGGGAGCCTTGCTGCCTGGATTAGCTGCATAATAGTCCTTTATCGTCTGCTCCTTAATAAGATGGACTTTCATAGGCAAATATAATGAAAGTTCGCTAAAAGCGAACTACAGGCTTTGTTCATTTTTCATTATCGGTTGTAAGGTCTTTCGTGCCAGGCATTTGTATCGTACCGGATTCAAACCTGCATTAATAATTCAGAACGAAAATTAAATCACTTATCAAAAACCTCGAATTCCATCTATCCAGGGCTACTGCGTCCATCGAGGCTTTAGGGGAGGTGGACTGTTTATTTATGTTCGAACTCTCTCTACTTGGGTCTACAATTGTCTGTTTTGAGAAGAAACGGAAAGGTTTGGGATGTTTTGGGACAATCAAAGACAAAAAAACCAACAATGCCGGATATAGAGTTCGAGTTTTGGCAGCGGTTTTCAGATTTTAATTAAGCATTCGATATTCATTCGGTGATTGTCCTACACGTTGCTTAAACAATCTTGTAAAATGCTGTGGATATTTAAAGCCAAGTTCATAAGCGATCTCGCTTACAGATTTGCTGTGATCAAATATTTTCTCCTTCGCTACATCAATCACCTTCATTTGAATATATTCCTGTGCTGTCTTGCCTGTTTCTTTTTTGATCAGGTCACCGAAATAGCTTGCAGATAAACTGAGTTCACAGGCACAATAAGCTACAGAAGGAAGTCCTGTTGTTTGTGGTCTGTCTGATTGAAAATATTCGTTTAATAAATTCTCAAATCTTTCCAAAATTCCTTGGTGTATGTTGTCCCGTGTTATAAACTGACGATCATAAAAACGGGCACAATAATTCAAAAACAACTCAATGTTATCTACAATGAGCTTCTTGCTGTGTTTGTCAATAGCATGTTCTAACTCATATTCAATCTTCGAAAAGCAATCTAACACAATCTTTCTTTCACGTTCTGAAAGGTGAAGTGCTTCATTGGACTGGTAGCCAAAAAAACTGTATTCCTGTATGTGCTTACCGAGTGGAGTGCCATGTATTAGATCAGGATGGAAGACCAGCGCATAACCTTTCGGCTGATAGGTTTCTCCATTGCTATTCATGCCTGCCACTTGTCCCGGTGCAAGGAAAACCAATGTGCCTTCCTGGTAATCATAGGTATGCCGCCCATATACCAAATCGCCACATTTTACATCCTTCAAAAAAATCGTATAGAAGCCGAAATACATCCGTGAGCCTTGCCTTGGACTTGCTTTAGAAAGGTCAACAACGCTCACCAGCGGGTGTAGCGTTTCATTATTATTAAAGGCGTTGTACTCACTGATTGTTTCAAACCGCCGCATGGTGTCCATATCCATATTTTTTTCGAGTTCAAAATTACTATCTTATTCTTCGCTTAGTTGATGAGCATCCCTAAATCAGCAATAATGGTAGGGAAAACCGTAATGCGTATACCATTCAGGCGCACAATGGGGGTGACCTTTGTGAAACAAAAGCAATAAACAATGCAAACAGTGAAACTGAATAATGGTGTTGAAATGCCCATCCTTGGATTTGGGGTATTCCAGGTGACAGACTTAGCAGAATGTGAAAGAAGTGTGATAGATGCAATTGATAGCGGCTATAGATTGATTGATACCGCTGCTTCATACATGAACGAAGATGCAGTAGGGGCTGCTATCCAAAAGAGCGGAGTACCAAGAGAAGAACTCTTCATCACTACAAAGGTTTGGGTACAATCCAGCGGTTACGAAGGCACAAAGAAATCCTTTAAGGCTTCACTGAAAAAATTACAATTGGATTACCTCGATCTATATCTGATACATCAGCCTATGGGCGACGTATATGGTGAATGGAGAGCCATGCAAGAATTGTATAAGGAAGGAAGAGTTAGAGCAATTGGTGTAAGCAATTTTCATCCCGACAGGCTGATTGACTTAATAGTGAACAACGAAATTGTTCCGGCAGTCAATCAAGTTGAAACACATCCTTTTCACCAGCAGATTGAAGCGCAGAAATTTATGCAGGAAAATGGTGTACAGATAGAAAGCTGGGGACCATTTGCAGAAGGTAAGAATAACATCTTCCATAATGAGTTATTGCTTTCAATTGCTAAGAAGTACAACAAATCTGTTGCACAGGTTATTCTTCGCTGGCTTACTCAAAGAGGTGTTGTTGCTATTCCAAAGTCCGTCAGAAAAGAGCGGATGGAAGAGAACTTCAATAGCCTCGACTTCAGGTTAACTAATGAAGATATGGAAGCCATTAAAACGTTAGATACAAAAGCAAGTCTCTTTTTCGACCATCGTGATCCAGCAATGGTGAAATGGCTGGGAGAAAGGAAACTGGAGGCTTAAATCACTTTATAAAATCATGGTTATGAAAAAACGAATATTAGGTAATAGCGGCCTGGAAGTATCTGCACTCGGCTTAGGTTGTATGGGACTCAGTTTTGGACTTGGTCCGGCAATTGACAGGCAAGATGCCATCAGATTAATCAGGAAAGCAGTTGAAAAAGGTGTTACATTTTTCGACACGGCTGAAGTGTATGGTGCGTTCACCAACGAAGAAGTAGTTGGTGAAGCATTGGAACCATTTCGAAACCAGGTTGCTATTGCAACAAAATTTGGTTTTAAAATCGAGAACGGGAAGTCAGTAGGACTTGACAGCCGTCCTGAAAACATCAAGGCAGTTGCAGAAGCATCCCTAAAGCGTTTAAGAACAGATGTAATCGACTTGTTTTATCAGCACCGTGTTGACCCAAGTGTGCCGATTGAAGATGTAGCCGGTGCAGTGAAGGAGTTGATTAAAGAAGGAAAAGTAAAACACTTTGGATTATCTGAGGCAGGAGTACAAACTATCAGAAACGCACATTCAGTCCAGTCGGTAACAGCATTGCAAAGTGAATACTCACTTTGGTGGAGAGAACCCGAACAGGAAATCATACCCACATTAGAAGAACTCGGAATTGGTTTCGTGCCTTTTAGTCCTTTGGGCAAAGGTTTTCTTACAGGCAAGATCGATGAGAACACCACATTTGACAAAACTGATTTTCGCAATACCGTTCCTCGCTTTTCAGAAGAGAACAGAAAGGCTAATCAGGCTTTAGTTGATTTGCTCCAAAAAATTGCGAAGGAAAAGAACGTAACGGCTGCACAGATAGCGTTAGCGTGGCTGCTCGCACAAAAGCCCTGGATAGTTCCTATCCCTGGTACAACAAAACTTCACCGTCTTGAAGAAAACGTAGCATCAGTAGAAATCAGGCTTGAAAGTAAAGACCTCAAAGAAATTAATGAGGCACTCTCTAACATTGAGGTGCAAGGTGCCCGATACAATGAACAGGCGCAAAAGATGATCAATCGTTAGAGAGGATCAACAATATAAAATCACAAGTAACATTCAATAAAATGAAGAAAGCAATTTATGTAACGTTTTTTGTGGTAGTTACCTTTTTCAATCGGGCAAATGCGCAGGATTCTACCCTTTTTCCAAAAGGACAAATAGCTGCCAATACAGATAACTATACCGGCACTATCTGGCTAAATGAATTGAATCATCCCGACAGCATTTTTACTTTCAGCCTGGCACAAGCAGTTTATACGCCGGGGTCAAAACTGAACTGGCATATTCATCCGGGAGGACAATACTTACTAATTACCGAAGGCACTGGTTATTATCAGGAAAAAGGAAAGCCTAAACAGGTTGTGCATAAAGGCGATATTATAAAATGCCTTCCGGGTATTGAGCATTGCATGGCGCAGCACCGGCGAGCAGCTTTGCATACGTTGGTATAACCCCTGGTACGCAAGGAAAAACAATCTGGCTAAAGGCAGTAACGGAAGCAGAGTACAACAGCGCAATGAAGGAAAACTAATTAAAACTTGAAAACTTACGCTTATGAAAAAACTTATTCTCGGACTACTCGTGTGTGCAGCCAATGCGCATCAACTACATGCACAGGCCAAACTGCCAAATGCAATAACAACAAGCGCAACGAAAGAAGAACGGGAACTGCTAGAACTTTCCAAGACGAAATGGGCATGGATGGCTGATAAAAACGTGGACTCTTTAAACAGACTGTTTGCCGAGAACTGTGTGTTTGTTCACATGGGAGGAAGCTGGGGAAAAACCCAGGAACTGAATACCATTAAAAGCGGAGGCATCTGGTACAAGAAAGCAGCGGTATATGGAGCGTCGGTAAACTTATTCGGTAACACCGCTATTCTCTTAAATGACATTGACCTGCTGGCAGTCGTTGGCGGAAATGAAGTCACCCATGCTTTTATGGTGACAGAGGTATATGTAAAGGAAGCAGGTAACTGGAAGATGGGTTCACTCACCTTTTCAACATTGCTAAAGTCCGTTAAAATGAATAGCAATACAAATAACCAGCAATAGCACCAAGCTATGAATTGACGTAATCTTTTAAAATCCAGTTTGGTATTGACCGGTGGCTCTTTATTCGCCTCTGCTTGCAACGTAACTGCAAAGTCTTCTACTACTGGAGGCACTTCGATCAAAACGATGGTGACCGGGCGACGCAAGCTGGGTGGCACACTGGAAGTCTCCAGCGTTGGCCTCGGCGTGCAGAACAGTATTTCAGATGGGGGGGGCCGATCGGCTTGCCCATTGCCCTTTAAGGACGATACACTTCGGAGTAATAACTTCACATCCTAATCAATTGAGATGTCTGAGCTCCTGTACAATAAGATCAATACCATCGCCCCCATAGGCAAAGAAGAGTTTGAATATTTCAAAACTTCGTTCGCTCCCAAAAAGCTGAGGAAGCAGCAATATTTTTTGCAGGAAGGAGACCTTTGTAAGTACCAGGCTTTTGTTGAAAAAGGAATAATGCGTTCTTACACCATTGATAAGAAAGGCAACGAGCATGTTCTTCAATTTGCATCTGAAGGTTGGTGGGCAACAGATTTGTCAAGCTACCTGACCAATGAACCCTCTATTTTGAATATTGATGCTTTAGAAGACGTGGAGCTTCTGCTTTTGAGTAAACCGTTGTGGGAGCAGGCAATGAAAGAAATCCTTGCACTGGAGCACTACTTCAGGATCATCATACAAAATCACCTTGTAGCCACCCAAAAAAGATTGTTGCAGTCATTGGCTGAAACAGCGGAAGAAAAATTCAACAGGTTTTTGCAAACCTATCCTGAATGCGTGCAACGCCTGTCTCAACATCAGATTGCCTCTTATCTTGGTATAACAAGAGAAACACTCAGCCGGGTTCGTAAACAAGTGGCCGGTAAATAGTGTGACATACATCACAGTTATTTCTTGCCTTATCTCAATGGGGCACCCCCTTCGCCGTGATAGCTTTGCATCATCATTGAAACAAAATGATAAAATCAAGGATTATGGCAAAACAATGGAAAATAGACCTTTGGCTTAACCTGGAAGGCAGATACTGAAGCAGTTAGTGTAGTCGTAACCGACGAAATTAAAATTCATGCTGAAGTTCAGCCTGCAAAACAAGCCAATGCTGAAGTTCAGCCTGCAAAAAAAGCAGAAACAGTTAACGCTTAAAAATCAAAAATGGAAAACAGAATATTAGGTCTTCATCACATTACCGCCATCGCGGACAACGCCCAACGCAATTATGAATTCTATACAAAAGTATTAGGACTGCGGCTGGTGAAAAAGACGGTGAACTTTGATGACCCCGGAACGTATCACTTTTATTTCGGTGATGAAGCCGGTACTCCAGGCTCTATCCTTACATTCTTTCCCTGGGAAGGAATGGGTAAAGGTTACACCGGTAGTGGCATGGCGACAGACATCGGTTATTCGGTACCAAAGGACAGCCTTCCCTTTTGGAAAGATCGTTTCAAACAATTTGGTGTAAAACACGAAGAAGCGGCTGAAAGATTTGGTGAACAATACCTTTCCTTCCAGGATCCGGATGGTTTGAAGCTGGACCTTATTGTTCCTGCGAATGTTGATGACAGGCAGGGTTGGCAAACAACAGATGTGAAAACAGATTTTGCAACGAAAGGTTTTCACAATATCACATTAACACTGAAGAACGTGACGCCGACCGCTGCTCTCCTTAGCGACATATTTGGTTACAAGCTGTTGAAGCAGGAAGGCAATCGTTACAGGTTTATTACCGATGCCATTGAAACCGCAGCGATTGTCGATATTATCGAGGCGCCAAGCTTAGCTCCTGGCCGAGGCGCCGCAGGCACAAATCACCACGTGGCTTTTCGTGTAAAAGATGATAATATCCTGATGGACTTCAGAGAAAAAATTGCCAGGAGAGGTTTGGGAATAACACCTAAAATTGACCGGGACTATTTCTTCTCCGTCTACTTCAGAGAACCCGGTGGTGTATTATTTGAATTAGCTACAGACAATCCTGGCTTTACAAGAGACGAGCCTTTAAATGAATTGGGCACATCGTTGAAATTGCCAAAGCAGTATGAAAACAGGCGTAAGCAAATTGAAGAAGTGTTGCCCGTACTGCAAGACCAATAACCCACAAGTCAAAAAATACTTTATGGCCCAAGTGAAGCTCAATCTGAACGAAAAAAAACACGGCGCTTTTTATGTAATGGAAGGTGCTGAACAAATGGGGGAAATGGTAATAGGCATTTCGGGTTCAAACCTTACGGTTTATCACACTGAAGTATCCGCGAAAGCCGAGGGGAAAGGATATGCAAAAAAATTGCTGAACGAAATGGTGGATTATGCTAGGAAGAATAGTTTAAAAGTAATTCCTCTGTGTCCCTATGTTCATGCTCAATTCAGTCGTCACCCGGAGGAATATGCAGACGTTTGGAATAAAGAGCAGGAAAACCAAAGCAGCAAATGATCGTTTTACAATCCGGCATCATGGACAAAACAAAAATCATTGCATCAGCGGAAGCAATAAACAAAGGTGAAGTTCTTACAACGAAACTTTTTGCCGAACAATTTGAACATGTAGCTGACGAACCTGAAGTGTATGGTGGAATGAACGAAGGCGCCGCACCGGCTCAATACCTTTGTATGGCACTTGCTTCTTGTAAGGCAATAACACTTAGGATGTATGCAAAGCGTAAAAAATGGCTCCTGGCTGAAATTCAGGTCAAAGTAAATATGGTGAAGGGCGATCAGATGGCTTCTGGGTTCAATACATTTTTCTGCTCCATAAAATTGGTCGGTGAATTAAACAAAGAACAAGAAAAAAGACTGATGGAAATTTCAAAGATTTGTCCTGTTGACAGGTTGTTGAATAAACCCAATGAAGTTGTAACGATCATTGATTAACGAAACATTTCTTTAATACCAGAACGTGTGGATAGCTATTTTATAAATTTTATCAGGGTTAACGATGGATCAATTAATAACGGGCATACATCATGTAACAGCAATTGCCAGCAATGCACAAAAGAACCTTGATTTCTATACAGGCATCCTGGGTCTAAGGCTGGTAAAAAAGACCGTCAATTTTGATGGGCCCGATGTTTACCATTTTTACTACGGCGATGAACAAGGCAACCCAGGTAGCATTCTCACTTTCTTTCCGTATCAGGGCCTGGTAAACGGGAGACATGGAAAGGGAATGTTGAATACGACTTCTTTTTCTGTTGCTAGTTCTTCGCTCGACTTCTGGCTTGAACGCTTCAAGCGTTTTGGTATTCATTACAAAAAACCACAGGAACGTTTTGAAGGAGAGATAATCGTTTATTTCGAAGATGAAGATGGGTTGGGTTTAGAATTAGTTTTTAACGATGCAGATAAGAGAAACAGTTATGCAAATGGGCCAATTCCACCAGAACATGCGATCAAAGGCTTTTACAATGTAGAGATTTGGGAAGAAGGTTATGAACGGACAGCAGCCTTGTTAACCGAACAATTAGACCATAAGCTGATTGCAGAAAAAGGAAATCGCTTTCGTTTTACGGCAACGGATGCACCCGGCAATTATGTTGATATAGTTTGCTCACCTGATAGCCTGAGGGGATTGGCAGGCAGCGGCACGGTACATCATATAGCCTTTGCCACGCCGGATAAACAAACACAAGCTGACGTAAGATTAAAGATTGTGAAGCGTATGCTCAATCCTTCGCCCATACTGGACAGGACTTACTTTACGTCTATTTACTTTCGCGAACCTGGTGGCGTTTTGTTTGAAGTAGCAACATCGGGTCCCGGCTTTACTTTCGATGAACCTTTAGAACACCTGGGCGGAGCATTGAAACTGCCGCCTCAGTTCGAAGAAGACAGATTGAAAATTGAACAGACATTGCCACCCATATTAATAAATACAAACAACTACAAATAAAATGCATCAAAAAAATATAGTAACAGCAGCAAAGGAATTAACAGCAGCAAGTAAAGTTCTTATTCTGTTGCATGGCAGAGGCGGAAGTGCAGAAGATATTCTTTCACTCGCATCACACCTGGATGTAAATGGTTTTTCATTGTTCGCACCCCAGGCAACAAACGATACATGGTATCCTTATTCGTTTCTGGCTCCGCCTGAACAAAATGAACCCTGGCTCTCCTCTGCATTGAAACTGTTGAAAGAATTGGTAGAGGACTTATTGAGCAAAGGCATTCAAACTCAGAATATTTACTTCCTTGGCTTTTCGCAAGGGGCTTGCTTAATGCTTGAATTTGTAGCCCGCAACGCGGCTAAATACGGCGGTGTAGTAGCCTTCACCGGCGGTTTAATTGGTGACAGGATTTACAGTGAAAATTATAAAGGGGACTTTCAGGGCACTCCGGTTTTTATTGGTACAAGTAATCCCGACCCGCATGTCCCGGTGGAAAGGGTATATGCAACCAGCAATATTTTGAAGAACATGAACGCAGCTGTTACCGAAAAGATCTATACTGGCATGGGGCATACCATCAACCAGGATGAAATTGACAATGCGAATAAGCTCGTTTTCAAACTTCAACCCGTTCAATTATAATGATGTTCCCATCATTACATGGTTTTATTGGATGGCGAAGTTGAAATTGAAACATCTTTGGGCCAGAAAAGAACATTCAAGGCCGGAGAAATATTGTTGGCAGAAGATACCACCGGCAAAGGTCATAAGACAAAAAATCTTCTACTCATTAAAAGGAGATCGATATTTATCACGTTGCCTTAATTTGATGATTACAAACAGGACATATGAAATCACAAGTATTTAGAAAAGAAGAAAGAGGGTTAAAGGACATTGGTTGGTTAAAAAGTAATTTCTATTTCAGCTTCAGTGAATATTACAATCCTTTAAAAAGCGCCTTTGGTACACTCGTTGCTTTCAATGACGACTTCGTAGAAGCCGGAAAAGGCTTTGGTATTCATCCTCATTCCAACATGGAAATCATCTCTATTCTCCTGAAAGGAAAAATGAACCACATTGATACCCTGGGTTATAAAACCGTGATTGAAGAAGGGGGTGTGCAAATTATGAGTGCCGGTAGCGGGCTTCGCCACGAAGAATATAATATTGGAGAAGATGAAGTCAACTTCCTTCAGATATGGATACAACCAAAATTACAAAACATTACGCCCCGTTATCAGCTACGCAGCTTCCCCAAAGACAAAAGAAAGAATGAACTGAAAACAATCATCTCAAACGAAGAAGGCTTAGGACATTGCTGGATCAATCAAAATACAAAGCTCTCTCTCGGTCATTTTGATACAGGCCGTGAAGTGGTTTACAACTTCAATCCTGCCAACAAATGCTTATACATATTCTGCATTGAAGGCAAAATAAGGGTAGACGGTACAGACATTAACGAACGGGATGCCATCGGGGTCTGGGAAACCGGAACCCTTCCTATTCACTGTGATGCCGGCGCTCAGTTTCTTATCATTGAAACACCGGTAAATCAGAAATAATCGAAGTGGCTTCTTCATTTTATAAAATTAATAGTCATGCATCACGTAGCTATAATATCGTCAAGCGTAAGAATTGGCCGCAATAGTCACCGTGTGGCGCTATTCTTTAAAAGCTTTGTTGAGCAAAACAATTTAGCTTCTGCTGAAATATTGGACCTAAATGAATACCAGTTCCCGGTTTTTGATGAACGACTGCGTTTTATGAAAGAACCCTCTGCCGGGGCCCTGGATTTCGCAGAGAAAATAAAAAATGCTGATGGAGTTATCATTGTTACACCAGAATATAATGGTGGTTATCCGGCAAGTTTAAAAAATGTAATTGATTTATTATATCCAGAATGGAAACGCAAGCCTGTGGCAATAGCTTCCGCATCAAATGGACCATTTGGAGGAGCACAGGTAAATACCTCTCTTGTATTTTCACTGTGGAAGATCGGGGTGCTTTTAGTTCCAGCAATGTACTTAGGCCCAAAAGTGCAGGAAACCTATGACGAAGAGGGGAATGCAAAGGACAAAGAGGCAACGGAAAAAAGAGCTAAAACATTTATCGATGAATTGACCTGGATTATGGATGCAACAAAAAAGATGTCAGTTATCAATTGAAGTTTCAAGTCAACTTCATAGCTATTGCCCAATAAATCCACATGAGAATACAAATGCCGATTGAAAAGAGCGGACTATTGAAAGCAATAACAAACGCAATAAGATAGACAGGGAAACCAACAAAATTACTTACTCTTATCTTTTTGATTACCTGATGAGAAATGTTTTCGTTTACAAGGCCTTCTTTTATAGCCGCAAGCCAGATCCAGTTGTAACATATATTGATCAGTACAAAAAGTCCTGCATATACAGCACACGCAATATTTGCCGAAGGTGTTGAAAGAAATTGACTGACCATAGCTGTAGAGAAGGGAACAATAATCACCAAAAAAAGCAAAGTGCCATTAGCAAACAAAAAGTGCCGGTTTACTTTCTGTATTTTTTTAAGCATGTTGTGATGATTGACCCACATGATCAAAAGAGTAAAAAAGCTGGTGAATAATGAGACGTAATATGGCCAAAGGTTTTGTAAGTGTTGTAAGAGTTGTGCATTTGTTTTGTTATTAACGAATGAAGGCACTTCGATATGATAAATTAGAAGTGTCATTGCCACGGCAAATACGCCGTCACTAAAGGCTTCTAGTTTAGAAGGTTGCACTTTCGCATTTCTCAAAATGTAATTTAGATAATTTACTTTAAGAGCTTTATAATTCGACTTTTGCGAAAGAGAACAATGTGCCTTAAGCGGTTTTGCGTTATCAATTACAAGCTCAACAAAAAAATCTGGCTGGTCTTTAAACTCATCTTATAAAACTATGATCTGTGAGATCCTCTCTTAATCCCCGCCTTCAAGTGGGATAAAAAAGACCTGGTTTAAAAATTGCAGAATCTGTTCACGAAAAGTTGAAACAAAAAGATGAGATCATGGCCAAACAGGTAAAAGAAAATCACGCCCCTGTTCCCGAGGGAACACTGGTGATCATTGGTGGCAAAGAAAATAAAGGAGAGGACGCTCCTGAAAACAAGAAAAAACCTGCTGATTTTGTCAAGCTGGAAGTGCTTGAAGCTTTTAAAAAAGCAACGCATAAAAGAGATCCATTGGTGGAAGTAGTGACCACAGCCAGCAGCCTGGGAACCGAAACCTTTAACGACTACAAAAGGGTTTTTGAAAAGATCGGCATTACTAAAATCGGACGCATTCATCACAACTCCAGACAGGAAGTGCTGGACGACCCACTCATCGAAAGAATAAAAAACGCAGACGCCATGTTCTTCTCCGGTGGTGATCAACTGTTGCTTACTGCTATTTATGGCGGAACGGAATTTCTAACACAACTCAAAGAAAAATACATTGGAGAACCTTTAGTGGTTGCAGGCACCAGCGCAGGAGCCATGGCCCTGTCTACACCCATGATCTATGCCGGTAATGAAGAACTGCAGGAATTGGGTGGAGAGATCAAGGTGACCATGGGTCTGGAGTTCATGAAAGATGTGTGCATTGATACGCATTTTGTTCACCGGGGACGTTTTGTGCGGATGGCGCAGGTGGTGGTCACCAATCCCACCAGCATCGGCATAGGCATAGAAGAAGACACTTGCATCCTGGTGCAAAAAGGAAAAGAAATGAAAGTGACAGGAACTGGATTGGTCATCGTCATCGAAGGATTTCAAATCAAGGAAGCGAACATTAAAGATTTTACATCTGACAAGCCGGTTACGGCCCGTAATCTGAATGTTCATTTACTCGCCGATGGTGACAAGTATTTGATACCTGAAGTAAATCCGCCACATAAATAACCTGGATGAATAAACAGTTCGCTCAACAAATTTTCAAATATTAATTCAACCCCTATTAATATGCCGGAGCAACCATCGGTAAAAAAATTAAAAGAACTTCTTCAGTCGGATGAAAAATTAATGAGCGCAGTGAACACTTCTCTGCAAAAAGCTTCAATTCCCGGCCTCTCTACGCTGGATGAATTTTATGCTTATCTGAACCGCATCATCACGCATATTCCCAATGAAAAAGAATTGATGCCTTCAGTCCGTGAATTTTATTTTGTGCTCTCCTGTTCGCCTGACGACCTTCTGAAAAAAGACAAAGCGTTTAATGAATGGATGAATGAATTTGTTCTGTCCCGTGGCGACTATATGGACACACTGGCTTCCACAGAAACGCTGGACAGCTTCATCAACAATCCGGACTATCATATTGAAGATTATGTAAAATTTCCGAGTGGATGGTTAAGTTATAACCAGTTTCTCGGCCGCCAGATAAAACCAGGCAAAAGACCCATTGACGACTTGTGCGACGACAGCGTTATTGTTTCTCCAACCGACAGCACCTACAGAGGTCATTGGGATATAGAAGAGGACTCCACGATCACGGTGAAGGGTACGGTCTATTCCATTCCTGACCTGTTAGGCGATAGTGCTTATCGCAACAAATTCAAAGGCGGACTATTCACTCATGGTTTTCTGAGCATCAACGATTATCACCGATATCATGTTCCTGTGAGCGGGAAAATTGTGGAGATCAAAAAAATCCCCGGACAGACCTGGATCACTGAGGCGAAAAAACCGGATGGCTCGATCGACAACATCGACAATATTGGATTTCAGTTCACACATACGAGGGGATGCGCCATCATGAAATCTTCAGTCGGCTATGTGGCCCTCATCCCGGTAGGCATGGGACATATTTCGTCGATCAACTTTGTTGTTGACGAAGGCGCTGAACTATCCAAAGGAAATGAGTTGGGCTATTTTGCTTTCGGCGGATCTGATTTCATCATGCTCTTTGAAAAGGACAAAGTGAAGCTAACAGCAAAAGAGAAAAAGCATTATAAACAAGGCGAAACAATTGGGAAGAAGGTTTAGGTCAAGCTGTGAGCTTTGGGCTCAGAGCTGTGAGAAGAAAGCTGATAGCTATTAGCTTTTGGCAGATGATTTTAAGATTTTGCGGATCATAAATTAACAAGTATTGCGACGAGTTCTTTGGGCCGGCTGAAGAACGGAGAGTGGCTGGTGGGAAGAGTGTAAACTTTTTCGCAAGGTGTTTCGGTGTACATTTTGCGTTGAATGAACGGTGTGACCGCGCGGTCTTCAGTGCATTCAATATACACGCGTGGTACTCTTCCAAAATTTTCTTCCGTTAATTCCAGTGGAGTGATGCCTGACTCCACGGGTTCATGTCCAAGTAAAACTTTTGCCAGTTCGGTGATGTCATCTTCACAGTCGTGATACAAACCTTCTTTATAAATTTCCGGTTGCAAGGTGTGCGATGCCGTTTCGGGATACTGGGTTACATAGGGCTTCAACCATCCTCCCGTGTCTTGCATGGAATATTCTCTTTGTGTTTTTCCATGAGGAACTAAATAGGCAGCCAAATACACGAGCTTCTCTATTCTCTCAGGCCGATATTCAGCTGCCTGCGAAATCATGATGCCATTTTTGCTGTGACCTACAAGAATAACTTTCCCCGGAAGAGCATCAATCAGCTCACAGATCTTTTCAACAGTGGACTTCATTTTTACCTCTTGTATCGGTGTTTTGTCCCTTCCCATTCCGGGCAGATCCATTGCAATGGCTTTATGACCTGCTCTTTCCAAAAGAGGAACAACCTTGTGCCAGTTCCATGCGCTGTGCCAGGAACCATGAATTAAAATGTATGTTTTCATGATGATCATTTGATGGAGCAAAATTCTGATATGTGGAGAATAAATTCAACCCGGTTCTTGCTGAATGTGTCATCACTTATAAGGAAGAAATAAAACGCAAAGGACGCAGGGATGACGCAGAGGCACGCAAGGTATTTTGTATATCAAGTCTGAACTTCTTTATCTTCTTTACATTCGCTGCGTTCTTCGTGTTTAATCGTTCTCCCCAAAAAATTTGCTTTCTTTTGAAATCCCTGCCGCCTCCCACCCGATCATGGCTGATTTGCGGGTAGATCCCCAATGATAATTACCAAATGTTCCGGAAGATTGTATCACCCGGTGACAGGGAATAATAAAAGCTACCGGGTTCTGACCAATGGCAGTACCAACTGCTCTTAATGCACGCGGATGATCCATTTTTTCTGCGACCGCACGGTAGGTGGAAAGTCTGCCCTGGGGAATTTTCAGAAGGGTCTCCCACACCTTTAACTGGAAACCTGTTCCCTTGATATGCAGTTTGATCTGATCGAGCTGGCTCCAGTCGTGTGTGAAGATGTAGAGTGCATTTTGTTGCACCAGGTCTACCATTTGCTTGTATCGCGCATTGGGAAATTGCTTGTGAAGAACGTTTAACGCCAATTGTTCATCATCACCGAAAGACATGTGACAGATACCTTTGGAAGTAGAAGCCACCAGGATATTGCCAAAAGGACTTTCCGCGAAACTGTAATTGATGGATAGTTCCGCACCACCATTTTTGTATTCGCCCGGCGTCATTCCTTCAATCTTGATAAACAAATCGTGCAGCCTTCCTGTGCCGGACAGGCCTGTTTCAATGGCTGTATCAAAAAGCGTAGCACCTTTTTCTTTCAGCAATGATTTCGCATAATCAAGTGTCAGGTATTGCAAAAATTTCTTGGGACTAACGCCAGCCCAATCCTGAAACAGGCGTTGAAAATAGAACGGACTTAAATGTACTTTTTTTGCCAGCTCTTCCAGGTCAGGTTGTTCCTTGAAATTCTGGTTAAGGTATTCAATGGCCTCGGCAATGCGGTTGAAGTGAATATTTTGTTGCTCGTTCATTGGTTTTTGTTGATGACACAAATCTAGTTTCAACCTGGCCCGGGAAAAACCCGATTCTTGCTGAAATGAGAAAGGAAAGCTGTTGGCTGTTAGCTGCTGGCTATTAGCTGCGCACCTCCAATTCTAAACTCCGAACTTTGAACTTTGAACTCTGAACTCTGAACTTTGAACTCTGAGCTTTGAACTCTGAACTTTGAACTCTGAACTTTGAACTTTGAACTCTGAACTCCGAACTCTCATACCGCATATTTTTTCTTAAACGAAGAAGGATTCTCTCCTGCCAGTTTTTTAAACAGTTTATTGAAGTAAGAAAGACTTTCAAATCCCACCTCATAACAGACTTCTGAAATCGTCTTGTCCTGCAATAATAATGTCTTCGCCTGGGTGATGCGGTACTGGTTTACAAAATCTGTAAAGGTCATCCTGGTTTGTTTTTTAAAATAGCGGCAAAATGCTGCTGTACTCAAATGCACACTTGATGCTACTTCATTCACATCTGGTGTCTCGTTGTAGTGGACATCAATGTATTTATAAATCGAACCCATTCTGATCTTGTCGTTCAGAAAAAGTTTGATGCTGGTGTCCTGTTCATTCAGGGCAGTTACTTCATTGGAAAGGGCGAGGGTTTGAAAGACTTCCAACAAGCAAAGTAATTGTTCGAAGTGAGAAAGCCCGCGCATGTATTTCAACTTCTCTGCGACTTTCATTTTTGTTTTGCCACTAAAAGAAAGTCCTCGCCATGCTTGCTTGAAAATCTTTTGAATGGCAGAAAATTCGGGCGTTTCTTCAAAAGCATCACCCAGAAAATTTTCTTTGAGCTGCACTACAATCTGATGATACTCGATCTTCAATCCATAGTCAAAATTGAGGTGCGGAATATTCGGACCAATCAGGATCAGCTCATTATTCATGAAGCTGGATATATGTTGTCCCACGTGGCGAATGCCGTTTGCGGCTTCTACATAAACCAGTTCATATTCGGGATGATAGTGCCAGAAGAACTCGTTTCTGAGACTGGGCGTAAACAATTTGAACGACTGGCCGGGATCGGGCAGCACTGTTTCTTTTTGAATTTTCACTTCAAAATTTCCTGTAAAGCTAGATTGTGCGGCAGAAAAATCAAATTATTGTCAATGGAGAGCAAAAACTCGTCATTACAGAGGCCGAGAAATTTTCTTTGAAAAGGGAGCTTTGGATCATCATTCATAATCTTCTTATATGCAACAACAAACCATGACACCTACCATGAGCACCACGAACGCTCATAAGGACATCCCTGGAAACCCTTCCACCGCCAAAAGCAGCAAGGTCAAACTCAATGACCGAAGCAATGGAAAACCACTCAAAGTTTTGTCGGAAGAGGATTGGAAATTCTGGATCGAGAACGGATATATCGTAATCAGGAATGCTGTTCCGAAAGAACAAGTGGAACAGCTGGCTGCTTTTCTCTGGGAGTTTGAAGAAAAAGATCCCAACGATCCGGAAACCTGGTATGCGCCGCCGCGTGCAGAAATGAAAATGAAAGAGCTGACCAATACCGGCATGGTGGAAGTGTACAACCATCAATATTTATGGGACAACCGGCAATGGCCAAAATTACACGAAGCGTTTTCTGATATCTGGGGAACAGAAAAATTATGGGTAACCATTGACCGTGCCAATCTCAATTTCCCGATTCGTCCCGGTCATGAATACAAGGCTTTTATTCATTGGGATTATGACCCGGAAACGAAACCACAAAATGTGCAGGGGGTACTGGCACTCGCCGATCAGACAGATGAAAACATGGGAGGGTTTCAGTGCGTGCCAGAACTATATCGCAGTTATGAAACCTGGAAGCTGACACAGCCCGAAGACCGTGATCATTTCAAGCCAGATGTAACTGGATTTGAAATTGTAAAAGTAAAAATGAATGCAGGTGACCTTTTAATTTTTAACAGCCTGCAGCCACATGGCATCAGGGTAAACAATAGTGGCAACAAAGTGCGCATGGCACAATATATCTCCATGATGCCTGCTGAAGAAGACAATTCCGAACTACGTGAATGGCGCATCACTTCATGGAAAGAAAGAAGGGCTCCCGAAGGTTATGCCTTCCCCGGCGATCCACGCAGATGGGAACAGACAAAATATGAAACAGCTCAATTGTCAGCTCTGGGCAGAAAGCTTTTAGGCCTTGATAGTTGGGAATGAAGGACAGCTGAGAGAAGAAAGCTGTTAGCTGTTGGCTGTTAGCTATTGGACTTTCACTATCCACTATTCACTATTCACCATTCACCATTCACCATTGACCATTCACCATTCACTATTCACCATTCACCATTGACCATTCACCATTCACCATTCACCACCTCACATCGATGCCTTAGCAATGGGTGTTCCTTCGAGATAGAGACGCCAGGGTTCCCAATACATTTTGTGCCATCCGCTGTTGATGCTGTCGGCGGCACTGTCGGGCAGATTGGCGTGAACAGCATGAAGAAGCACGTCTTTTCCTTTTTGCTCAAGGTAGATGATGAAGGTAGAGTCCACATCATCCGAACTCCAGCTCTGCGCCCTCCAGCTTTGCACGATCAATCTGTCGCGGATCAATTGAAGATTTTTGCCGGTAATGTATCCGCCGTGCGCGGAATAATTTCCTCCTTCGGAGGGCGAGATGTTGGCGGGCGCACCCGTGGCCACGGAATGTTTGGTGCTGTCCATATAAAGTTCGAAGAGTGATTTGGCATCAGTGTTCCGGAACAACACTTCCTGCGTGATTGTTTTGGACATAAAGAAAGTTTTGGTGAGGACTAATAATATACGATTGTTTCCACTCAATTCCTTGAGGAAATTGATCAGCGGCTGGAAAAAGAGTTACGAGCTGCGAGCGGAGAGCTGTGAGAAGAAGCTATTGGCTAATAGCTGTTGGCTGATGGACTTTCACCATTCACCATCGACTTCCATCGACCTTTGGAACGGCTATTGCATATTCAACTGCATCGAAGAAAATAAAATAATCAACATGAAAGCCATCGCTATTGTACCGGGAACGACCGAAGTATCGCTGATTGATGTAAATGAGCCCATGATCACAGCGCCTGATGAAGTAAAGATCAGGGTTTGGCAGGTAGGCATATGCGGAACAGATCGTGAAGAAGTGTCCGGCGGAAGGGCCGATGCTCCTCCTGGAAAAAAAGAACTGATCATCGGACATGAGATGTTTGGAGAAGTAGTGGAAACAGGCAGCGCGGTAACACGCGTAAAAAAAGGCGACTATGGTGTATTCATGGTGCGGAGAGGATGTGGTCAGTGCAAGGCCTGCCTGAATGGAAGAAGTGATATGTGTTATACAGGAGGCTACACCGAAAGAGGAATCAAAGGAGCAGATGGTTACCAGGCAGAATATGTGGTGGACAAAGAACAATACCTGGTTGCCGTTTCACCGGAAATGAAATCAGTAGGCGTGCTTACCGAACCCATGTCCGTTGCCTCAAAAGCCATTGATGAATCCATAACCATTCAGCGTGCACGGCTCAAAGGAATTGAAGACAATGAGAACTGGCTGCAGGGAAAGAAAGCCCTGATCGCAGGCATTGGCCCCATTGGATTGATGGCTGCATTTGCACTTCGACTCAGAGGAGCGGAAGTGATTGGAATGGACATCGTGGATGAAAACAGTCTGCGCCCCCGGATTCTGAAACAGATCGGCGGCAAATATGTAGATGGAAGAAAAGTGCAGGTAACAGATCTTGATGATGCTTTCGGTGAATCAGACTTTATTTTTGAAGCCACTGGAATCGCGAAGATCCAGATGCAGTTGATTGACGCACTTGGCATCAATGGAATTTATGTGGCTACAGGCATTCCCGGTGCCGACCGTCCATTGGATATTGATGCGGGTATGTTGATGCAACAGTTGGTGCTCAAAAATCAGTTGGTCGTTGGAAGTGTTAATGCCAGCATTCATCACTACCAGATGGCTGTAGATGATCTGAAAGCATGTCTCCAAAAATGGCCCGATGCCATCGAGGCTATTATCACCGAAAGAATTCCCTACCGTGATTTTGACAAGGCCCTTCATCAACATTCCGCCGATGAAATTAAAGTGGTGGTGGAATGGAATTAAGTTAGGGTTTCTTCCTGAAAAGTGGGACAAAGAATTGTAGGCGCAAAGAACGGGGAGGTCCGCAAAAAAATCAGCAATAAAATCTCTGCGTTTCTCTCTTTGCGTTAGTTGCGCACCTTGCGGTTCATCTCTTTGTCTAAATAAAAACAATGCGCTAAAATCTACAACACATGCTCCTCAAACTTCCTGTTGTGAAATAGATAAGGAATACCGAATGCGGCAAGAATTCCCATGATCACCACTACTGCAAGCATCAACCAATGAAAATCCTGATTCCATGCAGGATTATCGGAGCGGTGTACGACCAGAGCCCTCCATGAAAAATAGATTGTGAGCAAAACGAAAACAATTTTATAAAACAGTTCACCTGTCCTTCCCTTTTTGACAAAGCCATAATAGATCAATCCAATCACGAGGAAGATGAGGTTCACCGCAAAGATCAGAGAGGATACGTTGATGATGGAAGCGAGGGGAAAATCATGGCTCTCACGGAAAAAAACATTAAAGGCCAGGCAAAAAAGAGTGGCAATGATTCCCACAAATAATCCGGTGAGCAGGGACTTTGAAAAAGGGTTGAGGTAAGGCGAATTCATAATTGATAGTTTAATTCATGCAAGGGCTTGCACCATGGCAAGATAACACTATCTGCACAAAAACCTTGCCCACACCATATTATTGATTTCAATACCCAAACACATCCACAAATTATCTGTAATCGGCAATGTTTTCTCGGCGTCTTTTATTAGCTTTGCGCATGCCTGAAATTTCCTGCAAACTGGATCGTTGTTTTCTCTGTACCCACTGCGTCCCGGAATGGAAGGCCCTGATTGGAGTTCAGAAAAAGACCATGCTCTTTAAGAGAGGCAGCTCCATTTTTAAAGAAGGCGACCCGGTGAACGGAATGTATTTTGTAAACAGCGGCGTGCTGAAAATAACACTCCAATGGACCGGCGATAAGGAACTCATACTGCGTTTTTCCAAAACCGGCGAAACCCTTGGACACCGTGGCTTTGGAGGCGCCTCTACCTATCCGATCTCCGCCATTGCTTTAACAGAAACCACGCTCTGTTATCTTGACAATGATTTTCTCGAAACCCTTTTGCAGACCAACCACGAATTCACCTACCAGCTCCTTCATGTGTATATGCGCGATCTTCATTTCGCAGAAAAACGCATGAGGGATTTGGCCCACCGTGATGTGAAAGGAAGAGTAACCCTTGCCCTGCTGGAACTGATCGGATTGTTTGGATTGAATGAAGAAAATTATATCCAGCTTCCGGTGAGCCGGCAGGATATTGCCTCCTACGCAGGCACCAGTTATGAAACAGTATTTAAATTTTTCAATGAATTATCCCAGGCAGGTGTTCTTACCACCTCGGGCAAGCATATAAAAATTATGAACGCAAAAGCGCTCAACAATTTTATTTCAGAACCAGTAGCATAAGACCAATATCTATTCAACATGAATCCAAACCATAAAACACATCTGGGCATTCCCATTTCCGTATCTCTTGAAGAAGATCTCCTGCAGGAAAATATTCCCCAGAATGGTAACGATAAACAAAGGATTGCTTTCATTTCTTTTCTCGCAGTGGTGGTTGCACTCATGGTAAGTGGTGTGGCGAAAATCCTGGTGCAGCTGATCAACCTCATTACGAATATTTCTTTTCATCAGCAGTTTTCTGTTTCACCCTCGAGCCCTGTCGGCAATCATTATGGTCCCTGGGTGATTTTGGTTCCCGCAGTTGGTGGACTGATCGTTGGACTGATGGCGCTCTATGGATCGAAAGCCATCAGGGGCCATGGTATTCCTGAAGCGATGGAACAGATCCTCACCAATCAAAGCAAGATCCCTCCTTCTATTACTTATCTGAAGCCCGTATCTTCCGCCATCTCTATTGGTACAGGGGGACCTTTTGGTGCCGAAGGCCCTATCATTGCCACTGGAGGGGCTCTTGGTTCAACACTGGGACAGATTTTAAAAATCAGTCCTTACGAGCGAAAGATCCTGCTTGCTGCCGGTGCAACAGCAGGCATGTCGGCAATCTTCGGAAGTCCCATTGCAGCCATCTTCCTGGCCATTGAACTGTTGCTCTTCGAATTTTCTCCGCGTTCCATTATTCCTGTTGCCTTTGCATGCATCACTGGTTCGGCAGGACATCATTTTCTTTTTGATGCAGGTCCTGTTTTTCCAACTCCATTTATTTCTGCTCCAGGAAATGAAGCATTGGCTGTTTACAGCGGCATTGGTATTCTTATAGGATTTATTTCTGCAGCAGTCACCAAACTGGTTTATCTGATTGAAGATGGTTTTGAACGCTTGCCCGTACACTGGATGTGGTGGCCCCTCATTGGCGGACTGGCAGTAGGCGTCATTGGATATTTTTATCCGAGAACAATGGGCGTGGGGTATGTAAACATCACTGATGTTCTTTCAGGACACATGGCTTTGCAAATCGTGCTTTCACTTTGCTTCATGAAATTTATTTCGTGGGCGATTGCCCTGGGAAGTGGAACTTCGGGAGGAACCCTGGCACCTTTGCTGACGATTGGTGGTGCAGCAGGTGCATTATTTGGGTTGCTGGCGCAAAAACTTTTTCCGGGAGTGGGCATCAGTATTCCCCTGGCTGCACTCGTGGCGATGTCGGCAATGTTTGCAGGAGCATCAAGAGCATTGCTCACCTCCATCATTTTTGCATTGGAAACTACCGGTCAGGCCAATGCGCTTCTTCCTTTGCTGGCCGCCTGTATTGCTTCGTATTTTATTTCCTATATGCTGATGAAGCATACCATCATGACGGAGAAAATTGCGCGAAGAGGAATTCAAACGCCCCACGCTTATGAACCGGACCTCCTCGATAAATTATTGGTGAAGCAGGTGCTCAGAGAAAACCGTACGGTGATCAGCGGTGAGGTCAGCATTGAAGAAGCCAGAAATTTTCTGGTAAAAAGAAAAGATCAGCAACAAAACTATTATGTGGTTACCGACGACAAAGGCGTGTTCAAGGGCATCATCAGTGCGTCCAATCTATTCAGTATGCATCATCCTGTGAAAGCGAGCGTGGATTCTCTGATCAAAAGAAAACCTTTTGCCATCAACAGTGAAGACAGTTTGAAATCTGCGGTAGAAATGATGGCGCGTGAAAACCTGGATGTCCTTCCGGTGGTGAATTCAGAAGATTCGAAGCTCGCTGGCATTCTTTCTTATCAGGATATTTTAAGAGCTTACCGTCATAGGCAGAATGAACACGAGACCAGCGTTGCCATTCCCATAAAAAGAAAAACACTGAAGATGCTGGTGCATGGAAAAAAACGGCTTTCCGTTTTGAGAAGCGGTAAATGAGCTAAATTAAGTATCATCTCAGCTGATAATTAGTATCATCTGGCATTGGTAGATCATGAAGCCATTAGCTGTTGGCTGATGGCTTTTGGTGGAACTCAAGCCTTGCGATAGATCTTAGATGTAATGGGTAGATAGAAGGTGCAAAGAGGAAACGCAAATAGTCTCCGGACAATACAACCAGTTTGATTCATTAGGATATAGGTAATGGAAAGATTATTTAGATGAGCACCGATTCAACTCAATCGATGAAATCATACTCCGAGGAAAAGAATCTTTCCATCACCGACGACCGGCGAGAAGAACAAAGTATTTACAACATTGTTCTTGCCCAAGGCTTCTACTAAAGAAAGCCAAAAGCTAGCAGCTAACATGTAGCAGCTTCGCTCTCTGTCTTTCCTTATTAACTAAATTTTTTTGACCTGCATGGCGCTGAGTCCCCTGGGTCCATTCTCTATTTCAAAGCTTACGCGGTCGCCTTCTGAAATACGTTCGGTTAGTTGGTTGATGTGTACAAAAACGCGCTCGCCTGATAGTTTATCCTGGATAAATCCAAAGCCTTTGGCTTCATTGAAAAAGCTAACGGTTCCTTCGCGCGGACCTTCTTCCTCTGCTTGTTCTGCAGACCGGCTGACGCCAATTTGCATGTCTTCTGCTTTGAAGGTCTTTTTCTTTTTTGGATCGGGTGGCGTGGAGGAGATATTGCCATCCTCGTCAATATAGGCCATCATATCGTCGAGCGATTTTCCCTTGACGGCGTTGGCCTTTCTTTCTTCCATTTTTTCTCGTTTTTCCTGACGCTCCTTTAAGCGTTTTTTTTCTTTTTCTTTCTTATTGAATGTTTCTTTTGATTTTGCCATAAATTTTTAAGTTGAGTGAACAATTCTTTGCATATTAAAAGATAAAAACCTCCCGTGTGGAGGTTTTTATTCACGGTTATTTACCATTTATTTTTTTTGTAGCCTCCATCATTGTTTCGGAATGATCCATTGTTACGGGCTGGTCGGTCTTCCCGGGGGCGGGCTTCCATAACCTTGATGGTCCTTCCGTCAACGGTGCCATTATCGAGTTCAGCAATGGCTTTCTTGGCCGATTCAGTGTCGGACATTTCCACGAAACCAAATCCTTTTGATTTTCCAGTGAACTTGTCCATGATCACTTTTGCCGACGTCACTTCTCCGTAGGGTGTGAAAAATTCCTTAAGGTCATCATCCTGAACGTTGAAGCTTAAGTTGGAAACATAAATGTTCATAAATCTGTTTTAAAATGTAAATGATTGAGGAAGGCAGTGAGTAAGAGACTAACTATGATGCAGCTGGGCAGAATAATTACCGATTACTGTTGCGAGGCTCAAATGACCCTTCAAAGGTAAAGATTTTTTCTGAGACGACAACCCTCAACGGTGAACCTACAACCGCTATTTACAGAGCAAAGTCCTTAGTCCGCAGACCTCAGTTGGCAGATGGCAAAATACAGTTGTTATTTATGTTTTATTTATATTTTGTTGACGTCATTTACATGGATGAAGTCGTCCGGGAATGATGTGAGCGGACAGATGGGCTGAAGAAACGCAACAATGAAATGACCGCCGACCTGCGAAGACAGATATGTCTCGTTAAAAAAACCTAAACTTTCTCCTCCTGTTATATACCGTCTTTGCTTCTTCAATAAGGTGGATGAATTCTTTTTCTGTGAAGGTTTGATTGTGGGTGGCGGACTTTGCGCTGGTGAGTACAAAATCCCATTTGAGACTTTTTGCGTAGGGAGATCTTTTGAGTTTCATCCCAAACATGATCACCGAAGCAGCAAGATTGTATTCACTGCTGGTTTGACTAAGGTCTATGTAATTGTTGGAAACACAGTAATCAAACTGCTCCTGCATTGTTTTTTTTGTAGGCGTATACAACACAGATGCCGTTGCATAGTTCTGGCCCACGCTATGCGGCTTCACCGGAGGCGTGATCTCGAAAGCCACCATCAGTGCATTACCAGACCCGATATCTCCTCCATCAACAAGAGCCGTGGTATCACGTACCGCAGATGCTTTGTTGTCAAAGCCAATGAGACGGTACTGCTGCACATAATCGGTATTGAAATGGATATAAAGAGATACATCATCAGCTACCGTATACAGGGTCTGAAAAAATTCACGGAACAAAACTTTTTCCGCTTCAGCATAACTATCGAGGTAAGAAAAATTTCCGTTCCCTTTTTGAGCCAGTATCTGGATCTTCGAATCCTTGTAATTGCCCATTCCAACACCGAGGCAGGTGAGATAAATGCCCGCATCTTTTTCCTGCACGATCAGTTTTTCCAATTCATCTTCGGTCTTGATCCCCACATTAAAATCTCCATCCGTTGCCAGGATCACACGGTTGTTTCCGCCCCTGATGAAATGGAGTCGCGCGATGCGGTAGGCCATTTTGATACCTGAACCTCCGGGAGTTGATCCTCCTGCCTGCAGGCTATCGATGGCATTGTTGATCTTCATCTTTTCATTTCCCGGCATGGCATTCAGCACCACACGTGTGCCGCCGCCATAAACCACAATGGACACCGTGTCTTTCGAGCGCAGGTTGTTGGTGAGCACCTTGAAGGCAGATTTTAAAAGAGGAAGCCGGTTGGGCAGGTCCATGGAACCTGAAATATCAATCAGGAAAATGAGATGACTGGGTGGAAGACTATCGAGGTTTAATTTTTTTGAATACACATTCAGGAAAAGCAGCTGGTGCTCTTTATTCCATGGACAACTCGTGACCTGTGATCTCATTTTGAATACATGATCCGGATCGGGCGCTTCATATTTCCAGTCGAAATAATTCAGCATCTCGTCTATCCTCACGGCATCGGGAGGCACCATATCATTCATGGAAAGAAACCTTCTGATATTACTGTAAGACGCACGATTATAATTGAGGCTGACTTCTGTGGAGGGATATCGCTGCGCATCGACGAACATGTTTTCGATGGTGCTGGAATAGGTTTCCGTATTCTGCCAATAACTGTATTGGGCAAAGGGCTTGAGGTTTTTGGTGAGCGAAGAAAGCCTTCGGCGCGAACGATTGATCTGAGCCTCGTCTCTTTTTAAAATGATCAGCACGGGTTCTTTGGCACTGATCTGTTTTTTCACCGGCTCATATCCGTTTAGCGTTGCAAAGAGTGAATCGGATTCCATATTGGCCATGAATCCGAAATAGCCTTCAGTTCCGCTCCTGTATTCATACCCTGAACTGGCGAGAATAATACGCACGTTGGCAAGCGGATTACCTTTATCATCCCTGGTCTGGCCCGTGATATAGAATTGTTGTTGTGCCTTGGATACGAAACCTGATAGCAGTAATATGGCCAGATATAGCAAACGCAAAGAGTAGATTTGGGACAAAAAAATAAGCTGCTTTGTTAATAAAACCAAATAGCAGTCTTATTTAACGACTACAAACCAATCTTCGTATATGCCTTAACGCTATCCTACTAGTTGAGGTTTAAGCCAATACTCAGTCCAATCCATAATTTTCCCTGATAAATCCAGGCGTGCCGGTTAAGGTCCAGCAAATGATCAACTCCCGCCAGCAATCCAAAGCTAAGCCGGTCGAGTTCCATAATAGCTGCCAGTCCTGTAGGATTCACCAGTCCATCATATTCAATCACTACGCGGTTGAGAGTTACATAAGGATCGATACGGCTGGCACCCAGTCCTGTAAAAGCGCCAAAGGAAAATCCATAATGAAGAATATCCCTTTGATATCGCTTCAACGGAGTTTCCGTATAAATCAGTTTGAACAGGTCGGTGCGGTAACCCACATAGATAGCGCCATTGAGCACCGATCCGGTGAACTGATTGGGAAATTGATTGATGGAGGGACGGTATTTAAATAAAATACTGATTACATCGATATCGAGACTGTTTTTCCGAAAACTGTATTCTTCAAAGGAGGCGGGTTTCTGGTGAGAAGGAAACGAGATCTTCAAAGAATGGACGGTATCGATCACTGGTTTGTTCAGGCCCTTTGCACTGTACACCTTGATGGAATCGTCTTCGGGAACAACATATACCTTCTTCAGCTTTTTGTGGAAGATTCGGCTTTTATAATAGCCTTCGGAAAATCCATATTTGGAAGAACGTCGCAATGAGGCACAGCCGGTACATAAAAATAAGCAGGCATAAAAAATAACCCTGAGATGCAGGAAGAATATACCGCCCCTTGCTTGCATGATTAAATGTAGAGATATACATCAAAGCGGAGGTATCTATTTTTCCACCTTGCTTACCGGGAGAAACCATCATCACTTCTGATCATCTCTCATAGATTCTTCTGCTTGCTCTTCTTCCCTGGCATCGGGCATGTCTTCAATATTACCGGATTCACGGAGGTAGGTTTCTGCTTTTTCATCAAGCAGAGAACGGCCTGTTTTATTTTGCTGAACGCCTGGGTTACTGGCATTTCCCGTTTCAGCAGGTGTGAATGAATTTTCCTGATTTTTGTTTTGTTCTTCTATCATAGTAAAGGTTTTCTTGGTAACTACATATTCTATTCAATCTTAGTGCCTGTTTTGAATCATTGCAAGGGCTTTTATTTGAAGAGCGCGAAGGTGCTGTGTTGCCCCGCCTTGTGAGTTTTGCGATGATGTGAATGAATGATCCTGGTTTCATTGTTTTGGAGCGCCCTACTGCTTGTGAGTGTACTTGAAGGCGGTCCTGGGGACTGGTGCTCGCTTCGCTTGCAAGGAGATTGCCGCGCTTCGCTCGCAATGACGCCTAAACTACAGTGCTCACTACCGGTTTTTATTGCTGCCTTTAAGGCAAGCACTGTCTAAGACCTGACGCTCGCTTCGCTCGCAATGACGCCAAATCAAAAATGCTTTACTGTTTCGATCATACTAATTAAGTATTTGCGTAAGTACATACTCTAAATTATAAAGTAACACCTCTAATTATGTGGCAAGGTTGAAACCCGTAGTGAGCATCGTAGTTTAGTCGTCATTGCGAGCGAAGCGCGGCAATCTCCTTGCAAGCGAAGCGAGCACCAGTCCCAAAACCGCCTCGTAGTACACACTCACGAACAGTAAGGCGCTCCAAAACAATGAAACCCAAGATCATTCATTAGCATCATCGCATAGCAAACTGCTTGACACCTATAGTGACCTAGATTCTTTAAAGGCCAGACTGCCTGGTATAACGTAACACGAGGACAAGCTTTGGGTAACCGTTGTGCCGCGGCCCGGGCGTCCCTCCGTAGGCAGGATCCTTGAACTTCCCTTTCTACTTTTTCTTTCCAGGAGAAAAACTAGAAAAGAAAAAGCACCAACCCGTAAAGACTGACTGCCAACAAAAAACTTCTCCAAAAAAATATCTAATCAGTAAGGAACGATAACCTTCAAAAAAACATTTCCTCGCGCCCCTTGCGCCTTAGGTTAATCTCTTTTCTCTCTCCTCACATCTCACCTCTCTCATCCCACATCTCTCTCCACTACCAACCCTGTTTATCAACATTCTACAAACACAAATGTTAACTCCTGTGGATTGCCGTGGATAAAAAATAGGACGTTCATTTTCAAGGGAGTACACATGCAACTGTAGAAGGCTCGGGCCAGGTGGCATTTGTTTTTTGTAACTATACTTATGAGCCACCGCGACCGCACACCCACAAAAAAATCAAAACAAAAAAATTTAGCTGCTTTGAAAAAATTACCCGAAAAGAAAGCTGCTTCCCGGTCGAAGAAGAATATCGTCATTGATGTTCAGGCAAGAAAAGATTTTTCCAGCGTCATTGAACTGGCTAAACGTTCTGTTCCAGATGCACCCCACACAAAAATGCCTTCTGATTTAAAACCTATGCTGGCAACACTGGTGGACGAAGCTTTTTCTGATGGCGACTGGCAATTTGAACTCAAGCTTGATGGCTATCGTGCACTGGCTTATTTGAAAAAAGGCAAGGTGGAACTTCGTTCAAGAAATAATAATTCATTCAATAAAAAATTTAATGCGCTTTTTGAGGAGCTAAAACAATGGAACATCAATGCGGTGGTGGATGGAGAAATTGTAGTGCTGAATGAAGACGGTGTTCCTGATTTTAATGGCATACAACTGTGGGAGAAACAAAAAATAGGACAGCTGGTTTATTATGTCTTTGATATTCTCTGGCTCGAAGGACTTGACCTGATGCAGGAACCATTGTTCCGCAGAAGGGATGTTCTCAGGCAGATCATGCCAGGTTCGGGTATGGTTCGATTTAGTGATCATATCGACGATGCAGGAAAAGAATTTTTTGATATTGCCAAAAAGAACAACCTCGAAGGCATTATTGCAAAAAAGAAAGATTCTGTTTATATCCCGGATGCGAGAAGCAAGACCTGGCTCAAAATAAAAGTGGAAGAAAAACATGAAGCCGTGATCTGTGGATACAGCCGTAAACAGGATACCGACCGGATGTTCAGCTCACTGATTCTTGGGGTCTATGAAAATGGGAAACTGGTTTACCTCGGAAATGCAGGTACCGGATATTCTGTTGCCGTACAGAAAGAACTCATGCAAAAAATGAAACTCCACATCACAAAAAAATGTCCCTTTGAAACGGAACCTCCGGTTGACGATGCTACGGTGTGGTTAAAACCTTTTCTGGTTTGTGAAGTGAAATATACGGAGCTAACACCGGAGGGAGTGATGCGACACGGATCTTTCCAGGGTTTGAGGGAAGACAAGCGGGCCTTCGAACTGAATAATGAAAAAGAGCAGGATACGGAAGAAGTGATTGAAGAAGTGTCAAAGGAAGAACAGGAACTTGCAGATAAAAATAAATCAGAACAAATTGTAGTGGTTGACGAACACGAGTTGAAGCTTACCAACCTGAAAAAAATTTACTGGCCTGCCTTTAAAGGAAACAAATCCATCACCAAAGGCGAAATGCTGAATTATTATTTCCGCATTGCTGAATACATGATGCCTTATATGAAGGATCGTCCCCAGTCGCTCAATCGTTTCCCGGGAGGAATCAACGGAGAAAGTTTCTATCACAAGAATATGGGCGGCAAGGTTGATAAATGGCTCAAGACTTTTAAACGGTTTAGCGATACCAATGGAGAGGAAAAGGATTTCCTGATCTGCACCAACACTGCATCCCTTATTTATATGGCCAACCTGGGTTGCATTGAAATGAATCCCTGGCATTCAAGAACACAGTCGCCTACTTATCCCGACTGGTCGGTGATTGATCTGGACCCTGGAGAAATTTCTTTTGATAAAGTGATTGAGACAGCCCAGGTGGTACATGAAGTTCTCGATAGCCTGCAAGTGCCTTCCTATCCTAAAACTTCGGGGTCAACCGGCATTCATATTTATATTCCTCTCGGCGCAAAATATAATTATGAGCAGTCGAAGCAACTCGCTGAGCTTATTGCCAACCTCGTGCACGAAGAGTTGCCCGACTTTACCAGCCTGGTTCGCAACCCGGATAAAAGAAAGGACAAAATCTATATCGACTACCTGCAGAACCGTCCCATTCAAACCATTTGTGCACCCTATTCTCTGCGTCCGCGACCTGGTGCCACTGTATCGACTCCTCTTCGTTGGGAGGAAGTGAAAAAAGGATTACAGGTATCGGACTTCACCATAAAAAATATTTTCGACCGCGTAAAACGCGAGGGAGATCTTTTTGAAGGCGTATTGGGAAAGGGAATTGATTTGCACAAGGTGTTGAAGGGACTGGCGAGCCTCATTTAGCGTTTCTTGTTTATGGTTTCTGCTTCTTTAGACCAGTCTGAACTACTATAGTTTGAGCCTAATTATAGATTGCCGTTTCGGGTTTTTTAAACAAGAATGAGGCAACCCCTGCTTCCTGCGTTCTCTGCGGTTAAAACCAAACCTTCTCTGGTTAAGACTGCCTCTCAAGAACCAGAAACCATAAACTAGAAACTCTCTCCATACTTTTGTACCAGCAAAAACTTTAGTCATGGCTAGTTTTCAGGAGATCATCCGGTTGGACAAACCTGTGTTGGTTGATTTTTCAGCAGAATGGTGCGGTCCCTGCAAGATGATGGCACCCATATTAAAAGAAGCCAAGGATAGTCTGGGAGAAAAAGCAACGATCATCAAAGTGGACATTGACAGAAACCGAGATGCTGCAGAACAGTTCCGCATTCAAAGTGTTCCGACGCTCATACTTTTTCGCAAAGGAGAAATTAAATGGCGCCAGTCGGGAGTAGTTCCTGCACATACACTGGTGCAGGTCATTAACCAGCATGCAGTTTAAATAAACTGCTCAAGCGCTGCTTTCAGAAAAGGGAAAATGGGAAGCGAGGTAAGTATTTTCATTTCTTCTGCAAGCGAAGTTTCATTATCCAGGAATTTCAATACCTGTTGCGGCGCATTGTTGCGGAATAAATCACTGAATATTTTTTTCCCGGGCAGGATCTGGTGATGAAGAATGTGCAGGAGCACACTATCATAAAACAAAGCCCGGCGCTGCTCCTCCTTTACAAAAGGATCGCCAATCGTTGTGAGCCTTCGTGTGAGTGCTGCAGAATGTTTTTGAATAAAATGAAAGCTGTATCCTGTTGACCCGCGGGTGAATCCACCGGCTGTACCGAGGTTGATGATGTGATTCTGTGTTTTTGCAAATGGATAGTTGGTCATGGGTATTACACCTGATTCCACTTCAAGAACCTGATAGTTGCTAATTCCAAGAATGTTGCTGACATACCACCGAAGTCTTTCTTCATAAGCCTCAGTAGATAAAACTTCCGGAGAAAATACTGTGTATTCTACAAGTGCTATTCTATTGGTGAAGGGCAAGACATAACAAAACTCAGTTCCCTGATTTTGCCCGATACGGAAATCCATGAGCGTAGCCAATTCGGGATCAAAGCGGTCTTCCTGCGTTTCAATGATCCAACCTCTGAAATGTTGCAGCAGCCAGTATTGCTTTTCATGAAGCTCTGGTTTTTTGAAAAGAATGGAGTTGAAAACAAATTCACTGTGAATGGCTTCACCGTTTACAATGATGCCTGTGGTAAGCTCACTGCTAAAAACGTGGTCCACAGGATCCAGACGGATCGTGACATTGGAAGACTTACGGATGTTTTCAAAACAGAAATTATAAAAATCAATTCCCCTGATCATTTTATACCGGTAGGGAGCAATCCGGAGTTCTCTTGAAAAATTTTCTCCAAAGAAAAGAAGTCGCTCCCATTGCCGGTGCACGATTTTTTCAAACAGGCCCTCTCCTTTTTCCCAAAAGCACCAGGTACGGTCATTCGATTTTTTTGGATCACGGTCGATGATCAGAATCTTTTTGTCATTGATTTTCCCGGAGTCAAGAAGATGCATGGCAAGGCTGAGACCTGCACAACCCGCGCCTGCAATGATATAATCGTATTGTTTGGAAATGGTCAAGTCTGTTTCGAATCGTTTGCATTTAACATCCTCCGTGAATAGGCGACTGACTTTGCATTGACGGCTACTTCCTTGCTGTAAAAAATACCTCTTCACGTGCTTCTGCCCTGGCGGTTAATTCCCTTGCGCCTTTTCCCGCACCTAAACCTTGCCCAATCTTCTTTTATATTTCCGGTGAACCAGCAGCATGCCGAAGGATTCGCCCTGGTATTTGTCGATGTGCTTGTGATGCATCTTGTGTGCCCAGCGAATGGACTTCACATAAGCATTGTTGCTGTTGTTAAACCATTTGAACCTGCGGTGAATGATCACGTCATGAACCAGGAAATAGGCAATGCCATAAGCCATGATGCCGAAACCAGTTGCCTGCACCCACCAGTGATGGTTCCTGGTGCCGGACAAAATCAAAAGCATGCTGGGCACGGCGAAGATGACAAAGAACCAGTCGTTCTTTTCAAAAAAACCCGGCTCCTTCTGGTGATGATCTCGGTGCAGGTACCAAAGGAATCCATGCATCACATATTTATGGGTGAGCCAGGTTACGCCTTCCATCGCGAAGAACGTAGCGGTTAGTGTGAGTAGATAGAGTAATGCTGTCATGGTGTTTCTCCTTTACTGTTGCCTGCCCATCCAACAATCAACTTCAACAAAAAGTTCAAGATTGATCACTGCTCTATTCACATTATACCTTTCACTAACAATAATTTCTAAATTCAACTCACAGCTCACAACTCAAAGCTCACAGCTATTTCTCATATCGCTTCTTCCACCAGACCTCAATCTTGGGAAAAGCAATCCGGAACCAGGTGGTGAAACGTCCGGGTTGATTTTCCAGGGCCCAGAGGATGCTGTCCATATGCTCATAAGCGTAGTCGGAAACTTCTTTTTGGTTCGGAAGAATCAGTCCTTCGTATTCACCGGCGAATACATGATCGAATTCATGTTCGATCAAATTATTTTCAACCTCGGCATGATAAATAAAAGAAAAGATCTCTTTTAATGGTGTAATAAAACCCAGTTCTTCTTCCAGTCTCCTGAAGGCTGCTTCTTCGGTTTTCTCACCGGGAAGCGGATGGCTGCAACAGGCATTGCTCCATAAATGCGCTCCGTGATATTTATCCGGTGCCCGCTGTTGCAACAGCATTTTTCCTTTGGAATCAAAAATGAAAATGCTAAATGCCCGGTGCAGAAGACCCTTCTGGTGAGCTTCCATTTTTTCCATAGTGCCGGCCTGCTCGTCCTGCTCATTTACCAGTATTACTTCCTGTTCTTTCATCCGATCAAACGTAATCTATTTTTTACACTTGCACTGAAAACGATCAGCGCTTTGTGGTAGTTGGGAATGCGTATCCTGCGCTTCAAAATGGAAGCCGGACCCATTCGTTTGATCTTCCGAAAAAGTGAATAATAATATTTGTAAGCCACATACACGCCAAACCTCGCCTTCAGTGGTAATTTGGATATTCCCTCATAAGCTTTTCGAAAATCCTCCTCAATGTCCTGCTGAATTCCGGTCTTGTCCCATTCAGAAAAACGTTCGAAGTCGCAGCCCGGAAAATAAATACGTGAGAGGTTGGCATGATCGGATTTAAAGTCTCGGAGAAAATTTACTTTCTGAAATGCAGCACCGAGGGCCCTTGCCGGCTTTCTTAGTTTTTCATACAGATTTTGATCTCCTTCACAAAAAACATAGAGGCACATCAGTCCCACAACTTCTGCAGAACCGTAAATATAGGCTTCATATTCCTGCTGATTGTAGCGCTGTTGATGAAGGTCTGATTCCATGCTTTGAAAAAAGGCAAGGATCAATTCTTTGCTGATGCCAAACTGATTCACCGTTTGCTGAAAACTATTCATAATGGGATTGAGGCTGATACCTCTTGAAACAGAAACAAAGGTTTCCTCTTCGAATTGTGCAAGCAGTAATTTTTTGTCGAAGTTGTGAAAGCTGTCTACGATTTCATCGGCCAGGCGAACAAATCCATAGATATTGAAAATTGGTGCACGAAGATCGCTGTGGAGCAACCGGATGGCAGAAGCAAATGAAGTGCTGTAGCGCAGGGTAACTGCTTTGCTGCACTCATGACTCACACTATGAAACATTTCTACCGTCATCCTGATGATTTGAATGACCTGATTAATTCTTTAGAAGCGACTTCACCGCTGATGATGCTGGGCGGAACGCCAGGACCTGGCACTGTGAACTGGCCTGCATAAAAAAGATTCTTTATTTTTTTGCTCCGGCAGGAAGGACGCAGCATTGCGGTCTGACTTAACACATTGGCTAGTCCGTATGCATTTCCTTTATAGGAATGATAGTCATTGGTGAAATCGCTGATCGAAAAAGTTTTCTGATAGATGATCGCATCAGAAATGGATTCACCAGTGTGATGTTCCATCCTTACCAGAATTTGCCGGAGGTATTCCTGCCTCCTTTCTTCGGTATCCCCTGTTAATCCGGAAGCAATGGGAACAAGAATCGTCAGGTTTTCACATCCATTTGGAGCCACATCGGGATCAGTGACTGAAGGAGCGTTGACGTAGAACAGGGGCTGGTCGGGCCATTGAGGATCATCATAAATCTGGTGTGCATGCTGGTCGAAGGAATGATCAAAAAAAAGAGAATGGTGACGAATTTCTTTTAATTTTTTATTCAGCCCGATGTAGTACATCAGGCAGGAAGGAGCGAGCAGCTTTTTGTTCCAGTACGATTCGGAATAGTTTCGGTCTTCCTTTTTCAGAAGTTGTGATTCTGTGAAGTGATAATCTCCGGAGCTGATAACAGCATCCACAGCATACTCAAATTTCTTTGTAACGAGTTTCACTACCCTCCCTTTCTCTGTCACAATTTCACTGGCTTCTTCATTCATCAGGAATTCTGCCCCCTGTTCTTCCGCCAGTCTTTGCATTGCCTCCACAATTGAATACATTCCTCCTTTTGGATACCAGGTACCTCCAATGATGTCGGCATAATTCATCAGCGAGTAAAGCGCCGGCGTAGACTCAGGTTTTGCGCCGAGGAAGAGCATGGGAAATTCCATTAGCTGGCGCAGGCGTGGATGCTGAAAATGTTTAAACACATGGTTTCTAACAGATTTGAATACATCGAGCCTGGCCAGGTTTTTCAAAATCTTCCATTGAAGAAATTCCATAACAGACCGCCCCGGCTGGTACACCAGTTCTTTCATGCCCAGCTGATACTTTGTTTCGGCCTGTTTCAAATAACGATCCAGTTGATGGCTGCTTCCTTTTTCAAGGTCTTCAAAAATTTCTTTGAGCTTTTCATAACAGGCAGGGATATCCGTAAATCCGTTTTTCCAGTAAACCCTGTAAGAAGGATCGAGGCGGGATAGCTCATAATAATCGGGAAGCTTTTTCCCAAACTGTTCAAAAAAACGTTCGAATACATCGGGCATCCAGTACCAGCTTGGACCCATGTCAAATCGAAAACCATTTTCTTCCAAACGTCTCGCCCTGCCACCTGCGGTAGCATTTTTTTCCAGCACCTTTACGTCCCATCCTGCTTTCGCCATGAAGGCGGCAGCTGAAAGACCTGCGAACCCGGCTCCTATGATCACCAGCTTTTTTTTCACCGGTCAAGTTTTTTTTGGAGCAGCTTCCGGGCAAAATGGATCCTGCTTTTAATGGTTCCCAACGGTTCATCCAGCGCCCATGCAATTTCCTGGTATTGATATCCTTCGAGGTAAAGGATACAAACGGTTTTCAAAACCGAAGGCAGTTCATGAATGACTGAATGGATCTCGTGAAGACGAATGGAAATTTCAGAAGAAGTGGGCGGTGGGGTCTGGATCCTTTTTACTTCTTCCATCACGCCTCTTTTCCTTCCCTCACGCCGGTAATCATTGATAAAAATATTCCGCATGATGGTATAAAGCCAGGCCCGGACATTGGTTCCGGACTGGTAGTGGTGCCGGTAGGCAAAAGCCTTATACAAGGTTTCCTGGCAAAGGTCCCTGGCCGCCTCCTGGTCGCGGGTGAGGGAAATGGCAAAGGGCCGGAGTGCCTCCGAATGATTCAAAACCAAGCTGTTAAACTCCTGAATGCTCATGTTGTTTAATTATTAACCAAACAAAGCTAAACAACATTTTGTTTAATCATCAAAGAAAATTTTTAAACAGACTAAGCCAAAGCCGAAATAAACGAGCTCACTTCTTCCAAAGAATCGAGGACGGTAGTGTGGGCTGGCAGGGGCCTTTTGAGCAATTGGCTGACGTTTCCGGAAAGTAGGAGCTGGGAACCGCCCCGGTGTTTTTCGAGTTGGGAAATAAAGCGTTGAAAATTGTGCTTGTGGGGAAAAGAGCTGAGGTGCAGGTAAATATAGACAGGTGATTTTTCCTTCACCACATATCCGAGGTCTTTGAGTGGAAGATTGGCTCCAAGATAAAGCACTTTCAGATTTTTCTTGCGCAGCATGTAATAAACAAAGAGAAGTCCCATTTCATGGTGTTCGTCTTCGGGAAGGAATAAAAGAAAAAGAGGACCTGTTCCGGAAGCATAGGGCAGGTTTTCGATGGCGCTGATGATTTTTTGTCGGATGATGTTGGAAACAATATGTTCCTGCGCAGGAATGATCTTGTTGGTTTGCCAGAGGATGCCAAGTTTTTGGAGGAAATGAAAAACAATCCCGGTGATGGTGCTCTCGGTTCCCGATTGCTGAATGCATTTATTCAACAGTTCTTCAAACAAAAATGCATTCATGTCGATCATGTGACTGATCATTTCATTGACCAGTCTTTCAGTGGTCGCATCGGGATGTGGCAATTGCAAAAGGGCATCGCTCCTTTGGGTTGGATGCATCTGGTCGATCCGGGAGATCTTGTATCCATATTTGTTCAGCAGGGCAACAGTGAGGAGGGTCTTTAGTTCATCGTTGCTGTAATTTCGAATGTTGGTGGTGGTGCGCGAAGGCTTGAGGAAGTTGTAACGTTGCTCCCAAATGCGGATGGTATGTGCCTTGATGCCGGAAAGTGATTCCAGCTCGCGAATGCTAAAGCTCATTGCAGTAGTACAAATAAAACAATGAATGGTTGAACTAGAGGGTTCGATTCTTGATGTTTCCTGAGTCCTGTAGCCTTTTTAAAGAAGCAGCAGGAATTTTTTTCAATGCTTCGAGGTGCTTTACATGGTGCATGTCCGTTCCTGCAAGGTCGTAATAATTTTTTTTCATCAGGTAGTCGGCCAGTTCCTGCGCTTGTGCTCCATAGTATCCGGAAAGAGATAGAAGATTGAGTTGAAAATAACATCCGGCATCTTTTAGTTCATCATACACTTCCTTTTTTCTTCCCAGATAGGTATAACGTTCCGGATGCGCCAGCACGGGTTGATAGTTTTGCATTTGCAGTTCGAAGATCACTTCATTGAGCTCCATTGGAGCAGTCATCATCGAAAATTCAACCAGCACTAAATTTCCACTGAGTGTAAGCAGCGAAGATTTTTCCCGGACTTCCCTGGCCATATGATCATCAATAAAATATTCGGCGGCTGCACGAAGTTCCACTTCCAGTCCTTGCTGCTGAATGGCCGGAAGAACCGTTGCCAGCGCCGATTGAATTTTCTCCGGAGTGTTTTTATAAAGATCCCAAAGTATGTGTGGCGTCGTAATGAGTTTGCGATAGCCCAGATCAACAAGTCCGCGGATCATTTCCAGGGAATCATCCAAACTCCTCGACCCATCATCGATCCCCGGCAGGAGGTGCGAGTGCATGTCGGCCACGAGCCAACTAAGGTCAGGAGGCGCGCTTGATTTTTTCTTGAAAAAATTCATCGTGAATGTTGAAAGATGTCAGTCCCCAGGTAATGGTGATGAAGTTAAAGGGTTAAACGCAAAGGACCCCGCGAAATGCAGGGCAAAGGGCCGCAAAGGTTTTTACTGAATTGTAGTCTAAATTTCCTGTTTGCCTGCTTCGCTCCCTTGCGTTTGATTCTTTTTAGATCTCAGTCCCCAACCAAACTTGCCCCCTCTCATCTCTCATCTGTCTCTCTCATCTCATTCACCCCGCCTTCGCTGAAGCTAGTGCCTCCGCTAAAGCTTCGGCGACACGCGGACGGCGGGCAGGCATTCACCATTCACTATTCACTATTCATTATTCACTTCCCTTCATTCACCATTCACCATTCACCATTCACTTCTCTTCATTCACCTTATCACATTTTCACTTTTACAAAAAAATCACGTCCCAGGTCTTTGATGGTGTATTTTCCCTGCAGGCCGGCCTGGTCCAGGATATCGACCAATGATTTTTTGGAATAGAAATACAGGGGACAATGACGCATATTGTACCGCACTTTCCTTTGCCAGGTAAGGAATCCGCCTTTTTTTGGAAAGCTCATATACAATTCCTTTGAAACATCTTTCTGCAGTTTTTTGATCAGGGGAACTGGTTCCTTGATGTAATCAAAAAATCCCATCAGGCAGGCTGCATCAAATTTTTCAGAGAACTGATAGTCCATGTAATCGGACAGAATAAAAGAAATCTTTCCTGACTCTTTAAAGGCTGCAGTTTTTTGCCGGGCAATCTGGAGCATGCCTTCAGCGAGATCAAGTCCCACCACAGTCTTTCCCTGCTTTAAGAATTCGATGCAATAAACTCCAGAACCGCATCCTACATCCAGGATGGATTTGATGGCAGGATTTTGTGATTGCTCCAGGGTTTCGCGAAAGCGAAGGAGCATAGACTGACGGAAAATTTTGTCCATTGCCTTATCAAAGAATCCTCTTTTTTTAGAGTGACCATAGATGCTATCAAAATCGGCAGCATAGCCATGAAAGAACTTTTTTACATCTTGCACTTCGTTTTGCACTGTTGTAGGTTGCATAGGAATTCAGTTGAATATTTGTTTAGGGGTGTAAAATTGGAAGTCTGAGAGTAAATTGCCAAGTTTTTTGGCGGTATTTTTCAAATTATAATAGTGTGTGTACTGGATTCTTCGGCCCAATCCGCTGATATGCGGGTGATTTTCATCCAGTTCCCATGGATGAATGTAGAAAACAGCGGGCCTTTGCTGCACCAGGTTCTGAAGCTTTTTCCGGAAATAAGCATAGGGCAGAATGCGGAAATAGGCTCCGCCCACACCAAAATCAAAGCGGGTAATCTTGAAATTGCTGATTGGAAATTCGTGCAAACCATTGCTTAATTGATGAATATCTTTTCTGAATCCTCCAATGCCGGTTCTTGCTGTACTGCCGGGAAAGATGCTGGAATCGTACCGGAATCCTTCTTCTTTTAAAATCTCGAGTGCCCAGAGATTGCGGTTGTCGATAGAGAAATAAGGAGCACGGAACCCCTCATAGCCGCTTTGAAAAGGCTGGATCAGGTCTTTGCATTTTTTCAATTCGGCCCTGAATTCCTCGGCTGTGATCTGGTATAAGAAAGGATGCGAGTAGGTGTGACAGGCCAGTTCATGCCCTTCGGCCTGCACTTCGCGAATGAGCTCCGGAAATTCCTCTACCACTTTTCCCAACAAAAAATAAGTCGCTTTTACTCCATACTTCGACAAAAGGTTCAGGAGTTTGTCGTGACCTACCTTGATTCTTTTTTCATATTGGTTCCACTGGTTGACGGGCAGTCCGATGCCCTGGTACCAGTCTTCCATGTCTATTGTGAACCAGATCTTCATTTCCTGATTTTTTTTTCTGCATTCTGATAAACCATGCGAAGGTCTGTTGCCATCCTGGCTGCATCCCATTCGTGTTCTACATGTTCAAATGCTTTTTGTACAAACTCGTTCGAAAGATTTTTATCAGCCAGTATTTTTCTGGCCCCTTCATACAAGGCATCTACATCATACTGGGGAACGATAATGCCGGTACGCTTGTGGTCGATCACTTCCCTGATGCCTTCCACTTCAAATGCGGCTACTGGTACTTTCATCAGGGCTGCTTCCACCACCACGCGCGGCAGTCCTTCGCGCAGCGAAGTAAAAAGAAAAAGATCACTGATGGAAAGATAGAGCGGAACGTTTTTCTTGTACCCTTCAAAAATGACATCCTGTGAAATTCCAAGATCGGCAGCCTGCTGTTTACACTCGTCCAGCAATTCTCCTTCGCCAATAAAAATCAATTTGCTGTCAGGGAAATCTTTTTTGAGCCGGGCAAAACATTGGATGCTGTAACGCTGGGCCTTGGAAAAAGAAAAACGGCCCACATTGCAGATCAATTTCGTTTGCGGTCCGAGAGCTAGTTTGGATCGGAGTTGTTCCTTTTCCTCTGGGGAGATCCTTGTATGGGCAAAGAACTTTTTCATGTCGATGCCGCTTCTCACCACCGTGTAAGGAATGTTTTTACCGATCCGGTTGGCATGATAGTGCTTCATCACATCATAGCTTACCGCAACAATAAAATCAGAAACGCCGATGGTTAATTTTTCGAGCAGGATATAAAATTTTCTTTTCAGACTGCTCATGGGGTCATTGAACGTAACGCCGTGCAATCCGTAGATGATGTAAGGGCAGCGGGCAAGCCAGGCTGCGAATTTGGTGATGAAGCTCGCCTTGGTTTCGTGGGTATGGATGATATCGATCTTTTCTTTTTTGATGAAGCGGTAATAAAACAGGAGCGCTTTGAAATCGTGGAGGGGATGAATTTTGTTGATCAGGTTTTTGCAGACGACAATTTTGATGCGGGGATCGTTGGCAAAGGGATTCTCCTGCATGTCGGCGCCGCAGGACAGGATGAAGTCAAATTCCTCCTTGAGCTGGTCGATGGTATGGAAGATATTATTTTCAACACCACCGCCCCTGACGAGCCGGGTAGTGGTGTGCAGGATCTTGAGTTTTTTCACAGCATATCTTGTTTATCTACGGACGGAACCGGCTGCCGAAGATATTATTTATTGAGAAAAATCCCAGGGCATAAATATTGCCTATGGCACCTTGTAGGTTTTAAAGACCTATAAGGTTGGTTGGGCAACGCTCATGCCCGGGCTGTCGAATTAACAAGAAGCGGTAAAGAACAAGTGATTTAAAATATTATTTTCGTCCGGTGCAGCCACATTTAACACTTTGGGACCTGGTGCTGTCGCCGGCTTATTTATTGATTCTAGGCCTGGCAGCAAAGGGCTATAGGGACAGGCATTATAAAAAACGTCATCCCCTGCGCAAATACTATCTGCCCGGGCTCTATGTCAAATTCTTTGGCGCCATTTTCATTGCCCTGATCTATGAATATTATTACAAGAATGGCGATACATTTTATTATTTCGGTCACGCGCAAACCATCAATTCGGCCCTGAGTCATTCTTTCCCGGATTGGGTGAATCTTTTGTTCCGTGCTTCTCCCGATAATTATCCCGAGCTATATCCCTACGCCAATCAAATGATCTACTACCGCGATCCGGCTTCCTATATTGTTGGTGTGGTGGCGGCCCTGCTCGGACTTTTGAACGGAACGACCTACATTCCCATCGCCCTGCTCTTCGCCTATTTTTCTTATACAGGCGTCTGGGCCATGTACCGCACCTTCGTCAATATTTATCCGCAATTATACAAGCAGCTCGCGATCGCATTCTTGTTTACGCCCAGCGTGTTCGTGTGGGGGTCGGCTATATTTAAAGACACCATCTGTATGTTTGCGCTGGGGTGGCTCACCTATTCCACCTTCCGTATTTTCATCAACCGCGACCTCTCGCCAAAAAACCTTTTGCTCACAGCAAGCTGTTTTGTACTTCTTTTTAAAGTGAAGGCATACATTCTGCTTGCTTTTGTCCCCGGACTGAGTCTCTGGTTGCTGCTCACCTATTCCAAACGCATTCGCATGATCGCCGTTCGTTGGATGGTGAACCTGGGATTTCTTGCATTCACGGTGTTCAGCTTTTTGTTCTTTACAAAAATGTTTGCCGAAGACCTCAATCGCTATTCCCTGGACAATCTGATAAAGACAGCCGAAACCACGCGCACTTACATCATCGCAAGTACCGAACAGGAAGGCTCACGGTACGACCTCGGAAAATATGATCCTACGGCTATCGGCATTCTTAGCAAATTTCCGCAGGGTGTAGTGGTTACCCTGTTCCGACCATTTTTGTGGGAGGCAAGAAAACCCATCATGGTTCTCTCATCTCTTGAAGGACTCGCATTTATGGTTTTAACTCTGATGGTATTTTGGCGAATGGGCATAGGCAAAACTTTTCGAACGGTGTTGCGCGATCCCAACCTTTCTTTCTTCCTCATCTTCTCGCTGAACTTTGCCTTTGCAGTGGGTATATCTACAGGAAATTTCGGAACGTTGTCACGGTACAAGATCCCCTGCATGCCATTCTTTGCAGCCTTTCTCCTGATCCTGTATCACAAGAGCAAGAACAAAATCATTTTAAATCCAATTGCAAAAAATGAAACCCGGGCTGTTCATCATCTCGCTTGATTTCGAATTGTTGTGGGGCGTCCGGGACAAGAGGACCATTGCAAATTACGGCGACAATATCCGGGGCGTTCGACAGATCATTCCTGCTCTTCTTCGCCTCTTTGATGCTTACGACATTCATGCAACCTTTGCTACCGTTGGATTTCTCTTTGCACGGGACAAAGACGAATTGCTTTCGCACATCCCTTTCACCCTTCCGCAATATGGACAGAAAAAATATTCTCCTTACGAGAATCAGTACCTGGATTCGATCGGTTCCTCGGAAAAAACCGATCCCTATCATTATGCACCTTCGCTCATTAAGATGATCATCGCCAATGGCAACCAGGAGATCGCTTCGCATACTTTCTCTCATTACTATTGCCTGGAGAATGCTTCGCTTCTTTCTTTTGAAGAAGACATGAAGTCCGCAAAAAATATTGCGGCATCGTACGGTGTGGACTTAAAGAGTATTGTTTTTCCACGCAACCAGTACTCAGAGGAACACATCAACGTTTGCAAGGATCTTGGCTTTATTGCTTTCCGCGGAAATGAACAGTCTTCTGTTTATCAGCCCAGAAAAAATGAAGAGCAGAGCAAAAAAATAAAAGCCGTACGTTTTGCTGATGCTTATACCAACCTCACTGGTCACCACAGTTTCAAAATTGATAAAGGATCTACGATGCTGAATATTCCAGCCAGTCGTTTCCTGCGTCCCTATTCAAACAAACTTGCCCTCCTCGATCCCCTGCGACTGAAAAGGATCTGCAACAGCATGAGTCATGCGGCGGAAAAACGGGAGGCTTATCATCTTTGGTGGCATCCGCACAACATGGGCATCCACCAGAAAGAAAACCTTGAATTCCTGGAGGCAATCTTAAAACATTACCAGTTATTGAAACAGCGCTACGGCATGCAAAGCCGCACCATGAAAGCAATTGCAGAAGAAATACTCATGAGCCATGGCGTCTGAACGGATTGTTTTGCTGGCAGGACAATGGGACACTACGTCCATTGTGTATAATTTTCTCAAGGATCATTTTCAAGTGCAAAAAGTTCTGATTGAAGAACCGGTTTCAAGAAAAGAGTTTTTGAAAAAAAGAATCAGAAAGCTGGGATGGTTTACCGTTACCGGACAAGTTCTGTTTCAACTACTGATTGGCAAGAACCTGCAAAAAACTTCACAAAAAAGAATTCAGCAGATCCTTCAGCAATACGGACTGAAAAAGGATCCAATTCCTCCCTCAGAAGTTTTTCCTTTGCATTCTGTAAATGAAGATGCCTGCCTGCAGGAGCTTCTTCGCCTTCGACCCGACATCATCGTGGTTCACGGCACGCGAATCATTTCAAAAAAAATCCTGAATGGAATCCCTTGTCCTTTCGTAAATATTCATGCAGGCATTACGCCCCGTTACCGCGGATCACATGGAGCCTACTGGGCACTGGCGAACAATGATGCAGCACATTGCGGCGTAACCGTCCACCTGGTGGATGCAGGAATCGACACAGGCAATATTCTTTATCAGCGCAATATTCCACTAACAAGCAAAGACAACTTTGCTACTTATGCCTACCTGCAACTCGGCGAAGGTCTTCACTGCCTGAAAAAAGCACTGCACGATATCTCAGAAGGAAAAACAAAAACCCTGAACAACGAACTGGATTCAGCACTCTGGCATCATCCGACGTTATGGGGATATTTATATAAGAGAATCTTTAAGGGAATAAAGTAGTGAATGGTGAATGGTCAATGGTGAATAGTGAATGCAGTCGTTTAGAAAGAACAGAGGGATGACAGAGGATAGATGACGGAAGGGAGGAAGGAAGGAACGAGTGAATGGTGAATGGGATTTACCGGAATTTAAAAGTTGTGGTGGCGGCTGTGTGAAGAGAAGGATCAAACAAACGTTGAGCCTTTATGAGCGAGTGTCTATTGAAAATTAGATCATCTTGTGTAATGGCTTCTGTACTGATTTGTTTTGCATTTCGCCCGGCTGAATCAAAAACTTGGCGATATAAAATGCTTCTGCAAGTAATCTAGTGCTGCAGCGTCTTGATTATCCTTTGAATTTTATTTAATTCGAATAACACGTACGGAATAAAAAGCAAAGCCCCAAATAGAATAGGCAAAGGCAAACGACGGATTGTAGGAACACAACACATTACCGCCACAAATATCAAAAACAAAAGAGTCATAATTAATGAGAAGCGGATGGACTTTGCCTGCCGGTAGTCAAACGACCTGTTCTCTGTTCTATAAATTTGTTTCTGATATTCTGTAAGTGGCATTTTTGTTTGCCGATCAAGTAAAGCAAAAACTTCCCAGCATACGGCTTCGATCTGCCTTAAATTTCCAGTTTCCATATCTGTAATCTTTACTGGCTTGCCAGTTGAAAGAACTATGAGTAGCTCTTTTATTTCGCACCATCTATTATATTGCTTACCAAGGTAGAACCCTATAACCTCCGAAAAGATGTGCTCATACTTTTTGAATTGAAAAGGATGCAAAATAATTAAGCGCTGTTGCGAAATATCAACAGTAATAATGATCCACTTCCGAACATAATACCAAATTGCATAGAGTACAAAACTCAGCAGGAGAAATGATAAAAACCAGTCGAAACCACTCAATGGTCTGCGCCCCTCAGCAAAATAACTTCTTCCATGCACTTGCATGATTAATGCTGCAATTGCCAAGTATGCCATTGTTCCGATACATAGAAGTAAGACGATCACGAAAATCCAGCGTGGACGGGAAGTATATCTCAACATGCTGGTATCAAACTGTGTGCGCAAACATTTTATAGAATGAATACTATACTTTTAACTCTCGGCATGCAAAAATCCAGGGTGCCTGTAGATCCTTTAAATCCTGACTCGAAGCTCGTAGCTCAGAGCTTGCGGCTATTAGCCAATAGCCAACAGCTAACAGCTTCCATCAATATACTTTTTCCACCACTGCTGGAAGACCAGGAGGGCCCAGATGGTTTCGTGGCTGTCTTCGGGATTGGAGGAATGAAGTTTTTGTTTTAGTTCTTTTATGGTATCCGGGTTGAAGATTCCCTGGTCAAGAATAAATGTATCGGACAGAAGATCATCATTGATCTTTCCCCAAAGTTCTTTTCTAAACCAGCCGAGAAGCGGAATATCAAATCCCTGTTTGGGACGATTGTATAATTCAGGAGGAAGCAAATCTCGAAATGCATCCTGCACAATACGCTTTTTCATTCTTCCATCGATCTTGTAACGGGCAGGCAGGCCGAAAGCAAATTCCACTACTTCCTGGTCCAGGAAGGGCGAGCGTATTTCCAGACTGTTAGCCATGCTCATGATGTCCACCTTAACCAGCATATCGCCTACCAATACCAGATTCATATCGGCCAGCAACACTTCATTTAAATCCTTGCCGCTGATTGGCCAGGGAAAAAGTTCTTTCAGGGAAGTGCGCCCATTGGACTGCATCTTGTCTGCAGCGAAAAGTTCAAGAGTTTTATTTTCCGGCATCATGGACGCCCATCTCCAGTAACGGTCTTCTGCACTCAGACCTGCTCCTTCAGCAAAGCGGTGTAATTGACGGATGGTATTGGTGACTTTGTTATTCCTGCTCTTGGGAAGAACTTTCCATAAGGGATGAAGACCTTTGACGAGACTTCGCTTCAACGAAGGCTGCATCATGTTGAATTCGGCTTTGTATTTATTATATCCTGCAAATACTTCATCGCCTCCGTCACCCGAAAGAGCAACGGTCACATGCCTGCGTGTGTATTTGCTGAGAATAAATGTTGGAATAGAAGATGAATCTGCAAAAGGTTCATCCATATAATTGAGTACATCATCGATATGTTCGAGGAAGTCCTGGTTGGTGAGACTGAATACCGTGTGTTCGGTATTATATTTTTTCGCGACCAGCTGGGCATAACGCGTCTCGTCAAAAAAAGGCTGGTCTTTGTACCCGACAGAAAAAGTTTTCAGCTTCTGTTTGTGTCGTGAAGCCAGCGCTACCACTACCGACGAATCAATGCCTCCGCTTAGAAATGCACCCAGTGGAACATCAGCAATGAGACGAAGGTCGGTTGCTTCGTCCATGAGGCGGACCAGTTTCTTTTGCGCTTCCTCATAACTGAGTTGTTCATATTCCTGAGGATGGACAGACAGCTGGTAGTATGCTTTCTCTTCCACCCTGCCATTAGAAATTTTGAGATAATGGCCAGGCTCGAGCTTTTTCACCCCTTCTACGACACTTAGTGGAGAAGGAATATAATTTAATTGGAAATAATAGGACAGCGTATGCCAATTGATTTTTTTGGGAATGCCAAATGCAAAAAGTGATTTGAGTTCAGAAGAAAACAACAGTGCGTTTTCATCCTGGTAAAAATGAAGCGGCTTTTTTCCAAACCGGTCACGCACCACAAACACCTCGTTGGTTTTCGTATCGCAAATAGCTGCAGCAAAAAATCCTCTCAAATGGGTAAAGCATGCGGTGCCCATCTGGATAAAAAGCTCCAGAAAAACTTCCGTGTCTGAGCTGGTTTGAAAAGCATGCGAAGAAAGATATTTTCGAATGAGCTCTTTGTAGTTAAAGATCTCTCCGTTAAAAACAATGCAGTAACGCCGGTCCATGCTGTACATGGGCTGGTTGGCCGATATAGAAGTATCAATGATAGAGAGCCGACGATGTCCCAGCGCCACGGAATGATTCCGGAAAACACCGCCACCATCAGGGCCCCTGTGCAACAAACATGAGGTAGCAGTCTCAATCCTCTGTAAATAGGATTCACCTTGTTGATTGTATGCAACCGCGCCCACAATTCCGCACATAAAATTTATTTAATGGCGATACCGCTTTTTAAATCAACAAAAATCTTCAGATCTTCTGGCGTGCCTGTACCATGCATGGCCGAAGCCTCAATATTATAAATACCTATTTTTTTCTCCTCTCCAATGAGGTAATTGTAAACCGGACAGGTATAAAACTCATTGTTCACCCGGTCATTTTGAATGATCATGTCAATTGCACCATGAACAAAATCGGAGCCTTTAGTGAAATAATATATTCCGACTGTAGCAAATTCAGAAATGGCTTTTTTCTCCTGTACCTCGGTAACAATTCCCTTCTCGTCTGTTTTTGCAAAGGACCATTTTGGATTTCTCTCTGCATCAATAAAAGTGAGAATAGAGCCGTCAAGCTCGCGCGAACGGGCATCATCAATAAAGTCCTGGCAGTCGAAATCCACGATCTGGTCGCTGTTCGCAATGAGAAGTGGTTCATTGCTGTTGATGATTTTTCTGGCAAACAAAACAGTGCAGGCCGTGCCTTCGGTAAGTTTGTCGATGGTGATGAGACTAAGGGAAAATTTTTTTTGCAGCCCGCTGATCAGGCCTTCATAGTTCTGAACATGTTCCTTCCGGGCAATGAGGGTGAACCTTGCATCTTTCATATCGAGGTTCTCGATCACATGCTGGATCATGGGCTTTCCCAGCACGTCAATAAAGGGTTTGGGATCTTTGTATCCGGCGTCTGCAAACCTCCTTCCCATTCCGGCCATTGGAATCACAATATTGATCATACCAGGTATTTATCATTTTTTACGCTAGGCAGCTTTACCACCACCGTGGTTGTATCGGTGATGGCTTCAAAATCGGTTGCTTCTCCGGGGTCAATCCGAATGATGCACCCGGCCTCAAATTCTTTTCCATTCATGTGCACTTTGCCTGAAGCAATCAGGGTGTATTCCACCGCGATCTTGTGGTAGTGTTTTTTTTCTTTCGCTCCTGCTTTGTAATTCTTGACCGCTACTTCAAAATCACCGGTCTTCACCAGGCTGGGATCAAAATCACCCACAAACCATCCTCCCGTAAAATCTTTAAGTTCGAATCTCTGCATATCACGGATTTCACTGATTAAAGTCGGATTTCACTGATTGATTTTAAATTCAGATTAATTGGATTAATACTGGCGTTCTGTTTCTTCTGTTTCTTCTGTTTCTTCTGTTTCTCTTTCTTTCTCACATCCCACATCTCACATCCCACATCTATTCTCGCACATCTCACATCCCACTCTATTAACCTTTCCCCAATAATGATTCATATTCATTCACCATTTGTGGAGAATAAAAGGAATGATACTGTTTTCCCTCGATCGAAAAGTTCAGGACTTTGCGGTTCATCAGCACATATTCGTTGATGGTGGAAGAAATAAAAAAGTTGTCGTTGATCCTTGTATCCTTCAACAGCACATTTGTGGCAGCTTCAATAAAATCGGAAGCATTTTTAAAATAATAAAATCCGGCAATGGCGTTCCGGCTGATGGGATTTTTTTCAGCAGTTTCCAATACCTGGTTGTCCTCGCCGGTTCTTGCATAAGACCAGCGGGGATGCACAGAGGAAAATGTGAGTACGCCTGCTTCTGCTTTAGCCTTGTGAAATGCATCGATCACCTTGTCGAGGTTTTGTTCAATCAGCTGATCGCCGTTGACGATCAGCAGTTCTTCATCGGGCTGAATACTATCAATAGACATCAGCACACTGCACAACGCACCTTGCGTGGGTCTTTTGATCAGGGCCACATAGGCATCAGGCACCAAAAGTTTTAATGTATTATCGAGGTGAAAATTAACGCAGTCTTCTTCCCTGATGATAAAACTGAATTTTTTTTCCTGTTTGATGGAAGAAAGATTCTCCAAAACCATTTCAATCATCAGTTGGCCATTGATCTCGATCAGCGGCTTTGGATAAATGTATCCGGCTTTCTCAAACAGTTCAGAAGTGCCGGCGATGGGTATGATGATGTTAAGCATGGCTGATCTCATTGATCCGGTGAACAATATTATGATAGTTTACTCCATTGGGATTGGATACGCGCATCAGATGTGCCCCGCTTGCCAACGCAGCCTTGATGCCATTGTCGTTGTCTTCTACAATCAAACAATTCTCCGGCTTTATTTTTAGTCGCTCCATGGCCCTGGTATAGATTTCAGGGTCAGGTTTGGAATGTTGTACGTCTTCATTGGATAAAAAGAAGTCGAGATATTCTATCAGCTTGGCCCGGTCCATCATGATGTCAATGGTTCTTTTGATGGAATTGGAGCAAACTACAAGATGGTATCCATCATGTTTTAGTTGAGACAGGGCATACTGGTGCTGGAAGATGGGTTTGCATTTGCTGTACACCATTTCCATCGTGTATTCCTGTTTCAATTTGTTGATCAGGGTATGCAGCCTGGCGGGAAGACGTCCTTCCAGTGTCAGCATTTCCAGCTTTTTTTTAGTGGGTAGTCCATCAAAGGTTACCAGATGCTCGTAACGGCTGATCTCGATCCCAAAAAGTCGGAGTGCCCGGTTCAGTGCCTCATAATGCCAGTCGCGCGCATCAATCAGCACTCCATCCATATCGAAGATCACAGCCTGGATTTTATTGTTCATGAAAAAAATTTCTTGCCTGGTCAGGAAAATCGGTGCAAAGTAACACGCTCTCTAGTAAATGCAAGCCTGTTGTTTTCAGCTCTTCCCATAATTTCTGGTGCGGTCTTTTGTGCACCTCGGGCGAAACGATGCAAATTTGTTTGCCCTTGCTGACCCATTCGCCGATCTGTTTGCATTGATACCACTCGCTGTGAAATGCATCCAGCCAAATGCCCGCGCATTCTTCAAATAAAATGGGCGAGGTTTCATACTCACTCACGCGGGAAAAAAAATTTAGTCCCAGTTTCTGATATCCCAAGGTATCGGGCACCGACATGTCGAAAACAAAATATTTCTTCACCTTGAAACGCTGGAGTTCATCACGAACTGCATCCTGCAGTCCATCGGCCTTGATATTGATGGCCAGGTATCCCGGGGAAGAAGACTTGCCCAGATAGAGCTCTAAAAACTCCGAAAAAGACATCAGCACTTCTCCCTTCACCGGCATATTGTGGGCAATGACCAGCTCTCCACCTGCATCACGAATGTCCGTTTCAATCCCATAACCCTCCCGGGCGCTCATTTCAAAAGCAAGGCGTGAATTTTTTTCTTCCGGCTTTTTCCAAAATCCTCTGTGAGCGAGTAGATGCATGCCTTTTATTTTTTCAACGTTGCCGAGAGTGAATTAAAAGAATTTTTAACCGCAAAGAACGCAGGGAACCGCAGAGGGCCGCAAAAAGAGAAACCCTTTGCGGCTCTTTGCGTTTGTTTTGCGTTCTCCGCGTTTAATTCTTTTATACACGGATTTCACGGATTAAATACGGATTTCACAGATTGATAATTTCATAGTAACCTGTTCTCTCCCAATTCCCAATTCCTCCTTAATACCTTATTACCCCAATACCTTAATACCCTAATTCCCCAATAATCGTCATAAACTTCCGGTACAACTCCTCAGGCGCATAGTTGGCTTTGACAAAGGAAGAAGCAGCCTCCGAAATTTCTTTCATACGGGAAGGATTTGCGTTGCCTTCATCGATCAGCCGCGTGATTTCTTCCATGCTGTTGTTGTGCGGCAGGTAGTGAACACCTTTCACCAATCCTGTTCCATCATAACAATCTTTGTTTCCAAGAAGCACGCAACCACAAGCCATGGCTTCAAAGGCGCCCACACCGGGAAGACCATTGAAATACTCCTCTCCAACAATCACATATTTATATTCGTTGTACTTGTCTACGATATTGAAAGAAAAATAACTGGACTGCGAGACCTGCAGTTTTTTAGGAAGAACCCGCTCATACCATTTCTTTTTTTTCACGTTCGACTCAAAGAAGGGATAACAATAACAATCCACATAGTTTGTGTACTTCTCTTTATTCTCATAGATCAGCCGACGCAACGGATGAACCGTGTTGGCTTTTGCATATTCTTTGAGATCGGTGAGATGTCCCTCGTTGGCATCCAGCTCCAGCATGTGAAAAGTGCCGGTGGCTACTGCTTTTGGCTTTCTTTGATCAAAGGCCTGCTGCACCTTGAAACGTTCGTAAACTGCAAAAGGAATGATGATCATTTCTCTTTTGTACCAGGGAAAAAAATGACGGAAAAAATTATTTCCCGACACATCGGCATCGCAAGCCAGAATGAGGTTGGGAATATCCTTTACTGCCTTGCTGTATCCACTGGGCGTGGCATAATAATGCGTGAGGTGTCCAATCACCTGCTGAAACTGTGCGCAGGTTTCCCGTAATTTTTTTGGATTGAGATAATTTCTGTAACAAAGAAAGAGCAGGACCCTTCTGTCATCAATTGTTTTTGAATTGAAATGAACATTCACCTTTCCCTTCAGCCCATTGTGTTTGAGCCAGTAGCGAAGCTCGATCTTGAGCCAGGCTGTCCTCAAAAATCCAGGCAGGTTCCGGAATATTTTGTCGGGAAGGAGACCGGAGAATGCATTGTTGATCAGGATGTCTACTTTTTTTCCTTCTGCAACGGAGAGGTCAAATATGTAACCATATTTCCGGAGCGGCCTTCGTTTCAGAAGTATGAAGGAAAGGGGTGATGCAAAAAAATCGGAAACGTGAGGATTTAAAATTGTAAACATTCTTCCACTCATTCAAATTCAATAATGATGGACCGCCTTTCTTTAATCCAGGCCAATCCGGAAATTCTGTCCATTGATCTGTTGGGAGGATGAGGCGAGAAAGCAAACCAGTTTTGCTACTTCATCTGTCGTCAGCAGTTTTTTCAAGGGATGTTTCTTCTCCATGTCTTCGATTAGCCGTTCGTCCAAATCCGCATGCAGTCTGGTTTTCATAAAGCCAGGAGATACGGAGTTGGAACTGATGTTAAAATTGATATTCTCTTTGGCCCAGGTTCGGCTTAGTCCCTGCAGGTACATTTTTTCAGCCGTATAAACAGCAGACCCAATAGAAGGCTGGTCAATGGTAGCTGAAAGAATAGTGATGATCTTGCCAAATTTTTCCTTCCTGGCTTTTTGAATGAAGGCCCTGGTGATGCGGATCACAGGCAGCACATTCAGCTCAAAACTTTTTACAAAGGCTTCATCGCTTTCCTTGTGAAAATAATTTTTGGTATAGGAAGGAAGTGCGTTGTTGACGAGCACCTGGATATTTTTTTCTTCGATGATGCGTTCCAGCTTCGACATACTTTCATCACTGGCAAAATCGCAGTGCAGGGCATGAACCTGTGATGATGTTGCTTCCATTGATTTGGCTGCATCCGCCGAACGGTGATAAGTGAAATAAACCTGCGAAGAATGAAGCTGACTGGAAAAAGTTTCCACGATCGATCTTCCTAATCCAGACGAGCCTCCGGTAACAAGTATGTTCATAGACATCAACCCTGAGCAAAACTATATTTTTCCGAAACTGATTTTTCCGCGGGCCACCTGTTTGCCCTGGCGGTTAGTAAAGCTGTACTTCACTTCATAGGTATTCACTGCCTCCGAAAAATCGACGATACTGGCTTTGAAGTGCAATTGATCATCGAGGTATACAGGTGATACATACTGGATATTGTAAGAGTGCACGATCACATTTTTCTCCGGCCATGCTTCTCCAATGAAATAAGAGAGGAAGCCCGTGAGGATGGCTCCGTGCATGACTTTTTCCTGAAATCCCTTTTTTTGAGCATAGTCGGTGTCAACGTGAAGAGGGTTTCGGTCTTTGAATGTGTTGATGAATCCTGAGTAAACGTTCTTGTCTACAGTGAAGTAATGCGAAAATGTGCCGGCAACGGCAGGAACGCTCTGGTTTTTCATTGCTACTGGATTTGCACACAACATAGAAAAACTCCCAGTGTGTTCAAATAGTAAATCTACGCTGTTCCCGGGCTGCGGAAAATACAGAGACGACAACCGTCAACCAATTACCATATCACGGATTTCACGGATTGAGATTGGATGTCACGCCCGCCCGTACCGAACGGTACGTTCGGGCGGGGATTGATTAAAAGGATTATCTGGACTGATGATTTCATAGAAATCTGCTCTCTCCCAAATTCCCAATTCCTAATTCCCAATTCCTAATTCCTAATTCCACCTTAATACCTTATTACCCCAATACCATAATCCCTTCTATCAACTACCCACCACCAACTTCTTCCTAATTCCCTCTGCCATTTCACCAACGTTTTTATAAGAAGTTACTTCAGCGGTGGTGAAGCGTATTTTAAAATGTTTTTCGATGGCTACGATCAGTTGAATATGCGAGAGGGAATCCCATTCCTCGATGTCATCAGCGGTAGTGCTGTCCTTGATCACGATATCTTCATTGTCCAGGACGTCCCTGAAAATTTCATTCATCTGATTCCTGATTTCCTCATTTGACGGCATAGTCGTTTCTTTTTTTAATGTTGGTAGGTCTCACCTGATAACTTGAGATTTCCAGCATCCATTTTCCATCCTTCGCTTCAAAACCCAGATTTTTGTAGTGATCTTGTACAATTCCGTTTTTGGCCGTAGGAATATATTCTCCCACCACATTTTTCAATCCCTGCTCGCGCGCCAGGCTGGTGATCTCATTGAGCACCAGATGCTCCACTCCTCTTTTCAATACCCTGCAGCTCATGATCCAGTTGGTAATAAAAAGATTTTTTTCTTTTCTTTCCAGGAACACGCAGGAGATGAGGCCATAGTCGCCAAATTTATCTTTGAGCGAAATGGTGAGAACAGAACGTGATGGATCAACGATGATCTGTTTTACTTCTTCTTCTGTATAACGAACTGTTCTCAGGTTAAATTGATTGGAACGTTGGGTGAGCTGGGCCACACGAGGCAACGAAAATTGATCTACTGGTTTTACCTCTGCCACCATGTCGAGGCTTTCGAGGAATTCCTCTTCTGAAGTAAACGATTTCTGCAAAATGGTTCTCCCGGCTTCTTCCTGGTACTGTTTTGTTCTTTGCGCATCTTCTTCCGTAAATGAAGTCGTCTCAAATAAATTCAGCGATTGAAGACAGGCGAGGTACTCCGCTGGATCTTCTGGTAGATCAGGAACTGTAATGCCCGGAATATTTTCCCGGACAATGGATCGTTCAAATGGATTGTCGTCGAGAAAAACAATCGAATCAAATCCAATGTTCAACACCGATTGTATGAACCGGATATTATCCACCTTGGTCTCCCAGTTCACAGCAAATACCGCGATATCTTCCATGCGCAATACCATCTCGGGATGATTCAGGAAAACATCCTTTGCAATTTCTTCCGTGTTCTTGCTCGACACAGCGAGGATGATGCCACGTTCTTTTAAATTTTTCAACCAGAGTTGAAAATTGCTGAAAGCCTTGCCCAGCCCAAGATTGCCGACCTGAATATTTTCGATGCCATCATCACCAATGATTCCGCCCCAAAGAGTATTGTCCAGGTCGAGAATGATACATTTTTTAAAGCTGCCCTGTGCGGCGGCGATGATCGTGGTTGTAGATGAAGCGAGGAGGGCGAGGAAATCGAGCGTATAAATAATATCAGCGTGCACATAAAGCTTCGG
>JBJMLU010000093.1:0-2782 GCA_045805145.1 Flavisolibacter sp. | reverse complement strand
TAAATCTCGCAGTCGAATCCGCTGCCCAGGATATTTTTTCCCAGCCATCCATTCTGTTTTGCTTCAGCAATTGCTTGTTCCAGAATGTCGGGGATCCAGGCGTATTCTCCGCGGATGTAAACATAACAAGTGTTGGCACCGAGGGCATAAGAAGAGATGATCAGTCCCTCGATAAATAAATGCGGGAGGAATTCCATCAGGTAGCGGTCCTTGAAGGTACCGGGCTCCGATTCATCGGCATTGCAAACGAGGTAACGGGGAACGCCTTCCGGCCTTGCCAGAAAACTCCATTTCATTCCGGTGGGAAAGCCTGCACCTCCACGACCGCGAAGTCCGCTCTTCTTTACTTCTTCGGTCACTTCCGCCGGAGACATTTTAAATGCTTTTTCCAGGGCGGAATACCCGCCGTTGCGGCGGTAGGTATCGTAATAACGGATACCATCGATATGTGCTTTTTCCAGTAATAATTTTCTGCCCATTCTATTTTCTTCAGCTATCCGCCTGATGCGGACTCTTTTAAACTACCGGGAATGATTTTCATCACCGATCGAATTCTGCTTGGTCCGATACACAAAAGACTGGATCATCAGTGAGATCACTGCCGTTCCGATGATCAGCCAGAAAAACTTTTTTACTTCTTCTTTTACAAAAAGAGAAAAAACGAAAAGAATCAGGATCACGGCCTGATGAATCCTGACAACCAGATCATTTTTCTTCTCATTCATATAGTTTTGTTTAGTGGTTCCTAATGATTCCCCAACGGGTGGCAAATGTAAATAAGTCGTCGGACATCAGCCGCTAGTCCTCAAAACTCAACCAACAACCCTCGGCCCACCTTCGCTTCGCTACGGCGGGCAAGCCCTCAAGCGCCATTCAGACCGGACCGTCATTATTGAAATCGTCTGTCCGCAGAAGTTAGTAGTTCATTCTCCCTTCAAAACCCCCGATCGTTAGTGTAATCTACCAACTTCAAAACCTAATCACGCCCATCAACTACCAACTATGAACTACCAACTCTCTTCCCACATCCCCCATCTCACATCTCACATCTATATCTTGACCGCTTGTCTTCCCAACAAACGCCACTTGCCCTTTTCGCGAACCCAGACCAGCATGATTGTAAAGTTCAGGGGCGTGGTTTTTCCGTCAGCAGCTTTTTCTGTGGCGTGAAAGAGGTGGCGTACGATGGCCACATCATCATCAATGATCACACGGATATTGCTGACAGCCGTATCGGAATAGGTCGACTTGTTGTGAACGATTCCATCAACGGCTTCCTCACGGGTCTGGATCTTTCCCCCTGAATGCCCGTAGCTGGCTTTTTTGGCAAAGAGGTCCTCGACGGTCACGCTGTCCTTGGAGCCAAAGACGGTATGACTGAGAAGATAGGTCCTTTCAATGAGCTCTTTTTCTTTTTTGTCCTGCGCATGGGCAGAAAAAAAAGCAATTGGCAAAAACAGCAGGAGGATTTTTTTCATATTAATTATTCATCGCTGCAGTTTTCCTGCATTCTTCAATAATTTGATCGACTTTTTCTTTGGTAAGATGTTCCTTGTAAAATTTTCCCATCTGCATCATTGGCGCATAGCCACAGGCTCCAAGGCATTCCACGGTTTTGATTGTAAACATGCCATCCTTCGTTGTTTCGCCCACACCAATATTCAATTTCTCTTTGATGTAACTAATGATCTGGTCACTTCCATTGAGCATGCAGGGACCTGTCTGGCACACTTCAAAGATATATTTGCCCACAGGTTTCAGGTTGTACATGCTGTAGAATGTCGCCACTTCATACACTTCAATGGGTTTTATCTGCAGCAGTCCGGCCACATAATCCATAGCATCTACACTCAGCCAGCCATTGTTTTCTTCCTGTGCCAGGTGAAGCAAAGGCAGCAACGCACTTTTCTGTTTGCCCTGCGGATAGCGGGCAATGATCTCATTGGCCTTATTCAATTTTTCCGGTGAAAATTCCATCTTCTATTTTTATTGCATCTCTGGCTCTAACCACAGAGAAAAGAGAGCGCGTAGGTTTTCGCAGAGAATATTTGGTGTTTCCTGTTCTATAAAAACTGTTCTTACTTCTTACTTCTTACTTCTTACTTCTCACTGCACGTCGCTTATCCTACTACCAGCTATGAACTACCAACTCTCTCCCCACATCCCACATCTCTCCTCCCACATCTTCCCTCATCATCCATCCATTTCTCCCGCAATGAGGTTGAGTGAAGACATCACGATGATGGCATCACTGAGCATGCTGCCTTTGACCATTTCTTCATAAGCCTGGTAATAAATGAAACAGGGCCTGCGGAAATGCAAACGGTAAGGGCATCTCCCTCCATCGCTGATCAAATAAAAACCCAGTTCACCATTTCCACCTTCCACACTATGGTACACTTCTCCGGGTGGAATATCAATCTCTCCCATGACGATCTTGAAATGATAGATCAGGGCCTCCATTTTTGTGTACACATCTTTCTTCTCGGGCAGATAATATTCCGGAACATCCGCATGGAATACTGTTCCTTCTTCTCCATTGAAGTCCTGCAATTTTTTGTACGCCTGCTCCACGATACGGATCGATTGCCACATTTCCTGGTTGCGAACAAGGAAACGGTCATAACTATCACCGGTAGTACCGGTAGGAATTTCAAAATCAAAATCCTGATAACTGCTGTAAGGTGTGTGCACTCGTACATCGTAATCTACGCCGGCTGCACGAAGATTGGGACCTGTGAATCCATAATTGAGCGCGCGTTCGGCAGTGATAGCACCTGTG
>JBJMLU010000092.1:0-35788 GCA_045805145.1 Flavisolibacter sp. | reverse complement strand
ACTTTGAACTCCGAACTCCGAACTCCGGACTCCGAACTCTGAACAGCTTAATTTTAATGAAACTTAAACCATGCCTAAGACCATCCTTATCACCGGTGCGAGCGGAAACCTTGGATCTGTTGTCACCAAATATTTTCTCAATAAAGGCTACACCGTAATAGCAACAACCTCCAGTGAAGAAGGCAAGAAAGATTTTCCAGCATCAGCTTCTCTGCAGCCCGAAGCGGTAGACCTTGCCAATGAAAAAGAAACAGGCAGCTTCGTTCAACGAATGATTGAAAAAAATACACAGATCGATTGTGCACTCCTACTTGCAGGAGGATTTACCATGGGAAATATCGCAGACACTTCCTCGGAAAACATCCGGCAACAAATCAGTCTGAACTTCGAAACGGCCTATCACATCGTTCGACCCATTTACCAGCACATGATTCAAAAGAACTTTGGACGAATCATTCTCATTGGATCAAGGCCCGCACTCAAATCTTCCGACGGAAAAAAAATGGTGGCCTATGCGCTCAGCAAATCCCTGCTCTTCCATCTCGCGGATTTCATCAACGATGAAGCAAAGACAAAAAATGTAACCGCAACGGTCATTGTTCCTAGCACCATCGACACTCCGGCAAACCGTAAAAGCATGCCCGATGCACACCACGAAAACTGGGTTCGACCGGAATCATTGGCCGCGACCATGGAATTTATTGTCTCCGATGATGCGGCGGCATTGAGAGAAACTGTTTTGAAAGTGTACAACAACGCATGACTGTTTGTAAAAGCAGCAAAGGTTGTAGGGAAAGCCAGAGAGATTTTGCTGTTGCATTTCCCAGATCTTGAAGAGAAAAAAAACATTTGATGAAGGCAGGCATTGTAATTGACGGGGGTAACCTTATAGGTTTATAAGACCTATAAGGTCCTTTATTTACTACCGGCTTCAAATGGGCTGATATTCCGCGCAGGACGCAGGCACCTGGCGCCTGGTACGATTGTTTCGGGGGATAACCTTATAGGTTTATAAGACCTATAAGGTCTTCTACCTCCTTGGTTGAATCAACTTCGCAATCAGGCCTGTCCACCCGGTTTGATGAGAAGCCCCGACACCCCTCCCATTATCACCATGAAAATATTCGAAGAACAGAAGGTAATTTTTGAAATTGGGATCGTTTTGCATTTTCTCGTTTTTTCCAAATATGGGACGACGACCATGTTCATCGGGAAGGAATAAGCGTGTCAGTCGTCGGCATAATTCTTCCGCTACCTGGTCCAGCGTCAGATAGTGTCCGCTGCCGGTAGGACATTCCACCTGAAAATCATTTCCATAATAATAATGAAAGCGCTGAAGACTTTCGATGATCAGAAAATTTACAGGCATCCATACAGGGCCGCGCCAGTTGCTGTTGCCACCAAATAAACCATTGGGCGATTCGGCCGGACTATAGCCAATATCAAAACAATGTCCATCCAAAATAAACTCGTAAGGATGTTGCTCATGGTATTTCGAGAGAGCACGCACTCCATAAGGACTCAGGAATTCCGATTCGTCCAGCATGCGCTCAAGGATTTTTTTCAATCGGTGTTCTCGTAACAGACTGAGTAAATGTTTTTCCTTCTTATTTTTTTCCTGGTACCTCGAAACCAGCTCCGCGAGGTCAGGACGATAGTTGAGAAACCAGTTGAGGCGTGAAGAAAATTCAGGAAGCGCTTTCATGAGGGAATGGTCCAATACTTCCACCGCAAAGAGCGGGATCAGTCCCACCATGCTTCTTGCTTTTAGTTTGACGCTTCCCTTCTCCGAAGAATTGAGTACATCATAGAAAAAACTGTCTTCTTCATCCCACAACCCTTCCTTGCTTGCTCCCATATTGTCCATGGCGCCTGCGATATAGAGAAAGTGTTCAAAAAATTTCGTGGCCATGTCCTGGTACACCGGGTTGTAAAAAGCCAACTCCAGTGCAATGCGCATCAGGTTGAGTGAATACATGGCCATCCAGCTGGTGGCGTCTGCCTGTTCCAAAAAATCACCGGTTGGAAGAGGAGCATTCCGGTCGAAGACACCAATATTATCGAGTCCCAAAAATCCACCTTCAAAAATATTATTGCCCTGTGCATCCTTGCGGTTCACCCACCATGTAAAATTGAGCAGGAGTTTGTGGAAGACCGACTCTAAAAAAGGAAGATCTGGTTTACCGGTTTGCTTCTGATCAATCTTGAACACCCGCCAGGTCGCCCAGGCATGCACCGGAGGATTGGCATCACCGAATTCCCACTCATAAGCTGGCAGTTGTCCGTTTGGATGCATATACCATTCCTTGGTAAGGTGCAGCAATTGTTTTTTTGCAAATTCCGCATCTATTAAAGAAAAAGGAATGCAGTGAAAAGCAAGGTCCCATGCAGCATACCAGGGGTACTCCCATTTATCAGGCATTGAAATGACCGCGGAATTGTTCAAATGTTTCCATTCATGATTGCGGCCATTCTTTCGTTCTTCTGGTGGCGGTGGTTGTGACGGATCTCCATTCAACCATTCATTCACATCATAATAATAAAACTGTTTGCTCCAGAGCATTCCGGCAAAAGCCTGTCGCTGCACCAGCTTCTCTTCCTCGGGAATTGCTTTTTGAAGATCATGATAAAATTCATCGGCTTCTTTTATTCTATTGCTGAATATCGAGTCAAAATCAACAAAAGGTTTCTCATTGTTCTTTGATTCCAGGCGGAGGCGGATCACAGCGGAACTCTGTGCGGCGATAGATAAATCAAAATTAGCAGCCATGCGCGTGCCGGTAGCATTGAAATTAACGGCCTCCTTATTTCCGTCAACCAGATAATCATTGATGCCGTCTTTTACAAATTCAGAAAAGTTTTCCGAACCATAGAGGCGCTGATTATTCGATTCATTCTCGCAAAAGATCAGGGGCACTTTATCTTCCAGGTGAAGAACCAGATCAGGAAGCGAGTTGTGATTCACCAGTACATCGCCGGTATTGGAAGAAAGCAAATGCGGACGATAAAGATTATAGCCCCAGGCCCAGGAATTGCGAAACCAGAGTGTAGGCAGCACATTAAGCGAAGCTTCCTGATCTGCCCTGTTGTACACCGTGATGCGAATAAGAATGTCCTCAGAGTCCGCTTTTGCATATTCCACGAATACATCAAAATATTTATCCTGATCAAAGACGCCTGTGTCCCAGATCTCAAATTCCGGATCCTGCCTTGTTCTTCTTTTATTCTCATTCACCAGCCTATCATATGGATACGCTTCCTGCGGATATTTAAAGAGCATCTTCATGTAGGAATGCGTAGGCGTGGCATCCAGATAGTAATAAAGTTCCTTTACATCCTCGCCATGGTTGCCTTCATAGTTGGTGAGTCCAAAATATCTTTCCTTGATGATGGGATCTTTTTTATTCCAGAAAGCCAGTGCAAAGCAAAGCAGTTGTTCATGGTCACAAATGCCGGCAATGCCTTCTTCACCCCACCGGTAACATTTGCTTCTTGCTTTGTCGTGGCTAATGTAATTCCAGGCGTCTCCATTGGCGCTATAGTCTTCCCGAACGGTTCCCCACTGGCGGTCGCTGAGGTAGGGTCCCCATTTTTTCCATTCCTCTTTTTGTAGTCTTTTTTGTTCGTGGTTCATGATAAGAGTTCGCTTCGCTTACTGAGTATTAAACGCAAAGGACGCAAAGAATGCGCAAAGGAGCGCAAAGGAAGAAGAGTTTTTGGTTTAAAGCTTTTTGTTTTTAGTTGAGGTGGTGAAGCGGCCCGGGGAATTTTCTGAATTGGGTTTAAAAGCAAATGCAATGTCTTCTCGATCCTTTTAACGGAAGAAAGCAAAGAATGGGGAATAAAAGATAAAACGGTTATGTGAGGAAGTCCTCAGAGCCGTTGCAGGACAATGGAATGGTGATGAAGGAAGAGAAAAGTTTATTGCAATTGATTTACGGTAAATCTTCAATGCTAGTGCGACAATGCTTCATTTATATTCAATAATATATTTGAGGCAGTAAAATATTTCCCTTTTCACAAGGCAGATCTTGGGAGGCGATTTTAAAGGATGCCAATTTTTGAATAGATTGATTGAAAAACCAGGTCCCGATTTATGTAAAAAATTGTCTATTGAAAATTGATGTATTTTGTACACGACTTACGGTAATACATATGTTGTGACTATTATAAACAACATCCGTTTCAAATAAAAATGACGACACAAGAACTTCAAAAAAATCTATACGAATTTGTAAAGCAGCGTTATCCCGATATAAAAATAAATGTTGTGGACACGGAGGAAAATGTTCGTCAATTATATTTCACAGATGACAAGTTTGAAGTTCTTTATCCCAGACAACGTTATCACCATCTGATGCATTTAATTCCCACAGATTTTTACGAACAAAATTTGCGGAATACAGTATGGTTTGAACTCGCGCCAAAAGAAAATCCTGGCGACCTTGACTACCATGACCTGAAAACAATTGACGAAATTAAAGAACCTATAATTTCAATACTCAAAGACAAGGTTGGCTTTGTTACACTTCTTGACAAAAAATTTACTTCTCAGACAGTGAAATGTTATGGTGACTTTCGACATGCAAAAGGTATTTTGACAGAGTTAAAATTTTCTGACGAAGATCAGTTTGACATACTTCACGTTTTAATGAATGAAGGAGGGTATTGCGACTGCGAAATTTTATACAACGTTTTTAGAGAGAGCGAGTATGCCAAAAAGCATTGGCTTGACATGCAATAACAATCACCAACCTGGGGTTTGCTCTATGCTGGCAGTGGAATAAGCTTCACCTCTTATTTGCTATCAGGAGGGGTTGGGCGGACAGAATCCTTCGGATTTAGTTCTTATCTTCATTATCAGTATTTTATTGGCTTCTGTTGCGGCCTGGACGTTATAATGCCAGTACAGCAGAAAATCTTTTACGTTTGTACGTAGGCTACTTTAACAGTTTCTAATGGAGTTTTCCAGAGAGATACTCAATCAAATTGCAGAGAGCCTGGAAATGGGTGAGAAATGCTTTATTCATAAGCAAACATTCAAAATCGTTACTTATCCTGATTACATTTTAGACTATGAGCCTGATAATAGTGCCTGGCAGGAAGAGATCAAAAAAGTTGAAAGCGACGAAAATTATAAGGAGGTTGAAAGAATGGATTCCCATGACAGTTTTAAGATAATGGAGGAGTTTGCAGAGGCCTTGAATGATCGAACCAGAAAATTATTTTACTCAAAGCACTTGACGGCAAAAAACCATTCGCAAATTTTAAATATCAGATAGAAAATTCAGTTGGGTATCGGGAATCCTGGTTCGCCTTTAGAAGAGAAAGACAGATAGGGTGGGTCGAAGAACAACTCGATGCAGTGTTTCATTGAATGATGTACGCATAATACCTCTTGCTAAAACTGGGACACTTCAACTTAACCAAACGATATATCTTTATTGAGCAATAGAATAGAGCCCGGTTAACAGATGACTAACTTCCTCCAGCGCTATCAGGCTCCAGCCGTTGCGTGCTACATCCATTGACCAGCACCATTCACATAAACCTCACAAAAATGAAACAACTGATGAACATTGCTGTGACTTCTGTGGTCCTGCTTTTGGCCATAACGACAAAAGCCCAACATCATGCAGATTCGACGGTTATTCAAAACATTCTATTGGAAGAAGTAAGTTCCTGGAATAACGGAGATGCGCCAACCTATTCAAAACATTTCGCGGAGAATGGAACGTTTACCAATATCCGTGGCATGTTTTTTACCGGACATCAGCAGTTTCTCGACCGACATATGGAAATATTCAAAGGAATGTTTCATAAAACCATCTTGCAGCAGCAGATGGTATCCATCAGGTTTCTGAGCCCGGATGTTGCCATTGTAGAAACGCTTACCTGGATCTCAGGGTTTTCAAAAAATGGCAGGCCAAAAGCAGTGCATATTGATGCCAAAGGACGCTTGCATACGCGACTACTTCAGGTTTTCCAGAAACAATCCGGCGATTGGAAGATCGTTGTCTACCACAATGTGGACTTAAAGCCAGACACACCGGTGCCGTCACACCCATGAAAGGAATGGCCTCAATCGTCAAACGTGAATTGTTGGTGAATTGTGAATAGGATCTATCGGACATTGGAAAATATATTATTCCAGTTCAGACCCTGATCTGATTATTCCGAAAGTCCGGCATCCCTCCCATTCGGAACATAGCTCCTTCCTGAACTATGACGAGATCCCGCGGACGAGGAACAACTTTTTGATCAAAATTTCCTCTGCGAAAAACTCCGCGCCCTCTTTTCTCCCGCAGATCGGGACTCGTCTCTGATGACTTCCCTGTTTCTCTTTTTGTTTCTCTTTCTAATTCTCTTACGAACCACCAACTATCAACAACCAACTCTCTTTTAATAACCTTCATTTCCATAGTAAGCATCATCGCCATGTTTCCGTTCATAATGTTTCCGGATCAAAGCCTCTTTTAATCTTGGAGCGTTCTGGTTGATCTGTTCTGTAAGGAAAGCCATTTGTGCGATGCTCTCGAGGACAGCACTGTTGTAGACAGCTTTTGCTGCTGTCTTTCCCCAGGTAAACGGCGCGTGATTACCCACCAGGATCATCTCCACTTCCTGATAGCTTAATTTTTTTTCTTTGAAACAATTGATGATTTGATTTCCAGTCTCGTGCTCGTAGTTGCCGCGGATCATGTGCTCGTGCATCGGGGGTGCGCAAGGAATATCTACTGTATTGTGATCCGCATGCGTGGTGCCGAAAATGGGGATGTCTCTTCCGGACTGCGCCCAGGCAGTAGCATAAGTGGAATGCGTATGCGCGATGCCACCAATTTCTGTCCAGGTCTTGTACAACAAGGCATGCGTTTTTGTATCGGAAGAAGGCCTGAGTTTTCCTTCCACTGTTTTTGCGTCAAGGTCCACGATCACTATTTTTTCCAGACTCAGTTCTTCGTAAGGAACACCACTGGGCTTGATAGCAAATACACCCAGCTCTCGATCGACGGCACTGACATTGCCGAAAGTAAACAGCACGAGTCCCAGCCTGGGCAACTGCATATTGGCATCGAAGGCTGCCTGCTTGATATGATCATACCTGCTCATGGGCTGAAATTGGAATTGACTTACTTAGTGGAGAAGAAATTTTTTGTTCAGAGAATTTTCCCAGTGCCAGATACTGCTGGTATCTTTTGTCATAGATGGCCTTGCGCGCAGCATCCGGATCATAAGTTTGATCAAAGCCCGGTCCCATCGACTGCATCGCATCTTCCACTTTTTCATAGAGCCCCGCTGCAGTGGCTGCAAACATCGCTGCACCGAGGGCACAACTCTGGTCGGACTGGTGAATTCGGATAGGCATGCCCGTTACATCGGCCATCACCTGCATGATGAAGGGAGATTTTTTCGCCACACCTCCCAATCCGATGATGCCTTTGATCGGAATACCTTCTTCTCGAATCCTTTCAATGATGGCTCTTGCTCCGAAACAAGTGGCTTCTACCAGTGAGCGGAATAAATGTGCTGCATCCGTGCCGAGGTCAAGTTGAAGGAAAGCGCCTTTGAGTTCCTGGTTGGCATCGGGTGTTCTTCTTCCATTGAGCCAGTCGAGTGCGAGTTCGCTCTCTTCATGCAATGGAAGCAATGCAGCCTGACGGGTTAATTCGGGAATGATTCTTTCAGATGCATCCAGCAGAATTTTTTCTATAACCCCGGGTTCCAGAGAATTATTTTGTGGAAGAATATTTTTCAGAGGCCAAAGCATCAGCTCCCGGAACCACGCATAGGCATCACCGAAAGCGGATTGTCCTGCTTCCAGTCCCACCATTCCCGGAATGATGGAACCCTTCACCTGGCCGCAAATTCCTTTCACCAGGATTCCTTTCATTTCATCAGGAGGCACCACCAGCATGTCACAGGTAGATGTGCCCATCACTTTACTTAAATAATAAGGTTCGATCTGTCCGCCTACCGCACCCATGTGACAATCAAACGCACCCACTCCCACCACAACATCCTGCGATAGTCCCAGTCTCTTCGCCCATGCAGTACTGAGTGTGCCAACCGAAGTATCAGAAGTATACACCTGTTTAAATAATCTCGAAGTAAAATTTTTCAGAAGCGGATCCAACGAAGAAAAAAAACCGTCCGGTGGCAATCCACCCCACTCCTCGGACCAAAGCGCCTTGTGTCCTGCGGCACATACGCCACGCTTGAGGGCATGCACATCATTTCCACCCGTGAGTAAAAATGGAATCCAGTCGCAGTGCTCTACCCAGGAATAAATGGAAGATCGCACCTGCTCATCTTCGCGCAACACGTGAAGCAGTTTTGCCCAGAACCATTCGGAAGAATAAATGCCGCCCACGTATTTTAAATAATCAGTTCCGGATTTAGCTGCGTGCGCATTGATCTCCGCTGCTTCAGGAATGGATGTATGATCTTTCCAAAGCACGAACATCGCGTTGGGATTTTCTTCAAACCCGCTGAGTAGCGATAAGGGTGTACCTGTCTTGTCAACTGCAATTGGTGTGGATCCTGTCGTGTCCACAGATATCGCTTTGACCTGCGCCGTCACGGCCGGTCCTGCCTGGATCAGGCAGCGTCGGATGGTGTCTTCGAGCCCTTCGATATAATCGAGTGGGTGTTGACGAAACTGATTGGTGGATGGGTCACAATAAAGCGCGGACTTCCACCGTGGATACAGAAATACAGCAGAAGAAATTTCTTGTCCGTTCGCTGCATCCACCAGCATCGAACGAACCGAGTCCGTTCCGAAGTCCACACCAATCACATAATTTTTTTCTGAGTTCATGGGCTATTTGGAATAATTATTTTTATCAAGGGCATCTGTTGTCAGAAGGTCAATGTCCTTCACATGTTTGGGAAACCAGATCACCATTTCCGATTCACCGCGGTTGGCCCAGGCATAATAGGGAATGGCCGTAACCTTCATGTTCTGTGTACTCACTTTCTCTCCCTGTTCATCAACAAGCACCACGGGAAGTAAACTTTGAATAACGGTAACACCATTCAATAGATCCGGCATTACCCGGAAAGTAAAGTTTGCATTTTCAGGAATCAGGATGTTCGATGCTTTTCCTCCATTGTCAATTCCTTCCATACAATAAACAAGAGGCCCGCGTTGAAGGGCTATCTTTCCACGATCATCTTTCAAGGCCGGATTGGCGACAATTTTCTTTACATCCATTGGAAGAACCAATTCAACAAGGTCATTTTTTTTCCAGTTTCTTTTGATCACCGCATAGCCGTGCTCCAGACTAATTACAACGGGTTGCCCATTCACCAGGATTTTGGGAGTGGAAGCATCATCTGAAACCGAAATGTTTGGATTGCCAGAACTGACGGGATCATTCCTTTTTAGAATAATTGGTTGAATAAAGCTGTAAAGGTCGGAGGGAATAGCTTCGTTGCGTGACCAGCCGGGGATGCGGAGCTTGAGAGAAAACTTGGCTGTGGATTTTGGATTGATGATGAATTTCAGGTTGCCGCTCCAGGGATAGTCATTTTGCTGCGTTATGTTCACTTCTTTTCCCTGAACTAATAAGCTGGCGCTGCTGGACATGAAAAGATTCATATACACCGCATCATCTTTTTGCGCATACACATAACCGGGAACAGAAGGAAGAAGCCGAACGAGGTTGGTGGGACAACAGGAACATTCAAACCATCCGGCCCTGCTTGTTTCCAGCGAAGGATGATTGAAACTGTTTTTTACCTGCAAGGCATTGCTGTAAAAAAAAGATTTACCATCCAGTCCAATTCCGGAGATCAGGCTGTTGTACAAAATTTTCTCCAGCACGTCCATGTATTTTGAATCACCATGAAGCAGGAACATCCGGTAGGCCCAGAATACCGTGGCGATGGATGCGCAGGTCTCATTATAAGCCGTTGCATTGGGAAGCTCATAGTCCGCACCATAACGTTCACCATTGGGAACAGCACCAATGCCACCATTGACATAAATCTTTTTCGAAACCATGTTTTCCCAGATGCTGTCAATGGCATGAATATATTTTTCTTCGCCTGTAAGTGCTGCAATATCCGCTACACCCGAATACAGGTAGCCTGCGCGCACGGCATGACCTTCTGCTTCGTCCTGGTCCACCACGGGCTTGTCGTCCTGCCAGTAAGAACCATTGCGCCAGGGGTCATGACTCTTTTGATCATAGCCATCATAATTGCCACGCGCATCTACAAAATCCTTTGCTGTTTCCAAATATTCTTTTTTCCCCGTAATGCGATAGAGTTTCACCAGTCCCATTTCAACGATCTCGTGACCTGGTGCTATATGTCTTTTGCCCGGACCAAAAACAGAACAAACGAGGTCTGCATTTTTCAATGCGATGTTCAACAAAGTTCTTTTGCCGGTTGCAAAATAATGGGCTGCTGCTGCTTCATAGAGGTGGCCCGCATTGTATAGTTCATGGCTTGACTCGCGTTCCTTCTCCCATCTTTGCATGCCCGACCAGGGATGTGGATGAAGTGGATCGATGGTTCTACTGGTATAAAGATAGCCGTCGGGTTCCTGCGCCTTTCCAATGATATAGATCAATGAGTCAATATAGGCTTCCAGTTTTTTATCCGGAAAAATGCGCAGCGAATAACTCGCACCTTCGATGGTTTTGTAGATATCGGTATCATCGAAAGGAAATTTGGTGCAGAACTTTCCCGATCGTTGCGCGGCCATTTCAAAATTCTTCACCCTTCCGGTGTTCTCACATCTTTCGAATGAAGCAGGAATGGTGACTGTATGATTTAGTTTGAGCCGGGGCAACCAAAATTGATCATTCAGTTTTACTTTGGTGAAATCAACAGCCTGGATGGGATAGTCCCTGGTCTGCGCCATGAGGGCGAGGGATACCAGCGAAGCAAGGGAAAAAAATATTTTTTTCATACCGCTTTATTGCAAGGTCAACTGCACAACACACTGTGCGGGTAAATCAATACTAAGTTCATTTCCTTTTTTCGATGCGCCCAAAAATTTTTGTATCTGCACATTATTGGGATGATCAAAGCTGTTGACATCGGTGAGCTTCGGCGAAGTCAGGATCAATCCGGTTACCGTATTCCAGGTCACTCCTTTCAGACTGGTTTGAATGCTGACCTTCTTTGTGGGATCCAGATTCACCAATGTCATATGTACCACTCCTGCTGAATCACGTGATGCTGATACATTCAGTGCAGGAATGCTTTTTCCGCTCACGGTATAATCCGGACTTCTGAATTGAACGGGCAACAGTTTGGCATCCTGGTGCACTTTGAACAAATCAAAAACATGATAAGTTGGTGTGAGCAGAATCTTCGTTCCCTGTGTGAGAATAAGCGCCTGCAACACGTTGATGGTTTGCGCGAGGTTAGCCACGCGCACACGGTCTGCATGGTTGTTGAAAATATTCAGCGTCGTTCCTGCAACGAGTGCATCACGCAAACTATTCTGTTGATACAAAAATCCGGGATTGGTTCCAGGTTCCACATCAGTCCAGATGCCCCACTCATCTACCACCAGCGCCACATGTTTTGCACTGTCGTATTTGTCCATGATTGCTGAATGTTTGGTCACCAGTGTATCCATGAACAAACAATTCTTCATGGTATTGAAATATTCGGCTTCATCAAAGTTCGTAGCCGAACCTTTATGTCCCCAATTGCCCGTGGGAAGGGTATAATAATGGAGCGAAATTCCCCACATCATTCTTCCAGCCTTGCGCATCATCACGTCTGTCCAGTTGTAGTCTGAAGAATTTGCGCCACAGGCAATTCTTCTGAGTACAGCACCGGGATAATTTCTCGCGTACGTAGCATACCTGCGAAATTGGTCGGCATAAAAATCAGCGGTCATGTTGCCTCCACAGCCCCAGCTTTCATTGCCCACGCCCCAAAAGCTTACTTTCCATGGAGCGGTCCTTCCATTTTGTTTGCGGATCTCGGTCATTGGACTCAGTCCATCGAAATTTAGGTACTCCACCCACTTCGACATTTCTTCTACCGTACCACTTCCAAGATTTGCCGTGATGTAGGGTTCACAATTGAGCAGGCTGCACAACTCCAAAAATTCATGGGTGCCGAAACTGTTGTCTTCTGTAACTCCACCCCAGTTGGTGTTGATCATCTTGGGACGCTGGTTGCGAGGGCCAATGCCATCATGCCAGTGGTATTCATCGGCAAAGCAGCCTCCGGGCCAGCGCAGGTTGGGAATGTGTATTCTGCGCAATGCTTCTACAACGTCCATACGTATGCGATCTGTTTTGGCTACCGGTAGGGAATCATTCACCCAAAAACCATCATAGATACAGCGACCCAGGTGTTCGGAAAAATGTCCATAGATATGCCTGCTGATCGTTGTCTTTGGATCAATGCCGTCAACCGCAAGCACCACGGTATTCTGAGCGAATAGTGAAAGGCGAATGAACGTCATGAAGAGGAGAAATGTGATTCTGTACATGGTAAATTTATTCAGTTATTCCAATTATAAGAGTCGGCAGTCCTAAGACGTCAGACGGTTTTCAAGGAGGGAAAGGATTATTGCAAAGCGTTTCCTAATTTTTGAGAGGATTTAACCGCAAAGAGCGCAAAATATTCGCAAAGGGGCGCAAAGTGAATGCCCTTTGCGTTCTCTGCGTCCTTTGCGGTTAAATTTCTTCTACCGCTCATTTAAAATTTTAATTCATTTATCAAACGACTATTAACTTTCTTCAATCTATCTAAAGACATTTTAATTACTCTTCGATCATAGGTCATCAATCCGTTTACCTCCACTTCCACATCAGTGGTTTGTGTATAGACCGCAGCGGATAATCCCTTGTGAACAAAAGGAATCAATTGGTCGATGAAAGAACTATATGTTTGAAATAATGTATCTGCATTTTTAAAACTTCGATAGCCCCAGTTGTTGCGGTCCTGCCAGGTATGGCCTTCCAGTGGAAGACCAAGACCACCAAATTCACCAAGCACCAGCACCTGGCGCTTTCCAAACAGTTCTGCTTTCGGCATCGCGGGCGAAGGATAGTTATGAAGGTCGAGCAGGTCGCCTGTGTCATGATAGCTACCGCCGCTGGCACTATTCACCAATCGCGAAGAATCTTTGCTTTTTGTCCATTCCGTAATTTCTCTGGTCTTGAACTGTCCCCATGCTTCATTGAAAGGAACCCAGACCACGATGCACGGAAAATTATACAGGCTCTCCATGATGGAATTCCATTCGGTGCGGTAAATATTTTCTGATTCCGCCGAGCGGTCCATATCATCGGAAGGCATTTCCACTCCGGGCCTGCTGTTCCAACGGGCTCCAAGGTCTCCACTCGGCATGTCCTGCCACACCAGCATACCTGCCTGGTCGCAGTGGTAGTACCAGCGTGCAGGTTCTACTTTCACATGTTTGCGGATCATGTTGAAGCCCATATTTTTTGTCTGGTCAATATCGTAGCGTAGTGCATCATCAGTAGGTGCCGTGTACAAACCATCGGGCCACCAACCCTGATCAAGCGGACCGAATTGAAAAAGAAAATGATTGTTGAGGAGCATTCTTTTGATGCCATTCTGATCTACACCAACTGAAATTTTGCGCATGGCAAAATAAGAGGAGACTTCATCCAGTGTTTTTCCTTTGCGCACCAGTGAAATTTTCAGATCATACAAAAAAGGCTGGTCAGGCGACCAAAGTTTCGGATGCCCAATTTTCAATTTTGCATCTTCTCCTGCATGCACTGTTTGTTCATCCAATTTCGTCTGTCCATCGAAGGCAGAAATTTTTATGGCATCGCCGGTTTGTGCATTTTTAATCACCGTATTCACCGAAATGGTTTCTGCATCAATGTCTGGAGTTTGTTTGGTTTGGTCGATATAGCTGGAAGGAACCGCTTCGATCCAAGCGGTTTGCCAGATGCCCGTGACAGAAGTGTACCAGATGCTGTTGGGATGTTTGACCTGTTTGCCTCTTGGCTGCGGACCTTCATCCGATGGATCCCACACACGAATAAGCAAATCCTGCACTGCATTTTTTTTCAGAAAAGCCGTCAGGTTAAATGAAAAGGGATCATATCCTCCCTGGTGCTGTCCTATTTTTTTTCCATTCAGCCACAGATCTGTCTGCCAGTCAACTGCTCCGAAATGGAGAAGAATATTTTTTCCTTTCATGGAAGAAGGCAGGGCGACGCTGGTGTGATACCATAGTGCACTGTCCTTTCCTACAGTCTTTCCTACTCCGGACAGAGAAGATTCAATGGCAAACGGAACCAGTATCTTACCCGAAAATTGACTGGGTGTATTTTCATCTTTTGTAGTCAGTGCATAATCCCAGAGACCATTTAAATTTTTCCAGTTACCCCGCACCATCTGTGGTCTGGGATAGTCCGGCAGCGGAGCATTTGGATTGACCTGCTCCGTCCAAGCGGTTTTGATCCTGTCTCCTGCGGGCTTCCATTGCGTTTGTGAAAAGGAAATGGTCCAGTGCATGCACAGGATGATGAAAACTAAAATGATTTTATTATGATAGGTATGATTTGTTGTCAATTGATTTTTGTTTGTGATTGTTTGTCCTCTTGCTGTTTTTTATTTTCTGATTTGTTTTCTTCATTTGGTTTTAATCGGGACTTCGGTTCTCACAGCTCTCAGCTGCTCATCATTCTCAGATTTTTTTAAACGCAAAGCATGCGGAGAAGCGCAAAGATCCGCAAGGTCTTTCACTTTGCATCACTTTGCGCCCCTTTGCGCTTCTCTGCGCTCTTTGCGTTTTTATTCCCCCCAAATCAAATTAACTAATAAATTTTCTATTCACTATTCACTATTCACTATTCACCATTCACCATTCGCCATTCACCCTCTCATTCACTATTCACTACTACCGTCGCCGCTTCCAAACCTGCTCCCGATGCCTTCAGTTCAATTTTTCCTTTTTTCCCATTGGTGCGAATGATCGCCAGGCAACGGCCACGGAAAGATTTGCGAACGGAGAGATGGAAACTCCTCATGTCCACCGGATCACCACTTCCTAAAGCTGCAATTGTTGCAGCACCAGTCAACTCAAAATGAATAGGGATACTGGCATAGGGAACTAGATTTCCTTTTTCATCGGTGATTTCAGCTGTCACATAACTAAGATCGTCTGAGCCTGCATGAATGGTGGAGCGGTCTGCAATCAACCGGATCTTCCTTGGTTGTCCTGTTGTTTTGAGTTCCACAGATCCCACCTCTTTTCCGTTTTCTACTGCAATGGCTTTTAAAGTTCCGGATTGATACGGAACATGAAAAACAGCCGTGATGCTGCTGTCAGCCATTTTTTGTTCGCCCACAATTTTTCCGTTGAGTTCCAGTCTTACCATTGGTGATCGCGAGAACACGCGCACCTGCATCATCTTTCCTTCAGCTCCCGGCCAGGTCCAGCTTTGTTCTTCAAGCGGCCATCCCCAATAGCTCGTAGTCTCTTTTGCACTATCCCCGATGGGTTGATGCACCGCCATTTCTATTTTGCTTCTGCGCCACACCACATCACGGAAATAAGATTGTGGTTTCTTATTTCCAGTCAAATCAATATCGCCACACCAGGAATCATACCAGGGCCAGCCCAATGAAAAACTGTCTTTCCTATTTTCCATAAACGAATGCCCAATCGCTGTTTCACCCATATAATCAACTGCCGTCCACACAAAATCGCCAATCACATAAGGAAGCGATTCCACCAGCATCCAGTTCTCCCATAATTCTTTTGGAACGGACTCTGTTCCCATCATGATTCTGTTTGGATAGAGCCGATGGTCGTTTTGATATTCCTTCCACATGTAATTGTATCCACCTACATCAAGCAAAGCAAATGCAGGAGCAGTTGCTTCCCACTGACGTCCCGGATGATCCCAGAAATGACAGATGGCTTCTGTAACCGGACGGGTACTGTCGATCTGGTGCACAAAGTTCACGAGCTTTGACGCAATCACCAGTCCTGAAGAATCTGCTCTTTCATTCACTTCATTTCCGATGCTCCAGAAAACAACTGAGGGATGATTGCGGTCACGCAGAAGCATAGACGAAAGATCCTGCTGCCACCACTGGTCAAAATATAAATGATAGTCCTGGTCGTTCTTGCCCCTCTCCCACATGTCAAACGCTTCATCGATCACCAGCATGCCGAGACGGTCACAGGCATCGAGCAGCTGTTGCGATGGAGGATTATGACTGGTTCGAATGGCATTGAATCCATTTTTTTTGAGGATCTCGATCTTTCTTTCTTCTGCGCGGTCAATCGTTGCAGAACCAAGAGGTCCATTGTCATGATGCATGCAACCTCCACGGAGTTCCAGTTTTTTTCCATTGAGCAAAAATCCGTTGCGTGCATCTACCTGAATGGTGCGAACTCCAAAATGAGTGGTTACTACATCTACCACTTCCTTGTTCTTTAAAAGCCGCGATACAGCTGTATAAAGTTTTGGATTGTCGGTCGACCATAAAGCAGGTGAAGAGATCCGGATAGTTTGTTGTACATCTTGCGCTTTGTCTGTAGCTGTGATCTGTGTGCGCTGCTTTCCTGCTGAACTGCCATCAGGAGCAAGCAATTCTGTTTCCAGCACCAGGTTTTCTTCCTGTCCATTTTCATTGCGGAACGTGGTATTGATATTTACCAATGCATTTCCTTCTGTAACCACCGGTGTGGTAACAAATACACCCCATTGCGCTATATGTTCCGGATTGGTTTTGATCAGCCATACATGACGATAGATTCCGGATCCACTGTACCACCTGGAATTTTTTCCCTGGTTGCGTACACGAACAGCAAGAATATTTTCCTGTCCTGCGGGAAGAAGGAAAGATGTAAGCTCATAATAAAATGGCGTGTATCCATAGGGATGATTTCCGAGGTAATGTCCGTTGATCCAGACATCTGAATTCATGTACACACCATCGAAATAAATACGAATGGCCTTTGACTGATCCTCTTTTGTTCGTGTAAATTTTTTCCGGTACCATCCTGTTCCTCCATCAACAAAGCCTGTGGCATTGGCGCCGGTACTCTTTGTATCAAAAGGTCCGCTTGTTCGCCCGGGAATCTGCGGATCCAGGTCCTCGATGCTCCAGTCGTGGGGAAGGTGAACGATTCTCCACGAGCGATCGTTGTAATTCACTTCATGTGCATCAATGGTGCTGTCCTTTTTGAACAGCCAGTTGTCGTCAAAGAGAATATTTCTTTGCTCTTTGACTGTGGCTCTATTGATAGCAGGGTTTTGCCCAGAAGCCGCCCCTATCATTAAGATAAAAAATAAACTAAGTATGCTTTTCAAGAATGTCATTTTAAAAATTTGCATTTCCTCTGCCTGCCCCCAAAATATTTTCACCTTCGTCTTTCCCTCCTTCCTCTTCCCAATTTAATTTTATTATGCCCCCATCCTTCACCTTCCTGTCCCATTCCCTATTCATCATTCACCATTCACCATTCACTATTCCCTATTCACTATTCACTATTCACTATCCGTATTCATCATTCACCATTCACCATTCACTATTCACTATTCACTATTCACTATTCATCATTCCCCATTCACCACCACGCTCCTCGTCATTTTTCCGGAGGACACTGTTAATTTAATGATTCCTGGTTTGCCCGAAGACTTGATGATCACCAGACAACGTCCCCGCCAGGCCTTGCGCTGTGGAAGTTGGTAGCTTTCCAGGCTCACAGGATTGCCATTTCCCACTCCTGCAATGGTAGCAGGTCCTGTCAATTGAAAATGAAGAAGGTTTTCTGCTTTCGGATGGAGATTGCCTTGAGCATCCTGCAACTCCACATCCACATAACAAAGGTCCTGGCCATCTGCCTTAATTTTGTCCCGATCTGCTTTCAAATGGATCTGGCTCACTTCGGAAGCGGTGGAAATAGTGGAAACATTTACTTCTCTTCCTCCCGTATAACCGATTGCTTTCAAATTTCCTGCTTGCCAGGGCACTTCCCATGAGGCCATAAATTTTGTATCGCGGTTTGTAGGTTTTCTTCCCAGTGAATGGCCATTCAAAAAAAGTTCCACTTCTTCGCAAGAAGAATAAGCTGAAACCAATAAGGGCTGACGGTCATGTCCCTTCCAATTCCAATCCGTCACCGCATCAAGCCAGTGCCATTTGGACCAGGACTCCCGCGAAGGGTTTTCAGGAAAAGAAGGAGAAGGAGGTTGAACAAAAATGGAAAGCTGGTCCTTCTTCCATAACGCGTCCCGATAAAAGGACTGTGGCCTTTTTTTTCCAGTGATGTCTAAATCGCCGCACCATGCAAGGTTCCATGGATAAAAATTCTGGTATTGCCAATAGCCACGCCAGCCAATACTGGCTTCACCAATATAATCGAAAGCCGTCCAGACAAAATCGCCTATGACATAAGGATGATCTTCTACTTCCATCCAGGCTCCGAATGCTTCCAGCGGATACGATTCTGTTCCCACTATAACGCGGCTGGGTACGCGCAAATGGTCTTTTTCATGCAGACTGCTGGTTTGATGGTCGCCGCCAAATGCATAATTGTAGCCGGCTAGATCCAGTTCTGCAAAATAAGGGTCTTTGTCAGGACCAAGGCCGTTGACAGCAGATGTAATGGAACGTGAGCTATCCATTTGTTTGATAAAACTGACCAGTTGATGTGCCGTGTTCACCCCAAGTGATTGGCCACGCTCTGGTATTTCATTGCCGATGCTCCATAAAATAACACAGGGATGATTGCGGTCCCGCTGAACCATGCTTTGCACATCCCTTTGCCACCAGTCGCGAAAATACAGATGATAGTCATTAGGATTCTTTGGTTCATTCCACATGTCGAAAGCTTCGTCGATGACGAGCAGGCCCAGTCGGTCGCAGGCATCAAGGAAAGCGGGAGAAGGTGGATTGTGGGCGCATCGGATGGCATTGAATCCGCTTGCTTTTAATAACTCCACTCTTCTTTCTTCAGCGCGGTCGTAGGCGCAGGCACCGAGCGGACCATTGTCATGATGCACACATCCGCCTTTTAATTTTACAGGCATTCCATTCAGAACAAAACCATTTTTCGCATCAAAGCTTGTCGTACGGATTCCAAATTTAGTTTCAGTGCGGTCGGAAAGAATGCCGTCTCTCCAAACTTCCGTAACCAGCGTATAAAGTTGGGGGTTCTCTACACTCCATATCTGCGGGTGATTGACTATGATCAGTTCATTCAATTCTCCTGTGCTGTCTGCGGCGAGAGAAGAATTTGATTGGGTGCTGGCTACCTCTTTTCCATCGGCATCTCTGATGTGCTGCTGAACCCTGAGTGAAGCTGGCTGGCCCGATTCATTGATAATTTGTGTTTTTAATTTAAGGCGCGCCTGATCAGCACTCAAATCAGAGGTTGTGACAAAACTTCCAAACGGAATGACATGAACAGGATCCGTGGTGATCATCCATACATGACGATAAATTCCCGAGCCGGAATACCAGCGGCTGTTCTCTCCTTCATTCCTCACTTTTACCGAAAGAATATTTTCTTCTCCGTACTTGAGATTTTTGCTGATGTCGTACCAAAAACTGGTGTAACCATAAGGGTGTTGTCCGAGTGGAATTCCATTGAGCCAGATTTCGGCATTCATATATACACCATCAAACTGAAGGAGGCTCTTCTTGTTTTTTTGTTCTGCAGGCACCACAAAATGTTTGCGGTACCATCCCGTTCCGCCCGTAGTAAACCCTCCGCTCACCTGGCTGATGGCAGTGGAATCAAAGGGTGTATTTTTTCCAGGGAGATCTTCAATACTCCAGTCATGCGGCAGATTAAGTTTTCTCCAACCGCCATCACGAAAATTGATGGACTCTGCTCCCTGTGCCCCGCCTCTGAAAAAAAGCCAGTCGCGATCGAATGAAATGATTTTACGGTTTCCTTGCTGTGCTGACACCGCTATTGAGAAGAAAGCCAAAATCAGAAGAACCGGGAACTTATTTTTCTTCATAAAAGGAAAATAAAAACAAAGCTGCCCTGATGGGCAGCCTTGGTCTGCTTTTGAGATCAATACAAAGGATTCTGGATAAGTTTATCGTTTCGGTTCATTTCATCAAGTTTGATCGGCAGGAAATAAAACCTTGGGTTCCATGCCCGGTCCTGGGCATTGATGATGGAATAAGTGGGAGCTGAAGTAACATTGCCGCTCGCGTCAGTCTTATAACGGATACTTACACCTTGCGCATTCTGGTAGGCACCAGGCGCAATCATCCATCTCCGAACATCATTAAAGCGTTGGTCTTCGAATGCCAACTCAATTCTGCGTTCGTTGCGATAGCGGTCAACCAGTGCCTGTCCTGTCTCAGTGATAGCAGGCATGCCTGCGCGCTTACGAACCAGGTTGATATATTGCCTGGCTTCCGTTTCCTGTCCCAGTCCCAGGCAGGCCTCCGCATAATTCAACAACACTTCTGTATAACGGATATATCGCCAGGGTTGCACTTGTTTGTCATATTGAGCATTGATACCGGGATCGATGAACTTGCGCATATAGTAACCGGTATAGGTTCCGTTCCAGTCTTCCAGCGGACCATTTCGTGTATCCAGCCCCGGTAGTACGGTACCATCAGGTTTTTCATAATAGCCTGTTTGCACAATACCAACCGGATCTCTTCCTGCTGCATCTGAAGGACGGGGTCTCCACTTGGCGCCATCGTAGTTGATGGATGCATAAAACCTTGGATCACGATTCAGGTAGGGTGCTGCTTTTTCCGCAGCAATATTCCAGTCGAATTTAGAACCATCGGCCATCTCATATGCGTCTACTTCCTGACCGATAGGCGTATTGCTTCCCCAACCGTGCCATCCATTAGGATTATTATACAGTCCCGGATTATAGCCGTCCCAGTTCTCATCGATCTTTGGTGTAAAGAACCGAACGAAGATGTCTTCAGAAGTTTCCATGGAAATAAAAATGTCGCCGTAATTTTTTGTGGCTTCAGCAGCATTGGCCGGATTTGGTTTGTACAGACTGTACAGACCCAGGTCCATCACAGCTTTTGCAGCATCCTTGGCGGCCTGCCACCGCGCCGTACGATCGCCGCTGGTGTAACCAACGAGCTCTTTGTTGGTATAAGCACCTGCCCAGGAAGCGTTGCTGTTATACAAGTCACTGGCAGCATGCAATAAAACACGCGACTTCAGAGCAAGTGCCGCTCCTCTTGTGGCCCTGCCTTTGTCATTTCCAGTTTGTGTCAATGGAAGTAGCGTGGCTGCAGAGTCCAGATCGGAAACAATGAACTTCACGCAATTCTCATAACTATCGCGCGGTACATTGAAATTATCATTGAGACCAAATGTTCTTTTGATAATGGGAACACCGCCATACATTTCAACGAGGTTGTGATAGAGATAGGCTCTCAAGAAATAAACTTCACCTTTGAGATTGTTTTTGTCCGATTCAGTGAATGTGGCTTTCTGGATCTTTTCAAAGAAAAGATTGGCAGCCCGAACAAATTTATACACCGTGGTCCACTGCACGCCTCTTTCACGGTTTCCTGTCCAGAAGCCCGGGTCAAAAATGCTCAGGTCTGATGGCGTGATGAGGCTCTTGGTGACATTGCTGGAACCAAAATCGGCATTATACATCGTCTCATCTACCATTGATGACATCATGATATTGCTAAAGCCATGAGGAACACCGAGGTAAATATTGTTGACGAATGTTTTAGCCAGCGCCGGATCTTTCCATACCTGTTCGTCGGAATAGGCATCGAGCGGAGCGATATTTAAAAAATCTTTTTTGCATGAAGCAGTACCCAACACCAGTGCTGCGACCATCAAATAATATATGCGTTTCATAATGAGTTGTTATTTGATTAGAAAGTAAGAGAACCCCCGAAGTTGATAATCTTTTGAAGCGGGTATCCCTGTCCGCTGCCTGTCCCAAGTTCCGGATCAAAATCTTTAAAGTGGGGACTATAAGTAAGCAGGTTGAAAGCATTCACGTACACGCGGAGGTTCTGCATTCCTGCACGACGCAAAACCTTTGCGGGAATATTGTACCCGATCTCGGCATCCTTCAGTCGGATATAATCTGTTTGCATCAACCAGTAAGTATTCGAATTGTTCACCCAGTATTCATTGGAGCGGTTAAAGGTGCGCGGAGCCGATGCGTTTGGATTGGCGTCCGTCCAGCGGTTGTCGGCAAAAGACTGGAGGAAGTTTCCGATTTCACCAGACTCTGTGTTGATATATCTCACAGCGCCCGCTGCTCCCTGTATGAGTAGCGACAGATCAAATCCGTGGAATTGCACCGAAGCTGTAAATCCTCCGGTGAAACGGGGAATATCATTTTTGTAAATCCGGATCATGTCGTTGGCATCGATCTTTCCATCCTTGTTGTAATCCTCAAAGATGATATCGCCTGGACGCGCACTCGGAAGATGAGGAGTCTTGTCTACTTCAGCCTGTGTATGGTAAATTCCGATGGCATTATAATACAAGCTGCTTCCGATGGGATAACCAGTTGTTTTCTGATATGAAGGCGCTCCGGCCGGTTCGTCCCAGAAGTCGATCCTGTTTTTCTGGTAACCACCATTCAGTCCCAGTTGATAACCCACCATTCCGGGGTGATTGTACGTAATGCTGAAATCAAAACCTCTGTTGGAAGTCTTACCGATATTTTCTTTCGGAGGTGTGAATCCGGCAGTAGTAGGAATGGACGCGTTACGCTGGATCAGGATGTCGGAACGTTTGTACACAAAATAATCAGCGGTGATAGAAAGTTTATTGTGTAACAATTGCGCATCGAATCCAATGTTTTCCTGGTCGGCTGTTTCCCAGGTAGCCTCCGGATTCGGCACCTGCACTTCGTACAGTGTCTGGTTTTCTACATTGCCATTGGTGATAAAAGGAAGCGGCGGGTTTCCAGGTTGTGCCCTAACGCCTCCGACTGCGTAGGTAGTAAGATAGTTCCACTCACCAATCAAATCGTTGCCGGTTCTTCCCCAGGAAGCCCGGAGTTTCAGGTCGTTGATGAAACCAACATGTTCGCGGAAGAAATCTTCTTCAGAGATCTTGTATCCCACCGACACGCCCGGAAAAAATCCCCAGCCATGTTCACTCGAAAATATATAGGAGGTTTGAGCTCGCCAAACGAATTCCAAAAGATATCTTTCCTTGTAGTCATAATTCACGCGACCAAAATAATTGAGCCGCGCACTATGTCCTCCCGTTCCCGTATTAGACATGAAAGCATCCTGTGCACCAAAGTTCAACTGGTCGATGAGTGGTGTCAGGAAATTGCGGCGATAGGCACTGAACACATCATACTTTCCGGTGATGCGCTCTGCTCCGGCAAGAAATTTGAAATCATGTTTTAAACCAAACCGGTGTTCGTAATTCAACAGTCCATTCAACAATACGTTGGTTTTATCCTGTGTGCTTTCGTTGAGCGCGGGACTGGAAAATCCTTTTTGCGCAGGCTGCAGTACCGGCGTTCCTGCAGCATCGACGGTTGATCCATCCCAGGAATAAAGCGTCCACGGTGTTTGCCAAAGTTTATGAAATTCCAGGCCCTTGTCTATCGCTGCGTTACCCGTGAGGGTAAGGCCGGGAATAAAAGGAACTTTAATATTGATCTTTCCGTTGGTGTTGATAATATACCAGATGTCGCGGTCATAGCCCGTAGCCTTGGTACTCACCACAACCGGATTGTCGCCATATTCTATGTCCGGACCAGGCATTCCATTGGGCCAATATGCCACTTCATTGGGTTTACCGCGCATCACCATGCGGAAGATACTTCCGGCTGATCGTGTAGGAAAGTTGCGGTCTTCCATTCTTCCGGCCACATCAAATGCAATGCTGATGTTCTTGTTGATATTTCCATCGAGGTTGGAACGGAAGTCGTATTGATTGTATTTCGTACCGCTGTTGTAATAATATCCATCCTGCGTTCTCCTGGACAGCGAAACAAAATAGCGCATGTTATCATTTCCACCATTCAAAGAAAGATTTCCATACCCTTGTGCTGACCAGGGCCGAAGCACTTCTTTAAACCAGTCTGTGTTGGGATATCGCCAGGGGTCGGAGCCATTCTGATATTTTTTGATGTCATCAGCTGTATATTTTGGCGCACGTCCTGCATATTCATTGATCTCATTGAGCATGGTGGCATAGGTAGCCGCATCAGCCATTTTTGGGATCACGGTTGGTCTTCCATATCCGACATTATAGGAAGCAGTAAGCGTTGGCTTGCCAGTCTTTCCCCTTTTAGTGGTCACCAGAATTACTCCGTTGGCTGCCTGTGCACCATAGATAGCGGCAGAAGCGTCTTTCAACACAGTGATGCTTTCGATAGAGTTCGGATCAACACGGTCGAGTGAACGTCCCGGGACACCATCCACCACAATCAGTGGGTCATTGTTTCCCAGCGTATTGATTCCCCGGATCCGAAGAATGGTGCCATCATAACCTGGTTCACCACTGGGTGTCACGGTAACGAGTCCGGGAAGACGTCCGGCAAGACTATTACTGACATTGGTGGCAGGCGACTTGGTCACATCTGTTCCTTTTATGGAAGCAACAGAGCCAGTGAGTGTAGCTTTTCGCTGCGTTCCATAACCCACCACCACTACCTGTTCAAGTTGTTGAGTGGTTGATTGCAATTGTACATCGATGCTGGTGCGGCTACCCGTTTTTATTTCCAGCAGGCCATAACCAAGCGAGCTAAATACAAGCGTAGCATTTGGGTGGGAATTGATGCTGTAAAAACCGTTCGCATCTGTAAGTGCTCCGTTGTTCGTTCCTTTTTCCTGAACACTCACATTCGCCAATGCTGTGTCTCCGGAAGTTACCCTACCGCGAACAGTGACTTGTTGAGCACTGGCAGGAGAAAAAATGGAAGTCGAAAAAAATAAAATAAAACTGAGGAAAATAGTGAATGACTTAGGGCGTCTCTGCCAAAAGGAAGGCCTCCTTTGTGGCTGCAAGCATTTTCTCATACAATTTTGTTTAACGTTAGCTGGATTAAGGTCAGGATAAATATATAAAAATAAAATGTACGAATGACGCTTATAAAATTTATTTTTTTTCCTGCCAGTTGTTTGACTGTGCCAAAAATGTGAATATCCCATCGTGAGGTAAAAAAACAAAGCTGGATAACAAGGGCCACAACTATTTAGCCACTAGGCCGCATCAAGGATACAATCATAAATTATCCGGACAAGCCCCTAATACAGGATTATAATATTATTCTGCGAAATTTTATGCGTTAATAGTTATTTTCACGCTTAATAAATAATTTTTGGCGGGATATCGATCTGAAAAAGAAAGAAAAGCCCTTGAGATTCAGTTGAGAATTTTAATTTAAATTTTCAGAAAGAATGGCTCGCCTTCAGGGGGAGCAACAAAAGATCATCAAGGCAGGATGGTTTCATAACTCCTCTGAAGAACGCGCATTCAATAAACCACATTCCAGGAAATATTTGTATGAATAAAATAAAGGAACAGGAAGTCTGGTTCATTACGGGAAGTCAGCATCTCTATGGCGAGGAAACACTCAGGCAGGTAGCCGCTCATACCGGGGAAATAGTACGCTTCCTTAACGACAGCAAGAAAATTCCCTTTCCCATAGTTGTTCAGCCCACCGTAAAATCAACAGAAGAAGTTTTTTCTGTTTTGCAGGAAGCGAGTCACAACAAAAAATGTATTGGCATCATTGTGTGGATGCATACGTTTTCACCAGCTAAAATGTGGATCAGGGGGCTGCATGCGCTGACCAAACCAGTTTTACATCTGCATACCCAATTCAACCGCGATATTCCCTGGAAGGATATTGATATGGATTTTATGAACCTGAATCAGAGCGCTCATGGTGACAGGGAATTCGGACACATCATGACCCGCATGCGAATGAACAGGAAAGTGGTGGTGGGACACTGGAAAGAAGAGAGCGTGCTGCAACAGATCAACGAATGGACCAGAGCCGCTGCAGGATGGCAGGACTGGCAGGGTGCCCGCTTTGTAAGATTCGGCGACAACATGCGTTTTGTTGCCGTCACCGAAGGAGATAAGGTGGAAGCGGAAATCAAATTCGGATTCAGTGTAAACACCCACGGCATTGGAGACCTGGTGCGCACCATTGAACAAACCGGCGATGACCAGGTGCAGGCCCTGTTAAAAGACTATGAAACCCGCTACACATTATCAAAAGATTTAAAAAAGGGTGGCGATCAACATGCTGCTCTTCGTGAAGCGGCACGCATTGAAGCAGGACTGCGCAATTTCCTGGAAGACGGAAATTATAAAGGTTTCACCGATACATTTGAAGACCTGCATGGACTGGAACAACTTCCCGGAATTGCCGTGCAAAGACTGATGGATGAAGGCTATGGCTTCGGGGCAGAAGGCGACTGGAAAACAGCAGCCCTGGTTCGGGCAATGAAGACCATGGCAACAGGACTTGAAGGAGGCAATTCTTTCATGGAGGACTACACTTATCATTTTGATCCTTCCGCCGCCCTGGTACTTGGCGCGCACATGCTCGAGATTTGTCCATCCATTGCAAAAGGAAAACCTTCCTGCGAAATTCATCCACTGGGAATCGGGGGCAAATCAGATCCTGTACGACTTGTATTTAATGTTGGTTCCGGGGCTGCGCTCAATGCCTCACTCGTTGACATGGGCAACAGGTTTCGGCTGCTGATAAATGAAGTGGAGGCTGTGGAACCAAAACACGATCTTCCCAAACTTCCAGTAGCAAGAGCACTATGGAAACCACTTCCCGACCTGCCGACAGCATGCGCGGCGTGGATAATCGCAGGAGGTGCGCATCATACCTGTTTCAGCCAGAATCTGAGTAGCGAACTTTTGCAGGACTTCGCAGAGATGGCGGGTATTGAATCCGTGGTCATTGACAGGGATACAAAGATCAGGCAATTTAAAAAAGAGCTTCATTGGAATGAAGTGTTTTACAAATGAGCAGAATTTTTCATTGAGCCTGCAAAACCCTTCATGAACTATTTTCGTATTCATTCAGATAAACCTGAATCAGAACTCGCCTTCGTATGAGACATTACCTGGGACAGAAACGCATTTTACTGGCAGTGGACTGTATCATCTTTGGATTTGATGGACAGCACCTGAAACTATTGCTGATCAAAAGAGGATTTAATCCGGAGAAAGGAAAGTGGAGCGTCATGGGTGGATTCCTTCAAATAGACGAAACACTCCAGGAAGCAGCAGATCGTGTATTGAAAGAACTCACAGGGCTCGAGAATGTGTACATGGAGCAGCTCCATACCTTCAGTGATCCCGAACGCGATCCCCGTGAAAGAACGGTGTCCGTGACCTATTTTGCACTCATTGATATTCATCGCTACGAAAAACAACTCAGTGAAGACTATCATGCCGAATGGTTTGCCCTCGACAACAAGCCGCGCCTCATCTTCGATCACGATGACATGGTACGAATGGCGCAAAAGCAATTGCGCTACAAGGCTTCGCTTCATCCCATACTCTTCGAGCTACTTCCGGCAAAATTCACTATTCCGCAATTGCAAAATATGTATGAGGGTGTATATGCCACTCCTTTCGACAGCCGCAATTTCACACGAAAGCTGCTTTCAACCGGGCTTCTTGTGCGCCAGAATGGAAAAGACAAATCGGGTTCGAAGAAAGGCGCTTTCTATTATAAGCTCGATAAAAGAAAATACAAATTGAAAATCGATGCGTTTTTGAACCTCGTGCCTAAGCCCGATAAATATTTCTAAGACAAGATACTGGTCTCGAGCTACGAGTCTTTCTTCGGACTAGCCTTCGGCTAAGACAATGTTTGGTGTGGCCTTACATTTCATGGAGATTGCTTCGCTCCGCTCGCAATGACGGATCACAGACAAGCACACTAATGTTGATTGCGGATTGCTTCGCTTCGCTCGCAAAGACGAATCACAGTACTACGCGTACTAAGGTTGGTTGGGGATTGCTTCGCTTCGCTCGCAATGACGACTGACTACAGGTGGATGCTGACCTTATCATTGAAAGCTCCGGCAACATAGAACCAAAAGTCAGGTTCATTACTTAAGACATGCACATGAATTATAAATCAACTTCGAAACCCGTAAACGTCATTGCGAGCGCAGCGAAGCAATCTCCATGAAATGTAAGGCCACACCATCCAAACATTGTCTTAGCCGAAGGTTACTCGCAACAAAAGCCATCAGCCAACAGCTAAAAGCCAACAGCTTGTTTCATTTGATAATATTCTCTCAACACATAAAACGCTTTCTTCTTATTCCCCTTGTGGTCAATCAATCCTTTGTTGTTCCAGCCTTCCTGGTACACAGGATTATTCCGGCGCGGAGAACGGAAGTCGCAGAGGATCCAGGGCGAGAGGCCAACAAAATTGTCGGGCATGCGTTTCATCATCGCTACCTGCTCCCTGTAATACCATTCCTGATATTCTTCACTCCATCTGGTAAGAGAATCAGCATGAAAACCACCCAGGGCTTCGGCGCCTGTTTCGCTAAAAAACAAAGGTTTGGTGTATGCAGTTTGCCAAACGGCGGTGCGGCAGGCAGAAGGCAGTCCGCCATACCACCCCAGATATTCATTCACCGCAACAATATCCGTATAAGCACCTAACGGATCATCGATGGTGCTAACACCATTGCGATTACTGACTTCCAATGCTGCTGAAACCAGGCGGGTGGAGTCCAGCTTTTTTGCATCGGCAACCAGATTGCTCATGAAACTTGTTCTAACGGGACTCACCGGCGTTTCATTACCCACCGACCAGATGATAATGCTGCATCGGTTGTGATCGCGGGTGATCATTTCCGTTAGCTGTTGCTTCGCCTTGTCATACACTTCCGCACTTCCAAAATTGATGGTCCAGTACACAGGAATTTCCGACCAGACAAGTATGCCGACAGAATCAGCCATTCGGGTCATGCTTTCATCGTGCGGATAGTGAGCGAGGCGCATCATGTTGCAACCAAGTTCCTTTGCCCATCCCAATAACTGTAGTGCATCCTTTTCACTGTAAGCACGCCTTCCCTCCTGAGGAATTTCTTCATGGGCACAAATGCCGCGCAGAAAAACCGGCTTGCCGTTGAGTAGAATTTGTTTGCCCGATACTTCAATGGTACGAAAGCCAATCTTGTCCTCAATCCTGTCCGATGAGGTGCGAACAATTACCTGGTATCGCTTTGGATTTTCCGGAGTCCAGAATTGTACCGATGGCAGTTTAAAATTAAACCGCGCAATAGAACCGTTAACAGTAAAATTGTTTTTGATTTTCAGTTCGGGTATTTCTATTGCAACTGAAGAAGGAGCAGCATTTCCATTGAGCTTCACCCAACCTTCCACAACCGCATTCTTTGATGATGGAACCGTTGCTGCTGGCTTTTTCAGCGATATGGAATAATCCTGGATAAAATTCCGCGGTAATTCCACCAGATCAACATCTCTTGTAATGCCTCCGTAATTCCACCAGTCTGTATTGAGTGTAGGCACTTCATCCTTATCTCTTTTATTGTCCACACGAACCACCAGGAAGTTATCTTTCTCTTTCAAAACAGAATCAGGAATTTCAAAATTGAATGGAGTGAATCCTCCCTTGTGCACGCCCAACTTCTTTCCATTCAAATACACGTCTGCCCTGTAATTAACGGCGCCAAAATAAAGGAATACCCTTGCTGATTGGTCTGATGTATGAAAATCAAATGACTTCTTGTACCATACTGTTCCCTCGTAATAAAGAAATTTCGGGTCTTGTGAATTCCAGTCGTCCGGAACTTTTAGAGTGTACTTGTCTGTATATCCATGTTCCTTTCTGTCTGTCTTGTTGTCGGGAACATCGCTGTTCCAATAAGCTTCACGGTCGTTCTGACGACGCTCCTGGTAGCGATAATCATAGAAGCCGGTTTCATATGGATCAACGATGTACTGCCAGCTCCCGTTGAGCGAAGTGGTTTTTCTCGATGGAATATCAGTAATCAGCTCTTTCTGTCCAAAGCCCTGGGTAATGATAAGAAGAAGGGCAACGGTTAAGATCAACTGAAATTTTTTCGTACTTATTTTATTCATGCTTCCTAAGTTTTATTTAAGATCCAATGCGTGATCAGCAGGTACATCCTCTCCCTTCCAAAGTCTTACCGAGGTCCAGGGAAGTGAAGGGCCCGACCAGAATTCATCGGTGTCGGGCAATCCAAGCGGAAGAAAAATATCAGCACAGAGATAAAGACTACCTGTTGTGATGTATCCCTCTGCAAGGTCGGGTTGCGCGCCATACACGCCAATAGTGAGCCATCCGTTTTTGAATGTAGTAGATGAGGAAAAAGTTTTTTGTATGAGCGCTGTCAATGCTCCGCGGATTTGAGCCGGCCTGAGTGATTCTGGCAACTGTTTACGCAAACTAATATCTGCCAGGTGATGAAAGACTCCGGCTCTATACACAATCGATCTGCCAATCACCGGATACGATCCATCGGTGTTGATCATTCGTTCCAGAATTTCTGCATAGCGTTTGTTCATCTGATCGAGCCTGGGTGAAAACCATAGATACGATTTATTTTTTTCGTTCATGATAGTCACAATTGTTGCCAGGAAGGGATGGATCACAATGCTGTTGTAATAATCCATATGAAACTGCATCCCGTCCGAAAACATCCCATCACCTACATACCAGTGTTGCGCAAATTCCCGAACCGCATAATCAACGCGAACTGCATCATAATCCATTCCGTACTTGCAAAAAAAAGCTTCGATCATGGCTGAAAACAAAAGCCAATTGGAATAAACGGGAACCGTTGTTCTGGTCGTCCTGAAAGCAGTTTGCAGATTTTCTTTCGCAGGGCTGTCCAGGTGTTCCCAAAGCCAGGGAGATCTTACCAGCGCAAAGGCAAGAAACGAAGCATCTACCAGCGGCTGTCCTCCATTCCATTTCAAATAATCTTTTGCTTTTGGATTCACTGCATTGGTAACGGCCTTGAGGGACCAATCGCGATATTGTTTTCTCAGTGCTGTTTCTTCCCTGGATCCTCCTTCCAATTGAAGCCAGGGTGCCAGTCCACTGAGTGTTCTTCCCAGCGCTTCCAGATAGGTTACTGTTGAACGATTGGCTGCATTGTCAACACGTATGGACAATTCAACAGGCATTTTTTCTTTCAGCCTGTCCTGTGCGAGATTCGAAAGAACAGGTCTCGCCACACGGTCCATGTAGTCGAGCCAAAGCTTCCTGTCGGATGAAAGACTTTCCTGCGCAGAAGCGAGATGCAAAAGAGTGAAGGAGACCAACACGAAAAGAGTTTGCTTCATGTTTTCGTTTTGTTGTCGATTGAATTGCCGATCAAAATTATTTCATCATCCGTTCATATCTTCTCATGGCTTCCACAAAATAATAATCGGCATAGGTCAGGGGAACGTCTACTTCCGAATTCTGGGGCAGATTACCCACGGAATGTTGAAGAATAAATCCGCCATTCGTACCTACTGCAGCTTTGTATGGATCAGATGATAAATTACGCAGCATGGTTTGAGCCGCGTCAGTATATTTTTTCGAAAGTTCTTTATTGCTGTATCCACTTAACTCCAGGAGTGCAGAAGCGATGATAGCCGCTGCGGAAGCATCACGCGGTGCATTGGGAATTCCAGGGGCATTGAAATCCCAGTACGGAATTTTATCCGCTGGAAGGTTGGGATGATGGAGCAGGAAGGAAGCAATGTTCTGCGCCTGGTTTAAATATTTCTCGTCTTTTGTTTCGCGGTACATTACAGTAAAGCCATAGAGTCCCCAGGCTTGTCCCCTCGCCCATGCCGATTCGTCGGCTGCTCCCTGTGCGGTTTTCTTTTGTTGTACTGCTCCTGTTTCCGGATTGTAATTCACCACATGATAAGAACTGTAATCAGAACGATAATGATTTTTCATCGTGGTATTTGCATGCGTCACGGCAATTTTATAAAAAGAAGAATCACCACTCATCCTGGTGGCCCAGAAAAGAAGTTCCAGGTTCATCATATTGTCGATGATGACTAGGAAATCACCCGGCTTCGAATTCCACGATTTGATGCAACCAACTTTAGGATTGAAACGAGTAGAAAGTGATCGCGCGCTGGTGAGCAAAACTTCCTTGTCATGTTCATTGGGTTGAATGCGCCATGCGTTTCCAAAGCTGCAATACATCATAAAACCCAGGTCGTGCGTGCCGGTATTGTTCTTTTCCTTTTCCAGGATTTGAAGCATGCGTTCGGCTTCATTGAGAAAACTTTGATCCTGTGTTTGTTCATACAGAAACAAAAGCGTTCCCGGATAAAATCCGCTGCACCACCAGTCCGAGCTGCTGGTCTGAAGCTGCCCGGTCTTTGGATCATAAGTCTTCGGAAACCTTCCTGCAGGCAGGCTTTTCATCATATTCCTGTACTGAGCGGAAGCATCGATAAAATTCTGATCAAAGGTTTTTTGAAGTGCCGGATCCAATCCTTTTTTTCCTTTGCTGACCGAACATCCAAAAAATAAAACGGCAAACAGAAAGGGTAAAGCTTTTCTCATCATTGTTTGTTGGATATTGTCAAAACTAAGGAAATGGATGAAACGCATGATAGAGATTTTCATCATAGAGAAAAGAGGACACGTAGGTTTTCGAGAGAGGATTTCACACCTGCCCGTACCGAACGGTACGTTCGGGCGGGGATTGATGATTTCATAGTAACCTGTTCTCTCCCTAATTCCTAATTCCAAATTCCCAATTCCTAATTCCAAATTCCACCTAAAACCCCAATACCTTAATATTGCCCGATGGATCAGCCCAAAAGCTATGAAGCCTTTATTTTCGATTTGAATGGAACCATGATCAATGATATGAATTATCATATCCGGGCCTGGCACGAAATACTCAACAGACTGGGCGCCGGTATCAGCAGGGAAAGAGTGAAGGAAGAATGCTACGGGAAAAACCATGAGTTGCTGGAAAGAATTTTTCCAGGAAGATTTTCACTGCAAGAAAAAGACCGAATGAGCTATGACAAAGAAAAAACTTATCAGAAAGAATTCCGTCCACATTTGCAATTAATCAATGGACTCGAAACATTCCTGAAACAAATAAAGACAGCAAGCCATAAAATAGCCATTGGTTCTGCAGCAATTCTTTTCAATATTGATTTTGTTGTTGACGGATTACAGATCCGTTCACTGATTGATGCCATTGTAAGCGCAGATGATGTTTGTAGGAGCAAACCCCATCCTGAAACTTTTTTGAAATGTGCGGAAATATTATCGCTTCCTCCTTCTTCCTGCCTTGTATTTGAAGATACGCCCAAAGGCGCGGAAGCCGCAGCCAATGCAGGTATGGACTGCATCATCATCACCACACTTCACCATCCCGCGGATTTCAAAGACCAGACACATATAAAAGCCTTTATCAAAGATTTTACTGACGAAAGACTGGCAAGACTTTTATAAACTCAATAATTCTTATTTTAGTTCCGCTCAACACCCTGACATGAAAAAAGCAAACCTCTTTTTTTTCTTTTCTTTCTTGTTTCAATTTATGAACGCACAGGAACTTCGAATTCCACTCTGGCCCGAGGCCAAGGTCCCCAATTATCAGAAGACCAGCGAAACTGAAAAAAAAGTCTATACAGAAATCCTTAGCATTAGTCTTGTACAGACACCGGACATCAACGTGTACCTGCCCACAAAGAAAAATGCAAACGGACAGGCAGTACTTATTTGTCCAGGTGGTGGTTATGGAATTCTTGCTTATGACTGGGAAGGAACCGACATTGCCAAATGGCTCAATGCACAAGGAATTGCCGCCTTTGTGCTCAAATACCGCTTGCCCAATTCAAAAAGTAATGTTGTTCCTTATCTCTCACCCATCACAGATGCAAAACGGGCACTCAGGATCATTCGTTTCAATGCAGGCAAATGGAACATCAGAAGCAATCAGATCGGTGTAATGGGATTTTCCGCAGGAGGACACCTGGCTTCTACTCTCGGAACTCAGTTTGACGAAGGAAACAGCCAGTCATCCGATTCAATTGAGCAGCAAAGTGCGCGTCCCGATTTCATGATCCTTGTGTATCCGGTGATCTCCATGACCAAAACTATCATGCATGCCGGCTCGCGTAATAATTTGATTGGAGAACATCCTGATTCTTCGCTGGCCCGGCGGTTTTCAAACGAACTGCAAGTTACAGCAAACACGCCGCCCACCTTCCTTGTTCATGCCACCGACGACAACGCGGTGCCCGTTGAAAACAGTCTTCTTTTTTACGAGGCATTGAAAAGTCATGGCGTTTCTACCGAGATGCATATCTTCCCCAAAGGCGGTCATGGATTTGCACTTGGACTTTCGAGTGGCACTGCTGTGCAATGGACGAACCTCTGCGTGGAGTGGATCAGGAGCTGGAATAGATAACGACAACCGACAACCGTAACAGCAGCGAACGACAGAACAGAGCTTACTGCCGGATAAAAGTTTTAGACTAAAATTCTTAAATGAGTCTTGTTATAGTAGCGTCGATTAAAAGACTGGTCTATACTAAACAAATCATCAGCAATATCTGTTCTATAAAATAAAACCGCGGAAAAATAATCCGGTTAGATCAAATCACAGCTTCGAACCAAAACTCTCCGCTCCGTACGACGGTTAACGGTCAACGCTTGCCGGTTGACGTAAAAGAATGACTAAAGGACAGTTTTATCAGTCACGGAGGCATGGAATTCGGTGGAACCTTACAATCCGGGCTTGTGCACGGAATTTGCATTAGTTGCAAGCCAGCCTCAATCCCATAGGATTGACTCTTCACTTATAGCAAATAGATGAAAGGCTTGCCCAGGTAGGGGCCTTCAAAGGAGTTAAAAAAATGAACAGAAAAAAAGAAGTATTGATCATATCGTCTCAAAAGGATACAACCCTTGATGATATTGCGAACAGTTCGGATTTTAATTGGAGTCGTGCCGGTTCGCATGAGGAAGCCATCGAGCTCTGTCATCGTTGTTCTTTTGATTTTGTCCTTGCCGACAAAACAGACCATGCAATTGATCACAAAAAATTGCAGGCGGTTCTTCCTATTCTTCACGAGCACCTGCAACTTTTGTATTATCAAGGAGAAACAACATTTGAACTCGAACGGAAATTAAAAAGAGCAGTAGAACAAAGAAAAATGGAAAGACTGCAAAGACTGATCGTAATGGATTCTTCCGGACCCAGTCTTGCATCATTTTCCGCTAATTAAAGAACGGCCAGGCCGTCCGAAAACCTAATCAAGATGAAAAATAATAAAGAGCCCATTCCCGTCATTCCACCCAAAGATGTGGTCACAGGGAGTCTGGCTGCCCCAATTAAAATGGTCATGTTCGGTGACTATGAATCAGAAGCCTGCGCCAGGGCCAATGAAGCCATCAAACAGGCTTTTGAAAAATACGGAGACAAGGTCAGTTTTATCTTCCGTCATTTTCCGCTGACCAGGATTCACCAAAAAGCGCACAAGGCAGCCGAAGCCTCCATTGGTGCTGCACAGGAAGGAAAATTCTGGGAGATGCATCAGAACCTGTTTGCACACCGCAAAAATCTTGGACTGATTAGCCTCAAGTCGTATGCAAGGGAAGTGGGTGTACAGGACAAAAAATTTCTGGATCACCTGATCAACAGCGACTGGGGATGGTATGTGCAGGACGACCTGCGCGAAGGCATCTCACTTGGTGTAACAGAGGTTCCTGCGCTCTTTATCAATGGCCAGCGTTTCGAGAAAGAAGTGAGTTTCAAAAATCTGAAAACACAAATTGAACAATTGCTTTTTGAGAATGGTTCTTTGCAGAAGAGAGCCTGAGGGAAAGTT